>NZ_JACSOG010000014.1:0-142110 GCF_014349195.1 Pseudoalteromonas sp. BZK2 | reverse complement strand
GGGCTAGGGGCTAGGGGCTAACAGAATATTTTTTTGGGGTTGGAATACCTTCCCCTTTACTTTTTTCGGCGTTAAAACGCCTCCTACACCTCGCATCTCGTTCCTCGTATCTCGCAAACTTTCAATCTGATACCTGACGGCTCCAAACGTTGGGTTTCGCTCCGCTCTAACCAACCTACTAGCTAATGAGTTAAGCACTGTAAGTCGTCATTTATGGCGACACATAATCGCTAACATTCACGGGCTAAAGCCCGGCCTACATCTTGCTTCTGTGGTTTAGATAAGCATCGCGCGAAATAAATTTCACGCCTACGGGTATGCATTTCAATTTAACTATGTGCAGGCACAATCTAACTTCTAACCACTGATATCTAATATCACCATTTTTTTCGGCGTTAAAACGCCTCCTACAACTCGCATCTCGTTCCTCGTATCTCGCAAACTTTCCCCTATACTTTTGCTAACTTTTCAATCTGAAAGCTGAGGGCTGAAAGCTGATTGCTCCAAAGTTGGGTTTCGCTTCGCTCTAACCAACCTACGAGCTGACAGCTGCACTCATTAAGTTTTACTTAACACCAAACCAAAACTCAATATCGTAATACAATACTACTGTATTCCTTATAACCCCCTCAATTCATGGACTTACAGTTCAGACCTGTTTTATTACAAATAGGATTGATTCGCATTTTTTTACATGTTTTAATTGCGCCTGTTAAAAATATCTAAACATATACAGGACTCACAATGACACCTAAGTTTATTGTTTCTACGCTTTCGACTGCGGTCGCTTTATCTTTAAGCGCTAATGCTTTTGCAAAAGATGTAACTAAAGAAGAGAAAAACTTCGAGCAAATCACTGTAATTGGCTCTGCATCTGCAATTAACGATATTCCTGGCTCTGCTACTTTTATTGATGAGCAAGAACTAGAAAAGTTTGAATATACTGATATCTCACGTGTTTTAAGTGCTGTACCGGGTGTATATGTACAAGAAGAAGACGGCTATGGCCTTCGTCCTAACATCGGTATGCGTGGTACGGGTACAGGTCGTAACGACAAAATCTCTGTAATGGAAGATGGTGTACTTGTAGCACCAGCACCTTATTCAGCGCCTTCTGCTTACTACTTCCCTACTATGGGTCGTATGGAGTCTATCGAAGTACTTAAAGGTGCAGCGTCTGTTAAGTATGGCCCACGTACAACAGGCGGTGTTTTAAACTTAGTTTCTCGTAGCTTACCAACTGAAGGGTCTAAAGGTTTACTTAATGCTGAACTTGGTAGCGATGGCTTCTATAAAGGTCATGCTTACTTCGGTAAAAAGAAAAACAATGCTGCGGGCCTTGTAGAAGTATTCACTTACGGTGCTGATGGCTTTAAAGATTTACCAGTTGGTAGCGACAACACTGGCTTCGAAAAGAATGATTTCTTATTAAAGTTTGGTTTTGACTTTGGTGATAACGAAGCACACAGCCTAGAAATGAAGTTAAAG
Organism: Pseudoalteromonas sp. BZK2; assembly: GCF_014349195.1. NCBI lineage: Bacteria > Pseudomonadati > Pseudomonadota > Gammaproteobacteria > Alteromonadales > Pseudoalteromonadaceae > Pseudoalteromonas > Pseudoalteromonas sp. BZK2. The sequence continues at coordinate 140,622 of NZ_JACSOG010000014.1, read as the reverse complement.
TACTCAGACGAACGCTCTGACGAAACTTACATGGGCTTAACTGACGCTGATTACCAAGAAAACCCTTACCGTCGTTATGCAGCATCGCAAAACGATGAAATGAACACACAACACAATGCATACCAAATCAACTATGCATATCGTTTTGGTAAAGGTTACGAGCTACTTGCTACAGCTTACCTAAACGACTTCCACCGTAACTGGTATAAAGCAAGCAAAGTAAGCAGCAGCTACCTTGAGCAATACAGCGAGTTTGAAGCAAACCCAACAAGCGAAGGTATTGAAGGTATTGGCGTAAAAGCGAATAACCGTGATTACCAAGCGAAAGGCTTACAAACTGAATTCCATATCCCTGCGGGCAACCACTACATCACAGTTGGTGCACGTTACCACGAAGATGAAATGGATCGTTTCCAATGGGAAGACAAGTACACGCTTAACCAAGACCTATCAATGACGCTTACAGAAAAAGGCGTTCCAGGTTCAAACAGCAACCGTTTAGATAGCGCTGAAGCAACTACCCTATTCATTCAAGATGAGTGGTCACTTGATGCATTAGTCATTAGTGCAGGTCTTCGCTACGAAGACATCACAATCAAACGTGTTGAGTGGGCTAAGTCTGATCCTAACCGTGAAAATGGCCTAACAAAAGATATCAGCAACGACACTGAGATCTTAGTACCATCACTAGGTGCGACTTACACTGTAAGCGATAACTTAACGCTTCTTGCTGGTATTCAAAAAGGTTACGCACCAGCAGCCCCTGGTAATGCGGATCAAGAAGAAGAAGAGAGTGTTAACATTGAGCTAGGTGGTCGTTACGATTACGCGGGCATTCAAGGTGAAGTAATCTACTTTAACTCTGACTACACAAACATGCACGGTAACTGTACTGCAGCTGTAGGTTGTAGCGATGACAATATTGGCGATCAATACAACTACGGTGAAGTATCTGTGTCTGGTTTTGAGCTAAGCGCAGGTAAAGTGTTTGCTACTAACGCAGCTTCATTCCCTGTTCGCTTAACTTACACTTACACTGATTCTGAGTTCGACAATGCGTTTGAATCAGATCTTTGGGGTAGCGTAGAAAAAGGCGATGCAATGCCATACGTGCCTGAAAACCAATTAGCGCTTTCGATGGGTGCTGAGTTCTCAAGCTTCGTATTCGATACGCAAATGCGCTATGTGTCTGATGCTCACGCAGATTTAACAGACTCAGGTCGCAATGCAATCGACAGCCGCGTTGTATGGGATTTAGCAGCTAAATACCTAATCGACGACAAACAAAAAGTATACCTAACAGTAGATAACCTGTTTGACAAAACCTACGTTGCAAACCGCGCAAACGGCGGTATTCAACCAGGTAAACCACGTACCCTACAACTAGGTTACAGCTACTCGTTCTAATAAAACGACTTAGCGAAATATCAAAAGCCGTGTGATGAAAATCCCACGGCTTTTTTGTGGGTGTGAGTTAGCAAGTTAGTAGCCGCGATTTTATATCGCGTAACTCAATGGATATTCACAAAGAGGATAAGAGGCGCTGCGCTTTAGAGGAAAGTAACTAATAGTTTTATTGGGTTACTCATTCACTTCTCATTGTCTTCTCTTTGTGCAAAAAATTATTGAACAACAGAGAACACCGAGGCGCTTCGCGCTACATAGAGAAAACATAATTTAAAATAATAATCACAAAGAGGATAAGAGGCGCTGCGCTTTAGAGGAAAGTAACTAATAGTTTTATTGGGTTGCTCATTCACTTCTCATTGCCTTCTCTTTGTGAAAAAAATTGAACAACAGAGAACACCGAGATGCTTCATGTTACATAGAGAAAACATAATTTAAAATAATAATCACAAAGAGGATAAGAGGCGCTGTGCTTTAGAGGAAAAACAACAAAATCTTATGGTCTTTCTCATTCTTTTCTCATTGTTTTCTCTTTGTGCAAAAAATAGTGAACCACAGAAAAAACAGTAAATTACGCGGGGTAAACCCGCTGCTACGAATTCGGCGTTAAAACGCCTCCTACAACTCCCATCTCGCTAACTTTTCAATCTGAAAGCTGATGGCTCCAAGCGCTGGGTTTCGCTCCGCTCTAGCCAACCTACGAGCTAATGAATCAAGCACTGTAAGTCGTCATTTATGGCGACACATAATCGCTAACATTGACGGGCTAAAGCCCGACCTACGTGTTACTTCTGTGGTTTAGATAAGCATCGCGCGAAATAAGTTTCACGCCTACAGGTGAGCATTTCAGCTACTTTGTTTTCAATCTGATAGCTGACGGCTGAAAGCTGTTAGCTTTAGTTTACCCACAAAAAAGCCGCGGTGATGGGCGTACTGCGGCTTTGCCTAACTTGAAAAATTAGTTTGCTGGGTTATTTCCAGCTTTTCATCTTATGGCCTTTTAAGGCGTAGAATAAAATGAATACATAACTTGGGATCATCACAATGTAAGCGCCTTGTGCGCCTAGGCCTGCTACGTTCCCTAAACCGATTAATAATGGGCCAAGTGCACCACCAGCAATACCCATGATCAGTAAGCCAGATGCAGTGCCTGTTAAGCGACCTAAGCCAGCTAAAGCCAGTGGCCAGATTGCAGGCCAAACCATGGCATTAGCAAAGCCTAATAATGCAATGCATAACAATGGGTCTGGTAATTGTGGGCCACCAAATGGCACTAATAATAGGTTTGAAATAATGAACGAGTCATTGCTACCAAGTACCACTAACAACACGGTGATAATACCGGCAATACCCGACATTAATAATGCCGTTTGTTGGCTCATAAAGCGTGGAATAGTCAAAATACCAATCGCGTAACCAATCAACATACACGCCATGGTGTAAGAGGTCATAACTGAGTAGTCAGCAACGCCAATTTGTAAAGCGTACGAGCCAATGGTGTCTGCGGCAATAACTTCAACAGCAACGTATAGCGCAATACCCACTACACCTAAAACTAAGTGAGGGTGTGCTAGGGTTTCTTTAATTTCACCTTTACCGTTTGATGTTTCGTCTTCATCAAACACTAAGTCAGGCAATGGTGCAAATTTCGCAAAGGCAGCAAATAACATGATTAAAGCAGCAATCAACACATAAGGCATAATCAGGCTATTTGCCATCATGTCTTTTTGCTCTTGCGATAATTTACCTGCGCCATCAACAACACCGCTTACTACTACAGCAGCAAAAATCACAGGCACGATCACACCCGCAAATTTGTTTAATAAGCCCATAATACACACCCGCACAGCGGCTGATTTCTCAGAACCCATTTTAACCACGTATGGGTTAACAGCGGTTTGTAGTACGGTTTGTCCAACACCTATCATTAATTGTGCGAACAAGAATATTTCGATCATTTGCAGTTTCGCAGCGGGAATATACATCAGCGCCGATAAAGCCATAATCGCACAGCCAATCGCCATACCATTCTTATAACCAACGCGCTTGATCAGCATAGCCGATGGGATACCGGCAACTGTTACCGCAATATAAAAAGAAGAGATGATAAACGAAGCTTGTAACGGCGAAAGCTCAAGCATTTGCTGCAAAAATGGTGTAATTGCACCATTAAGCCACGTTATACACCCTAAGATAAAAAACATTGAGCCGGCCAATATCATTGGCAGCCAGATGCTTTGTTTTGTGTTGTTGTCACACTCAACCGTTGCTTCCATAATTGTTCTCTTAGTTTAATTATTTTTATTTGGTTGGAAACTAGTATACAACCCAACAGAGCTGTTTAATTTCCATACCAATCACAAAAATTTAATCATACACTAACAAAAATGACAGCGCTATCATTTTGCGTTCATATAAGTGCAAAAAAGCCGCAGCTAATTGCTTAGCTGCGGCTTAAACTAAATAGTAACAACTAGTTAGGCGTTATTTACCAATTGCTTCTTTTGCGAACAAATGTTTAATTGGGCCAAGGTTGTCTACAAGGCTTAAGCCAACACCACGTACAAGCTTTTTCAGTGGGTTAGCGCCCGCAAATAGCTCTTTTAAGCCTTGCATCATAGCTATGTGCTTTTGTGCATCAAGCTTACGAGTACGTTCATAATCACGCAGCGTGCGTGCACTTGCAAACTCGCCTTGCTCATTTCTTAATAGCTCAATTAAATAAGCGGTGTCTTTTAGACCAAGGTTCATACCTAAACCAGCTAATGGGTGAATGGTATGCGCTGCATCGCCCATTAATACCACTTTGCCCGACACCCACTGCTGGGCATAACGCATCTTTAGTGGAAACGCCATGCGCTCGCTTTGCACTTCACATAAACCACATTGGCCATCGAGTGCTGCCATAACCGCTTTATTAAAGTGGCTATCATCAAGTGCTAAAAGTGTGTCGCAATGCTCAGGGCTTGTTGACCAAACAATTGAGTGCGTATGTTTATCTGGCAAGGGTAAAAACGCCAGCGGCCCTGTTGGTAAAAACACTTGGCGTGCCGTGTTGTTATGCTCATCAGCGGTTTTAACCGTGGCAACAATGGCGTGATGGTCGTAATCTTTAAAAGTAATTGGCATGTTGAACTGCTTACGAATAGCTGAGTTAGCCCCATCTGCCGCCACTAATAATTTAGCAATCACAGGCTCGCCGCTTTCTAGAGTTATAAACACATCAGAGTCGGTTTGATGAATTTGCTGATAGCGGGTTTCGAACAATAAAGTGGCATTACTTTGCTTTTCAAGCTCGCTAATTAAAGCGTATCGAATAATGTCGTTTTCGACGATATGACCGAGCTGCGGTAAGTCGAGATCGTTATGATCAAAATGAATTTTGCCAAAGCTGTCTTGATCACGTACATCCATCGACGTATAGGGTGTAGCACGCTGTTTAATGATCTCTGGCCATACATTTAATGACTCAAATAAACCCTGACTAGCTAGGCTCAATGCGCTCACGCGAAGTGCGTAATCATCACCCGGTAAGGTTTGATTTTTACTCGCATCAATCACCACAACGCTGATATCTGCTTTTGCTAAACCAAGTGCTAGCGTAAGGCCAACACAGCCACCACCGACAATACAAACTTGTGCTTGTTTCATATCCGTTTACCTTGCTTAACCTGACCCATAAGCTGTTTTGCCAGCGGGGTTTTTAACGAGGAGAATAAATCCATTGAGAAAAGGCCAATGCTGCGACCAAGCGCGAGCAATCGTGATGAGTTAGAGAACAAACGCACTAGGCTGTCTGTGAGTGTCATCACGGTAGTAATATCTTTACTGCGAGTTTGGCTGTAATAACGGGTAAAGGCGTAATCACCAAGGTCGTCTCTATTTGCCATATCACACAGTAGTTGCACATCACGCAGGCCTAAATTAAAGCCCTGCCCTGCGATTGGGTGAATAGCATGCCCTGCATTACCAATTAATACCGTACGGTGGCTGCTCAGTGATTCTGCTTTACCATACACAAGCGGATAACTTGCTCGCATACCCACTTTGCTAAATGCGCCGCCGCAGTAACCAAATGCTTTTTGTAACGCAGCTAAAAAGGCATCATCTTCAAGCGCCATAGTGTGCTCAATTTGCTCAGGCTCCATACACCACACCAGTGAGTATCGGTTATTGCTCATTGGCAACAGGGCCATTGGGCCGTGCTCAGTAAAACGCTCAAAGGCATGATGATGATGACCACCAGCCACTTCGATGTTAGCAATAATCGCCGCTTGCTGATAAGCGCGAGTATTAAACTCTATATTAGCCAGTTTACGGCTTTGCGAATGAGCACCATCGGCAATCACCACAAGCTTTGCGCTTAACTGCTCGCCTGAGCTTAGCGTGATATTGGCAAAATCGCTTTGGTATTCAAGCTTGGCAACCGTATCTGGGCAAAACAAACTAACATCAGTACGCGTAAGTTGCTGATGAAGGCTGCGCCCAAATGGGTTCACTTCGACCACATAACCAAGGGCATCATGGCCATATTCTTGGCAATCAATATGCGTTTTACCAAAATGACCACGATCAGACACAGTGACTTTTTTAATCGCTGCCGCAAATGGCGCTTGGCAATCAAACGCATTGATTGATTTTAAGTACTGAACAGACTGCTGAGCCAGCGCAATGCTTCTATCATCAAAGCTAGGATGATAGTCTGCGCTTACTTCATTTGCTTCAATTACAGCGATTGATAACTGCTTATTGCTCTGTTTTAGGCCCAGTGCACAACTTGCACCCGCCATTCCACCGCCGATAATGACAACATCAAACTGCTTTGCCACGCTTGCTCCTAGCCTTTGTTTGCTTGCATCACTGCTTCAATGTCACCAATGGTTTTAGGAACCGAAATGGTCAGGTTTTCATGGCCATCTTGAGTGACAAGTAAGTTATCTTCGATACGAATACCGATGCCTTTATATTGCTCTGGTGCTTTTGCATCTTCGCTAATATATAAACCCGGCTCGATGGTGAGCACCATGCCCGGCTCAAATACGCGCTCTTTTTCATCAAGCTTATATTCGCCAACATCGTGTACGTCTAACCCAAGCCAATGGCCAAGGCCATGCATGTAAAATGCTTTGCACGCTTGGTTTGCCATTAGCTCATCAAGCTCACCGGTTAAAATGCCTAAATCAATAAGCCCTTGCGTTAATACCGTTGAGGCTAATTCATTCGCTTTCGATAAACTACCGCCTGGCTTTACTTGGCTAAATGCTGCTTCTTGAGCTGCTAATACAATGTTGTAAAGCGCCGCTTGTGGTTCGCTAAACTTGCCATTGATTGGGAAAGTACGTGTGATATCTGCCGCATAACCTTCAAGTTCACAGCCAGAATCAATTAACACTAAATCGCCATCTTTTAGCTCAGCATCATTTTGTGTGTAGTGCAAAATGTTGGCGTTATCGCCACTGCCGACAATCGTGCCATAAGCAGGATGACGAGCACCATTCATTGCATAATGGTGGTGAAGCTCAGCTTCTAATTGGTATTCAGTTGCACCAGGTTTGGCAAACTGCATAGCGCGAATATGGCCTTGTGCACTAATTTCGCACGCTGTACGCATAATGTTTAATTCTGCGTCAGATTTAAACAACCGCATCTCATGCACTAAACCACGAATATCTTTAATAGTATGTGGGGCTTTATAGCCTTTTTTAGGTGCGCCGCGAAGGGTGTTTAATAAATCCCAAACCTTTGCATCGAAATTTGCGTAAGTGCCTTGTGCATAAAATAAAATCTGCTGGCCGTTCACCAAATCTAATAATTGTTCATCTAGTTCACTAAGTGGGCAAGTTGCGTCGAATAAGTACTCAGATTTAGCTTTTTCGAAGCCAATTCTACGGCCATGCCAAATTTCAGCTAGTTTATCTTTGTTACGGCAAATTAGGGTACTTGGTGTATCGCTTGACGGGCAAAGCACTAAAACCGCATCCGGTTCGTTAAATCCTGTTAGGTAGAAAAAGTCACTGTCTTGACGAAATGCATATTCAGTATCACGGCTACGTGTTACTTCTCCTGCCGCAGGAATGATAGCCACGCTATTTTTATCCATCATCGCAAGCAAGCGCTCGCGACGGGCTTTAAATTCAGCTTTATCGATTGCAATAGACGACATGCTAAACCTCTGTAATTTGATTAGTGAAGGGTCTTCTTAGGGTTTTTATCTGCTGGCTCTTTACCTAACTCAGCAAAACATAACAGCGCAGAAACACGCACATACTCAATCACTTCGTGCAGTGCTTGGCTGTCTTCTTCGGTCTCTTCAAACATGGTGTCTAGGCGGGTAATTTCACTAAAATCGCTGATCACTTCTTTCACATCAGCAGATAACTTGCCGTAATCTTTTTGTTTTAAACCAAAACCAAGCATAAAACCCGATACCCAAGATACTAAGCCATTGGCTAAATCGATCAGTGTTTCGTCGTCGCTTGGTAAGAATAGGTCAAATTGAAATTCTTCATCGCTGAAGCTGGCAACAACCTGAGAATACACATCAGCAAAAAATGCTTTTAAATCTTTATTGAAGGCTAAGCCATCGTTAAATACATCGCTTAATAAACCTAAGTATTCGTCGGCTTCGATATTGATGCCACAGGCTAATAAACCACTGATCACACCATGGGCTTCTGCTGGTGCGACAAAAATTTCATTCTTTTCTAATAACAATTGGGCTTGTTGGTAATCAGGTAACGTGCTCATAACTTTTTCTTTGTTCGGCTAAGTAACGCCATGCTACCACTCGATAAATCGCAACTCCAATTAATTGTATGATTGAGGTCAAAAAGCAATCTGAAAAGTAAATAAGCAGTTAAAGGTGGGGAAAAACTACGCGAACGATCCGCTTTTTTTACTTCTATGGTTTAAGGATTGAAACTTGTCTTATATACTGAAGGTGTTCCCTAGGGTGCAGGAGCTTGGTTAAGTCCCTGAGCCGATAAATTTTATGTTAGGGTTTCTGTTCGTTTACTATTGTGCAAGCTCGGCATGTACCGAGAAGCCTACGGTAGACCGCAGATCCCCGCCCTGAAACCTCAAGGTTTCAGGACTGACACCGGGCACCGCATACTTGGGGAACACCAACAAGCTATCAGCTATCAGCTATCAGCTATCAGCTATCAGCTATCAGCTATCAGCTATCAGCTATCAGCTATCAGCTATCGAAAATCTTCCCTGTAGTTTTTCTCTTGTACAAGAACTTATTATTCTTATTCACGCGAAATAAATTTCACGCCTACGGTGCTAACTTTACTCTTTCACCTTGCTAACTCGCTAACTGACTACCTTATATGTTTTATCTGATAGCTGACGGCTGAAAGCTGATAGCTCCTGTGCGTTGGGTTTCGCTCTACTCTAACCAACCTACGAGCTAATGAGTCAAGCACTGTGGGTCGTCATTTATAACGACACATAATCGTTTAATTGACGGGCTAAAGCCCGACCTACGACTTACCCGTTATTTAAGAAATACCGCGCGAAATAAATTTCACGCCTACATCTAAATTCAAAGACCCGCACGATCGACTTAAAGCTTTTTATCTGAAAGCTGATAGCTCCTATGTGTTGGGTTTCATTTCACTCTACCCAACACACATGTTTTCAACCTATCGCCCCCTACTTAAACCATCCCTGAAAGCGCTCCATTAATAGGTAATTAACTGGCACTAATAGTAAGGTGATTAGCGTTGCGAAGATAATCCCAAAGCCAAGGCTTACAGCCATTGGAATAAGGAATTGTGCTTGCGTTGCTTTTTCAAATAACAACGGCATTAAACCAATAAAAGTGGTTAAACTGGTTAGCATAACTGGGCGAAAACGTGCCGCCCCTGCAAGCTTAACGGTTTCCAGTAAATCACCGCCCTCTTCACGCTTCTTATTAATAAAGTCAACCAGTACCAATGAGTCATTCACTACAACGCCTATCAAGGCTAGCATGCCAAGTAGGCTCATAATGGTTAACTCCATGCCCATTACCCAGTGACCCATTACCGCACCTATCATGCCAAACGGAATAACACTCATCACAATTAATGGCTGCATATATGATTTAAACGGTATCGCTAATAACGCATAAATAATAAAGAATACAAACACCAGGCCCCAAGCGAGTGAACCAAATGATTCACGCTGCTCTTTGGCTTCACCTTCGAGCGAGTAATCAACACCAGGGTATTGCACCATTAGCTCATCTAAGTAAGTTTTTAAGTCTGCTTGCAGTACTGTCATATTGGTATTTGATTTTTCAACATCGGCTGTCACGTTCAATGTGCGATAGCGATCAATACGATAAATAGACGATGGACTTTGCCCCGGTACTAAGGTTGCCACATGCGACAATGGCACTGTGCCACCTGTTGGGGTTTTAATTAAAATATCTGTTAAATCAGCAACAGAGCGACGCTCTTCAATTGGCAAACGCACCATTACACGCACATCATCGCGGCCACGTTGAATACGTTGAACTTGCGCACCAAAGAACGAATTACGCACTTGTTGCGATACATCAACACGGTTTAAACCAAGTGCCAAACCTTGCTCTGTTAGCTCAATTTGCAGCTCGTCTTTACCATCTGACATGCTATCGGCAATTTCGTAAACAGTTGGGTAAGTAGCTAAACGCTCTTTTACCTTTTCTGCTACAGCTTCAAGGGTATCGATTGAACTGCCACTTAGCTGCACATCAATAGGATCTGAACTGCGACCAAATTCAGCACGGAAAGTTACACTCTCTGCGCCCGGTATAATACCAATAAGGTCACGCCATTCACTGGCAAGCTCTCGAGAGCCAATATCTGATTCACGTTTTTCGGCTGGTGTGATTTCAAAGCGCACACTACCTGTATTTGATGAACCACCACGGCCACCTGTGGTTGCCAAAATATTTAAAATCACGCTTTGACCATCTTCATCGCGATACTTGTCTTGTAGCTCTTTGGCCTTATCTGACATATCGATGATGTATTTGTTGGTCACTTCAAACGGTGTTCCAGCAGGGAATGTTAGCTCTGCGCGAACGGTTTCACTTGGAATACGCGGGAAGAATATAAACTTTGTCCAACCGCTGGTGATCAGGGTCAAAATGATAAAGAAAATACCCACGAACAAGCTAACCGTTGCTAATTTGTTTTTTAGCGCAACATTTAGTAGCGGCTGGTAGTACTTCATAATGGCGTGTTCAAAGCCATCGGCAAAACGCTGCTGAAACTGCTGCAGTTTTGACGGGTTACTTTTTTCACTTCGTAGTTTTAAGTACTTTAAGTGAGCCGGCAGAACAAATTTAGACTCAATTAAAGAGAACAGTAATACCGGAATAACGACAACAGGAATTTGCGCAAATAAGGCACCACGGTTACCTTCGATAAAGGCTAATGGTAAAAATGCTGCAACCGTTGTAAGTACACCAAAGGTAACGGGGGTCGCAACTTCTTGCGTACCACGTATAGCAGCTTGCTCACCACTTTCGGCTGTTTTTAGGTGGGTGTAGACATTTTCACCGGTCACAATGGCATCATCAACAACAATACCAAGTACCAAAATAAAACCAAATAAACTCATAACATTAAGCGTAATACCAAAAATTGGCATCGCTAAAAACGCGCCCATGAATGACACAGGGATACCAATAAACACCCAAAACGCAATGGCAGGACGCAAGAACAAGGTAAGTAATGCAAGAACTAAAATGCCACCCTGAATAGCATTGGTTGTTAGCGTCGCAATACGGCTTTTCACTATTTCAGAGTCGTCATCCCAAAAGCTTAACTCAAATCCTTCAGGCAGCTGACTTTGATGCTCGGTAATGTAATTTTTTACCGCATCAGCAACTTCAATCGCACTTTGCGGACCAATACGATACACATCAATAAATGCCGCTTGCTTACCATTGAAGCGAGTACGGACTGGGGTTTCTTCGAAGTCATCGGTAATACGGGCAATATCACCTAGGCGAATAATGGTACCATCAGCTTGGTACTTCACCACAACTTGGGCAAACTCATCTTTACGATAGGCTTGGCCTTTTGAACGAATGAGTACATCTCCCCCTTCGGTTTTTAAGTTACCAGCAGAAACATCGGTACTTGAATTACTAATTGCTGAAGAAATGTCCGATAAGCGTAAATCATATTGGCGTAATGTATCTTGGCTTACTTCAATGGCAATTTCGTAATCTCGCACCCCACTTAGCTCTACCTGAGTGATTTCTGGCAAGCGTAATAAGTCATCACGTACATGTTCGGCATATTCTAAAGTTTCTTTTTCGCCGTATTCACTCGACACAGTAACCGCTATTACTTCACGAGTGCGCTGTGCAAGGGCTACAACCGGTTTTTCGGCATCAACCGGAAAAGTATTAATGGCATCAACCCGGCTTTTAATATCGGCTAATAGCTCCCGTGGGTCATAGCCGGTATCGACTTCAATTGATACAGAGGCAGAGCCTTCTGATGAGCGGCTAGTTATGCGCTTTACGCCTTCGAGATCTTGCACCGCTTCTTCAATACGGATAGCGACACCTTTTTCAACATCTTCAGGTGTTGAGCCACGTAGGGTCACGCTAACACTAATGCGGTCTGCTTCAAATGATGGGAACACTTCAAGTGGTATTTGCGTCGATACGCTAAATAGCCCCGCTAATAAAATGCTGATCAGCAATAAGTTTGCTGCAACATGATTCTTTGTAAACCAAGCTATCATTATTGCGCTCCTTGCTTACGAGCAGCGCGGCGTTGTTCAATTAATTTTTCAACGGTAATACCTTGCTCTTTTGCTTGCTTTTCAAGCTCTTCACGGCTTGGACGCTGTGCTTTACCACGTGTAGCTTGATACGCTTCGCTTCCCATTACCGTCACTTGGGTACCTGAGCTAACTTGACCAAGCGGCGTAATCACTAAGTGATCTCCTGCTGATAAGCCTTCGGCAACCATAGCTTGAGTCGCGTTTTGCCAAGCCAGTGAGATGTTTTTGCGACGCAACACACCTTGCTCTTCAACATAAACATAGGTGCCTTGATCAATAGCACTGTTTGGGATCACAATGACATTTTCAATCGCCTTGCCGGTAATTTGCGCTTTGATGTACTGACCAATTTTAATTGGGTATTGATTAGCTGAAGTGGCTTTGTAAGGGTCATTAATTTGTGCAACCACATAAAGCTGCTGCGCGCTTTCATCAATGGCACCTTCGGTGCGAATAACTTGACCTTGCCATTGCTGTTTACCAACAAGATCTGAGCTAAATTTAACGAGTGAACCGGCACTATTTTTAGCACCATCACGAAATTGTTCTGGTAAGTTAATGAACGGCAGATCTTTATTTTTGATTGGTAAGCGAATTTCAACACGGTCAATGGCATAAATACTGGCAAGTTCCATGTTATTACTCACCACCTGACCTAAGTCTACGCTGCGGCTTAAAACTCGCCCCGCGTATGGAGCAGTGATTTTTGTACGCTCTAAATCAAGTTTCGCTTTTTCAAGCGTCGCTTGGGCAGACAATACACTTGCTTCGGCTGCTGCAAGTTGTGGCTTACGCAGTACCAGGCTACTTGCTTGTTCGCCCTTACCTAAGCGCTCCCAATCGGTAACTGCTTGGCGACCACGAGCTTGCTCTTCGAGTAGGCTTTGCTCAGCGGTTAATAAAGCCGCTTGTGCTGATTTTACTTCGGCGCGGTGATCTCTATCATCTAGTTGCAACAACACATCGCCTTTTTCGAAAAAGCCACCTTCACGAAATTGCTCACTAATTTCGATAATTTGCCCTGAAGCCTGCGCGACTAGCATACTTTGCGTGCGTGGCTTTACGGTGCCAAAACTATCAATCATCACCTGATAAGTTTCTGGTGTTAGGGTTTTAACAGCCACATTCACTTTTGCTTTTGGCGGTGAAGAAAAGCGGTTTGCTTGAGGCGGGTTGCCTTTAATAAACATGACAAGCAGTACCGTCACAACGATCACTACCAATGGAATTAAAATTTTACGTGTCTTGCTATTCATGATTATTGCTCTGCTACTTCGCTGTTTGCTTCACTAAAATCACCACCAAGGGCAATATGTAAGTTGATTCTGTTGATAATTAATTGGTTTTTAAGTTCGATTACCGAACTTTGCGCATTGAACGAACGGTCTTGTGCATCGAGTACCGTGGTGTAGGTAACTAAACCACTTTGATATTGTTCAAACGCTAATGCCTCTGCGGTAATGGCATTTTCTTGCGCTTCTAAGGTTTTTTCGTAGCGTACTTTAAGCGCTTGCTCTTGGCTGATGGCTGTTTCAACATCGTTAAAGGCATCGTAAAGTGTGGCAAGATACGCCTGCTCTTGGCGCTTAACGTTTAACCTTGCTTGTTCTTCATTGGCTTTTAAGCGACCACCTTCAAAAATTGGCATCGAAATACTACCAAGCAGCGACCACGCTAAGCTTGAAGGCGAAAATAAGTCGCTCACTCTATCTGTGCCATCACTGATTGATGCAGAAAGATTTAAGCTCGGAAAACGCTGTTTATGCGCATAAGCAAGCCCAGCGTCGGTGCTAAGCAATTGATACCAGCTTGCCATTAACTCAGGTTTGCGAGTGATAAGCTCTGAAGGTAAACCAAGTGGAATGGCACTGTCGAGTAGAGGTAAATCTGCACTAACGCTTAACGCGCCAGTTGGGTATTGGCCTGTTAAACGCTCTAAATCACGAATTGATTTAGTTAACGTTGCTTGCTGCGCCGCTATATTCGAGCGCTCAGTATTTAGCTCATTCCGAGCAAGATAAACATCAAGCGCTTCATTTAAACCTTGGCGATAACCTGACTCAATAATATCTAAATTTTTTTCTGCGTTTTGCTCACGCTGCTTGTATAGTTCAAGTAATTTGTGATTCGTAATAACATCAAACCAACCCGCTACCACATCAGCAACTAATTGTTGTTTGCTTTGCTCAAATGTGGCTTTTTCAGCTAGGTATTCAAGATTTGCTTGTCGTTCTGAGGCTGATAATTTACCCCATAAATCAACTTCGTAGCTTAATTCTAATGATGCTGAGCTGGCGTTGTTATAACTAACAGGGCGGTTATCTTTACTACGGCTCGCACGTGTTGATAAATCAAGGCTTGGCCATAAATCAGCCCCAGCAGCAATAAGCTGCTGCTCTTTAATCGCGACATCATAGCCCGCTTGTAAAATCGCTTGGTTATGGGCTAATGCTTGCTCAACTAAAGTAAAAACTTGAGGGTCGTGTAATTGCTGCAACCAGTTATCTTCAACAGCAAGCGCTTTGTCGCTAGAAGGGAGTTGCTGCCATGCACTTGGTACTGTCTCAAGCTCAGCAACTCGTTCATTGTGAGTCGGCTGACTCGCACATGCACTTAGCAAAATTACACTTAAAGCCAATAAACTCGGCTTATATTGCCAATTCATTCTAAAAACCTGAAAAACATCTATTTATGAGTGTAATTCAAGCACCACGTTAAGTTTTGCTCAACTGACTTTACATAACATTACACTGCCTGACATTTGACGACGATGAATGGTAGGAAAATGGAGGTAAGTTGCGAGTTGCGAGTTGCGAGTTGCGAGTTGCGAGTTGCGAGTTTTCAAAATTGTAGCCGCGATTTTATATCGCGTAGAAATGGTGCTAGGTGCTAGGTGCTAGGTGCTAACAGCATAGTGTTGGTGTTGGTGTTGGTGTTGGTGTTGGTTTTGGTTTCGTAAAGGGGTCACCCTACCAAATCGAATTTTTTGTTCGGCGTTTAAGCGCCTCCTACAGCTAAAAGCTTCTAGCTTTTTTGTTTTAATCTAACTTCTAACCACTGATATCTAATAACTCCTTTTTTCGGCGTTAAAACGCCTCCTACAGCTCGTATCTCGGGCCTCGAAACTCGTACCTTTACTCTTTCCCCTTTCTAACTCGCTAACTTTTCAATCTGATAGCTGACGGCTGAAAGCTCTTTAAATTTCACGCCTACGGGAAGTAAAATCGTGATTTGGAGGGGGTAAAACAAAAAAGCCTCGCGATTGCGAGGCTTTTAATTAATGGTGCCCAGAGGCGGAATCGAACCACCGACACGAGGATTTTCAATCCTCTGCTCTACCGACTGAGCTATCTGGGCAATATTTAGTTTCATGCAGAATATCCATAAGGATTTTCAATGCAATTCCCGATGGCTCTACCGACTGAGCTATCTGGGCATAACAAAAAGCTAGATGCTTGATGTTTAAATAAATGGTGCCGACTATCCGAGTTGAACGGATGACCTACTGATTACAAGTCAGTTGCTCTACCAACTGAGCTAAGTCGGCACACTGAATTTGTGTACTATGCACTTAATCACGTTGTGATTATAAATAATGGTGCCCAGAGGCGGAATCGAACCACCGACACGAGGATTTTCAATCCTCTGCTCTACCGACTGAGCTATCTGGGCAATATTTAGTTTTATGCAGAATATCCGCAAGGATTTTCAATGCAATTCCCGATGGCTCTACCGACTGAGCTATCTGGGCAAAACAATTAGCTAAATGCTAATTATTAAAATAAATGGTGCCGACTATCCGAGTTGAACGGATGACCTACTGATTACAAGTCAGTTGCTCTACCAACTGAGCTAAGTCGGCACACTTAAATCGTGTGCGTTGTGCACTATAATCACTTTAAAAGAGATTATCAAATAATGGTGCCCAGAGGCGGAATCGAACCACCGACACGAGGATTTTCAATCCTCTGCTCTACCGACTGAGCTATCTGGGCAAAATTTAGTTTTATGCAGAAAATCAACAAGGATTTTCAATGCAATTCCCGATGGCTCTACCGAGTGAGCTATCTGGGCATTTTAAACTTTCGTTTAAAAATAAATGGTGCCGACTATCCGAGTTGAACGGATGACCTACTGATTACAAGTCAGTTGCTCTACCAACTGAGCTAAGTCGGCACACTAAATCTGTGTGCTTGGCACGATATTGATGTTTAAATCATAAGTTAAACACCAATATACTAAATAATGGTGCCCAGAGGCGGAATCGAACCACCGACACGAGGATTTTCAATCCTCTGCTCTACCGACTGAGCTATCTGGGCGTGCGGCGTATTAAACGGGTTTTGCCTTCTCAAGTCAACTTTTTTTTGAGGATTCTAACTGTTTGCACAGTTTTCAATCAAGATTGCTGATTTCAATAGTTTTTAGCTTATTTAACCAACAACTTTTATGCTTTTAAATTGACTCTCATCATAAAAGAGTTACCTCTGTTAAAAACGTGATGAATTTTTCTTCACAGATGGTAGGATTGTCTAAATATCAAGGAAATGTACCTAGCTGTAAAATTGTTGGATAAGAACCATGCCAAGTAAATCGAATTCACCTGTAAAAGGCTTACTACCGCTTTTTATAATTACGAATCTCGTCATCACCCTGTTAGCGGTCGTTGCTTTTTCGTTTTATCCAACTAATGATGAAGCACCAGTAAAAGAGTTGCAGCCAAATTTAACGGCCATTCAAGTTTCAAATCAATTGCGTGCCCCCCTTGTTAGTGCTTTAACAATGCCAGGGCAAGATAAAGTAAAAGAAGTACTGGATTTAAGCTTACTTCTTAATACTGGCTTTGATTACTATTTATATAGATACGAGTTTAACGGTGATGTTTCTTTAGTTTATGCAAACAACAAAGAGCTTATTCAACCCACTAAAGTCAATCAACAACTAGCTGAAAAAACACTAATACATACTGTTCTTGAATTTAATGACCAGCCTGTTGGCGAGTTAATTGTGAAACAACACCCTATTGAGCAGCCTATTACACAATCTTCTGTGCTTTCAATCGGTCTTGCTGGCTTAACGCTTCTAGCTTTAATTATATTATCTTTTGCCCTGAGTATTTTTATCAATAAGCGTTTTAGTAAAAGTAGTTCATCGTTAAATAAAGAGCTAAAAGCTATTACTGACAATGCGGACTACCAAGGGCAAGTAACTGAAACCCTTGACTTTGGCCTAGACTCTGTCGCAAAGCATGTAAATCAATTACTTAAAAAAGTTGAATCAGCAATTACCGAGAACAAAGCAGCACAAGCTGATTTGCAAAAATTACAAAACAGCCTAGAGACAGAGGTACAAAATCGTACTCTCGCTCTTGAGCAAGCAACTCTAAAAGCTGAACAAGCAAACGAAACTAAAACCACTTTCTTGGCTACCATGAGCCATGAGATTCGCACCCCAATGAACGGTGTTATTGGCACAATTGATTTACTTCGCCAAACAGAGCTTGATGGGGCGCAACATAGACTAAGTACAATTATTCGTGATTCTGCATTTTCGTTATTAGGGATATTAGATGACATTCTCGATTTCTCGAAAATCGAAGCGGGTAAATTAAATATCGATAACATTCCTTTTTCAGTATCTGACACGATTGAAGAAGTTGCCCGTGTTTTATCATCGGTTGCCAAAAAGCGTGACCTTGAACTAGAGCTCGCTATTGCGCCCGATATCCCAACAAACCTAATTGGCGACACGGTACGAGTTCGCCAAGTACTTTACAATCTATGTAGTAATGCAATTAAGTTCACTAGCACAGACGACAAGCAAAAAGGTCATGTAAAAATTTCGGTGGAGGTTGCACAAAACACCACTGATCACTACACATTACGCTTTAGTGTATTAGATAACGGTAAAGGGATGACGCAAGCGCAGCTTCGCGAAATATTTAATCCATTTATTCAAGCTGAAGGGTCAATAACCCGCGAATACGGTGGCACAGGGTTAGGTTTATCGATTTGTAAAAGCTTAACCGAACTAATGTTGGGTACAATTTCTGTAACCAGTGACTTAGGTATTGGCAGTGAGTTTGTCGTTGAATTACCTTTTAGTACGCAAGGTAAAGTTGATTATGCTCACAAACAAGTCATGAAAGATCAAAGAGTTGTTGTGGTCTCTAATCATGACGGTCGAAAAAAATTACTGACACGTTATTTATCATTTATGGGGGCAACACCAGTTATCGCCCAAAACAATGAGCAAATTGAAGTTGAGCAGGACCGAAAAGAGCTGATTTGGATCCTTGATGGGATCGAAACCATGGAAGATATTAACTATATCTTACGTCGCTTACTTTACACTTTAGAAGATAATAATCAGCAAGTTATCGTATTAAGTAGATTAGATGAAGCTGCCGTAAATCATAAGAATATTTTTTATCTAAATGCAGTACCATTATGTAAGTCAAACTTTATGATGTCACTTCTCGTAGCAGCTGGGTTACATAAGCCTAAACACATTTCTTCTACCAAATCATTTAACGACTACCTAAGTGTTGATAAGGCTCGTGAAGAAAACAAGTTAGTACTTCTTGTTGAAGATAACGTGCTAAATCAGCAAGTGCTGACCGATCAGCTACATCTACTAGGCTATGGTGTTGAAATGGCTGAAAATGGTGAGAAAGGTTTAGAAGCATGGCGTGAAGGTAAGCACTCTATTATTTTAACTGATTTACACATGCCAAAAATGTCTGGTTACGATATGGTAGAAAAAATACGCCATGAAGCATCGCAACTTGAAGATATCAACGCCCAGCCTTATGTAATTGCTATAACAGCTAATGCGCTTAAAGGTGAAAAAGAGCGTTGTTTAAGCATAGGCATGAACGATTACATTACAAAACCTGTTGAGCTAAATGTGCTTGAAGGAACACTTCATAAATGTGCTTATAAAGCAAACCCAGAAGCTGCAAAATTGGAAAGTAAAAAACTTACAACACCAATTGATATGGATGTGCTAGGTAAATATGTCAATGATGAAGCGAAGAAGCTACGTTTCTTTAAGATGTATTTAGAACAGAGTAATCAACTCAGTAAAGAGGTAAACGCTGGGGTTATAGAATATGATTTAGATAAAATTATCACTTCTTGCCATCAGCTAAAGTCAATTTCGAAAACCATAGGAGCAATGAAGGTTGCTGAGCTTGCCGCTGGATTTGAACAAACCTGCAAAGAAGGCGAGCCTACAAGCGACGAATTAATTGCACTTAGAGATAGTTTCGAAATTGAATACTCTAAGGTGGCTCAGTTCTTAAAAGAACAAATTAACAAAGCCGAACAAGAAGCTGAATAATACAGATCAAAAAGGGCCATTACGGCCCTTTTTACTTTTGATTATGCGCTTATTTTTCTGGTGGACGGTAGCCTTCTATTTCTACGTCTTTACCTTCAAATAAGAAACCCACCATTTGCTCTTCTAAAAAAGCACGGTGCTCTGGGTCCATCATGTTCAGGTGTTTTTCGTTGATCAGCATTGTTTGCTTGTGTTGCCATTGGCCCCACGCTTCTTTACTGATGTTGTTGAAAATCTTTTCACCAAGCTCACCTGGGTATAGTTGGAAGCCTAAGCCTTCAGCTTCTTTTTGTAACTTTTGACAAAATACTGTACGTGCCATAATTGCTCTCTACTCTTATTGCGTGATGCTATTGTAATCTATTGCGCTTAATTGTTTAACCAGCTTTTTCGTTGGTGCAGCAAGACCAACCTCAACAGACTCATCAAGCGGATACCAAACCAGTTGTCGTTCATTAATGAGATCTGGAATGCTCGGCAAGGTTAAAACATGTGGATTGATGGTTAGCTCAAAATGCGAAAATACATGGGTAAAGGCTTCAAGTGCTTGCGTATTGTTTGATAAACCATGCTGGGCTAAAAATGTTTCTAACTCAGTTAATTCGCTAAACTCAAAAAAGCCAAACAATCCACCCCATATCCCTGAGCTTGGGCGCTTTTCCATAAGCACTTTATTGTCGCAGGCTAGAATGAGCTGATGGCATGACTTTTTCGGTACAGCTTTTTTAGGCTTTGAATGCGGGAACTCTTTTACTTTACCTTCTTTAAAAGCAAGGCATTTACTATTCAAAGGACAAGGCTCACAGTCAAACTTACTACGTGAACAAAGGCTTGCACCTAAATCCATCATTGCCTGATTAAACTCAGTAACCGACTCTTTAGGCGTTAATTGCGATGATAATGACCAAAGTTGATTTTCGACCTTTTTCACTCCGTACCAGCCTTCAACCATAAAAAAGCGTGCTAGCACTCGTTTAACATTGCCATCTAAAATTGGATGATGTTGACCAAGCGATAAAGACAAGATAGCCCCTGCCGTTGAACGACCAATACCCGGCAAGTCCATTACTTCTTCAAGCGTAGTTGGAAACTCACCTTGGTAGTTATCACGGACTATTTTTGCAGTTTTATGTAAGTTACGCGCTCGGGCGTAGTAGCCAAGGCCAGTCCAATGGTGTAACACCTGATCTTCATCGGCATTAGCAAGCGCAATAATGTCAGGAAAGCTTTGCATAAACTTTTCAAAGTATGGAATAACAGTCACCACTTGAGTCTGCTGTAGCATGACCTCAGAGATCCATACCTTATAAGGGGTTTTATTTAACTGCCAAGGGAGAGTTTTACGGCCGTGAAGGTGGTACCAGTCAACCACTTGGTTTGCAAACCAAGTTGACTCCTTATTGCTTAAATTCAAAATAACATCTTTACTTGCTGAAGCTCATTGCGGCCAAGTCTATTGCAGTTGGTTAGGCCAAGCAAGTCGAACAGCCCCTACTTTGCCTAAATAGCTAGCATATGGCTGCAATATTAATCTCATAAGATAAACAAGCCCAGACTATTGTACTCAAGGCGCAGGTCAGGGATAATACGCACCCTTTTTCTATCGTCAGTATTTTTATCAGGCCAAAATATATGAGTGACTCAAGTAACCCAAACCTCGAGCAAGCAAAGCAAGAGGGTAAATATATCCGCACGATTCGTAGTTTCGTAAAGCGCGAAGGTCGCCTCACAAAAGGCCAAGCGGCAGCCATCGAGAAGTGTTGGCCAACGATGGGCCTTGAGCATAAAAATGGCATGCTAAACCTAAAAGAAGTGTTTGGTAACGATAACGATGTGGTACTAGAAATCGGTTTTGGTATGGGTAAATCGCTAGTCGAAATGGCTAAAAACGCACCAGAGCTTAACTTCATCGGTATTGAAGTTCACCGCCCAGGTGTAGGTGCCTGTTTAATGGATGCCGACGAAGCAGGTGTAACAAACTTACGCGTATTCGAACACGATGCAGTTGAAGTTCTAGCTGATTGTATTGCCGATGAAAGCTTATCTAAGCTGCAATTATTCTTCCCTGATCCATGGCATAAAAAACGTCACCATAAGCGTCGTATCGTACAACCAGAGTTTGCGCAAAAGTTACGTAGCAAATTAAAAATTGGCGGTGTTTTCCATATGGCGACTGACTGGGAAAATTATGCTGAGCATATGCTTGAAGTAATGCAAGTTGCTGAAGGTTACAAAAACCAATCAGAAACTAACGATTACGTTCCTCGCCCAGATTCACGTCCACTGACAAAATTTGAGCAGCGCGGTCACCGTTTAGGTCACGGCGTATGGGATCTAATGTTTGAGCGTACTAAGTAACAAAAGGTAAAGCAGCATGAGTAAGTTAACCAACCCAAGTTTATTATTGCTTCGAAATGAAGACGAACTTGTTGGACAATCGATTTTAGTGGTTAACTTTGAGCAAGATGGCTTCTTACGCGAACTTAAAACGCTAAACCCTGACGCAAAAATTACTGCGTTCAGTTATAACCACGCAAATGCCATGTATGCTAGCAAAATTGCCGGTGTACATGCTGTGGTTAGCCACACTATTCCAGATAATAACTACGATTTAGTTATCTATTATTACCCAAAAGCTAAGCCCGAAGCACAAATGTGCCTCGATAACATTCGTGCTGTTTGTAATCAAGACGCGCAACTATTTGTGGTAGGTGAAAATAAAAGCGGTGTTAAATCAGCAGAGAAACAACTAAAAGATCACTGTGGTTTTAGTAACAAAATCGATAGTGCCAAGCACTGTATTTTGTATTTATTCTCTGAGCTTACGCTAAACGATAACTTTGCTATCGGTCGTTATCATAAGCAATTTCAAGTGAAAGCCGGCGATATTGAATTTACGGCGATTAGTGTGCCGGGCGTATTTAACCACGGTGCGCTTGATGTAGGTACCGCGGTACTTCTAAATAATGCGCCAAGTATTAGCAAGGGTAAAGTGCTCGACTTTGCATGTGGCGCAGGCATTATTGCTACTTATTTAGGAAAAAAGCAGCCTGAGCTTGAGTTTGTATGTAGCGATGTAAGTGCTCTTGCTACTTACGCCACAGAGCAAACACTTGCATTAAATAACCTTAAAGGCCAAGCGGTATTAAGTGATGGCTTATCTGATATTAATGGTAAATTCGACTTAATCATCAGTAACCCTCCTTTCCACACCGGTATTGCCACTGATTACACCATTGCCGAGGCATTTCTTAGCTCTGCAAAGCAACACTTGAGTAAGCAAGGTAAACTGACCATAGTTGCAAACAGCTTCTTAAAATACCCACCTATTTTAGAAGCGCAATTTGGCCAATACAGTACCGATTTCAAAAATACAAAATTTGCAGTTTACTCAGCTAAATAAAAGTTGAGTAAATAGCTTATTCGTAGCAAAAATATTTTTTAAAATATTTAGTTACTTTTAAATGTCTTTGCTAGACTAAACTCTTACTAATAAAATAAAAATTTAGGCTTTCTATAGCGCATGTCAATTTTATCGGCACAAACGAGTATTCGTAAGGCATTAACTAATGCGGTTATGCTTGTTACTGCGTTGTGCTTGTCTTTGTCTATCTCTATTTCGACCTACCTAGACGTAAAAGAACAAAAAGCCTTAATTGTCGATAAAATAACTATTCTATCTGAAATTATTGCATATAACGCCCAGGTCACAGTGTTATTTGATGATAACGAAACTGAAACAGAGCGCCTAAAATCTTTCGAGACAGTGCCGCTCATTAAAAACATTCACATATACGCAATTGACGAATTATCGAATGAGCCTGTTTTTTTCAGCAGCTTTAACGCCAATAGAACTCCGCCAGTTCCTATCAAAGTAAACAGTATCAGCGAGCTGTCTGAGCCAAAGTTTAAAGATGATGTAATAGAATTAATAAAACCAATCAAATATGAAGGAGAAGTGATTGGCTATGCCTATGTTCGTGGTGGCTTAGATAGGCTCAATCAGTATATTAACCGTAAAATCTTTATTGATATTTTACTAACCCTATTTGTTTTAGTGTTGGTGTATTTTGTTGCTCTGCGTATTCAAAAACGTATTGCGAACCCAATTGATGAACTGAGTAACTTGCTTCAAGATGTGTCAAAAAACCATAACTATGACACTCGCGCACAAAAAACTAATGTCGATGAAATTAATCAGCTTTCTAGCAGCTTAAATATCATGCTTGCCCGAACCCAAAAGCAAATCGAGCGCCACGAAAAAGACAAACAAGAAATAAAACAGCTTAACCAAAGCCTTGAAGAGAAAGTAAATCAACGTACTATTGCCTTGCGTGAGGCTAACCAAGAACTACTCAATACACTTGAGCGTATGCATCAATACCAAAATCAAATAGTAGAAAATGAAAAAATGGCTTCTTTAGGGCAAATGGTTGCAGGTGTAGCCCATGAGGTAAATACACCTATCGGCTTAGGTATTACGGGTTCAACTTTGCTGCGTGACAAGCTGGCAGAAATCAACACGCAGTTTGAGCAAAAAACACTCACCTCAGCACATTTAAAACGCTTTATAACTGATGGCATTGAAAATCTAGATCTTATCTATCGCAACTTAAACCGAGCCGCAGAGCTAGTCTCAAGCTTTAAGAAAGTGGCAGTTAATCAAGATGTCGAAATAACCACTAACGTAAACTTATATAATTTATTAAATGATGTGATTATGTCGATGCGCTCAGAAATACAATATCGCAATCCTAAAATCACGATTAACTGCAATAATGACTTTAGTATTGAGACTAAATCGGGACCATTACAGCAGGTGTTACAGCAGTTATTGAGTAACTCTGTGATCCATGGTTTTAGCGACGAGCTTGATAACGAGATCACCTTTAACGTTGAGCGCAATGAAAGCAGCTTTATTATTCACTATTTCGATAATGGCGTTGGTGTTGAAAAGACGATTCGAAAACGTATTTTCGACCCATTTGTGACAACCAAACGAGGCGAAGGTGGAAGTGGACTAGGTATGCATTTAGTTTATAACCTGGTAACCCAAGCCTTAGGCGGTACAATAATTCACGATGAGTTAAATACCGAGGGTGCTCATTTTATTATTACTCTCCCCTTATCTGAAGGTAATGCATGATGAAAATCATATGTTGCCTTTTTGCTTTTGTTATTTACGCCACCCCGAGTTTTGCAAAATCACCAGAACAAGTAAAATCTGCGTTTTTATATCAAATTGCTAAGTTCACTAAGTTTACTGAAAGCATGGATCCTCCACCTATTTCTTTCTGTTTTTATAATGTAGAAACAGGGCCTGGGTCGTTCCTAAAGGACAAAAGTGAACTGCAAATTAACAAAAAACCTATCAACGTTATTTTAGTGAAAAAAACTCAGCAAATTTCTGAACTTTCTCAGATTTGTGATATCACATACATTGATGAAACATTAGAAAATGATATACTTCCACTTTGGACCGATACAATTTCATTAAATACTTTAACGATAGGTGAAAGTATTCGCTTTTTAGAGAAAGGCGGAATAGCCTCTCTGGTTCAAGAAGGAAATAAAATCCGACTGTATATCAATAAGCAGCACGTATTGCAGCATAACTTTAAAGTGCAATCTCGATTGTTAGCTATGGCTAAGTTTTATCCAAATTGATTTTACTTGTTAACAATTGGATCTAATCCTATAATCTCTAGTATTCGGTTTTGCTTGATAATACCGAATTTTTGTAAATAAAATTTCCGAAAAGGTTAATATACAATGCAAACGCCAGTCATTCTGATCGTAGAGGATGAAGACGTAACTCGACTAAACCTCGTTAGTTTATTTGAAGCCGAAGGTTACAAAGTTATTGAAGCCATTGATGGCGATGATATGCATGACAAGCTTACAAATAATGATGATGTGAACCTTGTAGTTATGGATATCAACCTACCAGGTAAAAACGGGCTTATTTTAGCGCGTGAATTACGTCAAAAACGTAATGTTGGTTTAATTTTCTTAACAGGTCGTGACAACGACGTTGATCGCATTTTAGGTCTTGAAATTGGTGCTGATGATTACATCACAAAACCATTCAACCCTCGCGAATTAACTATTCGTGCTCGTAACCTTATTTCGCGCACAGCATTAGGTGGCGAAGAAGCGAATATTGAAACAAATGGTGTTATTACATTTAACGGTTGGGAACTTGATGAAAACAGCCGTTGTTTAACATCTCCAAGTGGCGACGCTAAGCGTTTACCTAAAGGTGAATACCGCGCACTTCGTTTAATGCTCGATTCACCAGGCCGTATTTTCAGCCGTGAGCAATTAATTAAGCACATGACTGGCCGTGAGCTTCGCGCAAATGACCGTACTGTAGACGTAACCATTCGTCGTATCAGAAAACACTTTGAAAGCGATAACAGCACCTCTGAGCTGATCAGCACCATCCATGGTGAAGGCTATCGTTTCATTGGTAAAATCGACAGCTAATTAGAATTAATCTTCTAACTGCTGTAAGAATAATTGGAGGGCGTCACGCCCTTCATTTATTTTAACTGCAAGTTCATCAAGCCACTGTTGTAACTCTTCACTACTTTCTTCAAGCGCGCCGTGTTCCATCTTCTTAGCATGTAACTGCACATCGTTTAAGCCTACAGAGCCAGCTGCACCTTTCAATTTATGCGCCACCGATTTGTATTCTTCTCTATCATCTTCAGCTAACGCATCTGCTAGCTCAGTTTGATACTGAGGGTTTAACTTATTAAATAACTCACAGCTACGATTAAAAATAACCAGCCCCATTGAGCCTACAAAGTCTTCGATGGTTTCTATATCGAGAAGCTCAACACGTATACCCGATAAGTCTTTTTCCGTCACGGCTTTAATTGGCTCAGGCTGACAATTTTGTTGCTGTTTTATATCAAATAGCTCGCCGAGCATTTTATCGAGTTTTGTGGTGTTGATAGGCTTAGCGAGTGCACCTTGAATATTAATACCCGCAAGTTCTTCTTCGGCACTACGCACGTTGGCAGTCAAGGCAACGATTGGCAGCTTATCAAAGTGCTCATCATCACGAATTTGACGAGCAACTTCATCACCATTGATGTCTGGTAATTGCATATCAAGTAAAACGAGGTCTAAGTCATCTTCTGTGTAGACAAACGACAGCGCATCTTCACCTGTTTCAGCCCAAATAACTTCGTGGCCACGCTGCTCAAGTAAGTTGGTAGCAATCTCAGCATTTAGCGGCACATCTTCAACTAAAAGAATATTTAAGCTGCGTACCGCATAACTTTGCTCAGCTGGCGCAATACAAAGCTTAAGGGGAATTTCGACAACAAAAACACTGCCCTCACCTTCAGTACTGCTGACATTGATTTCACCTTTCATCGCAGTAACAAGTGCTTTAGTTACTGCAAGACCAATCCCTGAACCAATTGCATTGGTGCCTTTGATATCAGGTGCCTTATAGTACATGTCAAAAATACGGTGCAGCTGCTCTTGAGGAATGCCTTGACCGGTGTCGCTTACACGCATCACTAA
This sequence comes from Pseudoalteromonas sp. BZK2, assembly GCF_014349195.1. Classification (NCBI taxonomy): domain Bacteria; kingdom Pseudomonadati; phylum Pseudomonadota; class Gammaproteobacteria; order Alteromonadales; family Pseudoalteromonadaceae; genus Pseudoalteromonas; species Pseudoalteromonas sp. BZK2. The sequence continues at coordinate 113,547 of NZ_JACSOG010000014.1, read as the reverse complement.
CCAAGGCCCATCAGCGCGATTCTCACGGCGACATTCAAGCTCAACATGACCCTGTTGGGTGAACTTAACCGCATTATTGATGAGATTCCAAACAACTTGACGTAAACGAGTCGGATCAAGTGACGCATAAACGTCTAACGTACCTTTGCGTTTAATATTGAACTCAAGCCCCTTTTGCTCAGCAATTAAGCCTGCAAAGTTCACCACATCATTTATAAAGTCGGCCACATTGACAGAGTCAGCAACAATATCAAGCTGCTCACGATCAATTTTATCCAAGTCGATAATATCGTTAAATATATTGCCAAGGGTTTCGGCACTTGAGAATACCGTGTTACACCAACTACGTTGTTGTTTATCAAGTTCTGTATCTAGCAACATGCGGGTTAAACCCACTATACCGTTAAGCGGTGTTCTTAGTTCATGACTAAGAGTCGCAATGAATTTACCTTTATCTTTGTAAGCCGCTTCAAGGGCCTGAGCCGCCTCTTTACGGCTGGTGATATCACGGCCAAAGGCAAGTAAACCAATGTACTCACCTTTTTCATTAATAAAGGGTAACTTACGCATCTCAAACCAACGCTTTTCACCATTAACAGGGTATTCAACGTCAAGTGTAAGAGCTTGGTGAGTTTGAGATACTTTTTTGTCGGTGCGAAGTACCTCCGGTAAATAATCACTTGGATAGATTTCTTCGACACTCTTGCCGATTAACTCATCGCTGCTTTTACCAATCACTTGTTCGAACATTTTATTACAGCCAGCAAACACACCATTGTTGTCGCGGTAATAAAACAAATCGGGAGATGAGTCGACAATAGAGCGTAATAGCATGCCTTGTTGAGCTAGTTCTTGTTGAGTTTTCTTACGCTCAGCAATTTCGCGTCTAAGTTCTTCTATTGCTCTGTGCTTAGCATGAAACGCCATTTTACGTTCATCAATCTCTTCGTTTAAGCGACTGATATTGTCTTTTAGTGTTTGATTGAGCAGTTTTTCTTGTTTGGTTGCGCTATCTAGATAACTATAAGATGCTTCTAACTGGCGAATAGAATTGAGCAGCACTGTTATTAATATCGGCGATACTACTGCGGTAAAAAACAACACAGCTAAAACATCAACTAAAGTTACCGTACCGACTGCTACATAATAAAACATGCACGATAAAATCAGCGACATGACCAGTAATAAGGCATAACAGGCAGCGGCAGTTTTAAACTCACCGTACTTAGAAATAAAGCTTGAGAGTGTGCGAGCCCAGGGACTCAAAGAAGAATCAATCATATATTAAAGCTTAGGCACATAATCGAAAAAAAACAGCATAGTTAATTTTATCACTATTCCTTTAGAAATATTCATATTGTGCGATAAACATAGAATTTTTTCATCAACGCCGCTTTTTTATATTTTTTCATGTAAAATACCGCGCTTTAATAATTGCAAAGAATGAGTATTACCATGCAAACCACAATGCCAGATATTGCTGATACGGCTCCCGCCTTACAAACAGGTAAATTAGACTGGGTTGGCATGGGCGAAATTGAACTTCCTTTCATTTTTGAAACTCGCAATATTGCCCCTGTAAACGTAATTGCCAAGGCACGCGCTTTTGTAAACTTGCATAAAGAAGACGCCAAAGGCATTCATATGTCGCGTTTATTTTTAGCCCTTGATACCTTATCAACCGAGCAGCAAGTTAATCCACAAACTCTCAAGCAAGCACTTGATGCCTTTATTAGCAGCCATGATGATTTAAGTGACCAAGCACAAATCGAATTTAAGTTTGAGCTACCACTGCGCCGAAAATCTTTATTAAGTGGCAAAGTAGGTTGGAAAAACTACCCGATTCATCTGATCGCTAAGATCAACCAAGGCATTGTAAGCTTTGAGTTAATGGTTAATGTCACTTACTCGTCAACATGCCCATGTTCAGCGGCTCTTGCTCGTCAATTAATTCAAAATGCCTTTAGCGAAAAGTTTGCAGAACAAAATGTTGATAAGCAAACTGTTTTAGAATGGCTAGGCACAACTGACGGGATTGTAGCTACACCACACTCACAGCGTTCAATCGCCAACGTGAAAGTAAAACTCGACAGCCAAATTGACAGCTTTGATGTGGTTGGCTTAATTGATGCTTTAGAAACTGAGCTAAAAACGCCAGTACAAGCGGCGGTTAAACGTGAAGATGAGCAAGAGTTTGCCCGCTTAAATGGTCAAAACCTCATGTTCTGCGAAGATGCTGCACGTAAAATTAAAGGCTTACTTGAACAGCATAACTACGCAGATTACTGGCTACAAATAAACCACTACGAATCACTTCATGCCCATGACGCGGTAGCAATCGCTGTTAAAGGGGTTGCTGGCGGATACACGGCTTAAAAATTTCGGGTAGCTCCATACAGTTAGGCACGCTAATTGCTATTAGTTTTCAGTGTCAATTTGTTGTTGTGGAGTTACCGTATGGAATTCGCTTTATTATCAATTTTAGTATTAGTCGTCGTAGCCTCTGTTGTTGCGTCAAAGTTTACCGATGAAGGCGGAAACCCTTACCCTTTCACTCGTAAGCAAACTGTTTTTACGCAAGTTGAGAGTGCTTTTTTACACCTGCTAGAACGTGCTGTAGGTGACCAGTACAAAATCGTCAGCCGTGTTAAACTAATTGATTTAATCGACTGTAAGCAAGGCTTATCTGTCAAAGCTAAACGTGCTGCAATGGCTAAAGCCAAAAACAAACAGTTAGATTACGTGCTTATCGACAAGGACAAACTTAGCATTGTTGCCGCTGTTGATTTAGTAAATAACACCAACCGCGACGGCCATAAAGCACAACGTGACTGGTTTGTCAGTGGCGCGTTAGAAGCGGCAGGCATTCCGCATATTCGTATGAAAGTAAAATCAGGCTATCAACCAAGAGAAGTGCGTGACGCTATCATGTTTAAACTTGGTAAACCTGCAGCAGCACCGGCAAGACCTGCACGCAATCGAGTAACTAAACCAGCAGTACTATCACCATCACAAGCAAAAGCACACTCAACGGCGCTTGCAGAAATATAGTCCGTCATAATATTGGCAAAAGCAGACTTTAAGGTCTGCTTTTTTGTTTGTTTTAGACATTTTTAGGTATAATCATCCTATTCAATCTAAGGAATCAAATATTATGCACGTTGGTATTATTGGCGCGATGGAGCCAGAAGTAAAAATCTTACGCGAAGCAATGGTAAACCCAAGCATCATGACTAAAGCTGGTTTTACCTTTTACACCGGTGAATTAGCGGGTAACACTGTTACTTTAGTTCAATCTGGTATTGGTAAAGTAGCTTCTGCAGTAGCAACGACACTACTAATAGACAACTTCAGCCCAGATTGTGTGATCAACACAGGTTCTGCAGGTGGTTTTGAGCCATCGCTAAATGTAGGTGATGTCGTTATTTCTTCAGAAGTTCGTCACCACGATGTAGACGTGACTGCATTCGGTTACGAAATCGGCCAAGTACCACAAATGCCAGCGGGCTTTGCTGCGCACCCTAAATTGATTGAAGCGGCAGAGCAAAGCGTAAGCCAAATCAGCGATGTTAAAACCATGATTGGCCTAATTTGTACTGGTGATTCATTCATGTGTGACCCGGTAAGAATTGAAAAAACACGCGCAGAATTTCCAACTATGCTTGCAGTAGAAATGGAAGGTGCAGCAATTGCACAAGCTTGTCACGTGCTAGAAACACCATTTGTTGTTATTCGTTCAATGTCTGACATTGCTGGCAAAGAATCGCCGCAATCATTTGAAGAGTATATCGAAACTGCATCTATCAACTCATCTAAAATGGTTGTTGCTCTTTTAGAGAAGCTAACATCGGTGAGTTTATAAGGTGATTGCAAATATTGTTCAAAACCATTTGGACATTATTGTATTTTTTGTAGCGCTCTTAGCTGAGCGCTTCTTTCCTTTGGTTAGTTGGTATCATCCTAATACCTTTTTAAGCGTTATTTTCTCTGCCCTCAGCGATCGTTTATACAACCCAACGAATCCTAAAAGCTATCAATATTTAGCCTCAACTTTGGCTTTTACACTCACCATTTTAGTGATAGTGACATTAGTTGTGCTGTTTTTAGAGTTTGCTTTTTACCCTGAGTTATTAAGTGGCTTAATTTTATATTTGTTACTCAGTAGCCGCGCGCAAGAGAAGAAATCATTACGTATTGCCAGATTGCTCAAGCTCAACCAAAAAGCGACTGCTAGAGAGCTACTCTCGAGCCTTGTTGCCCGTGATGTATCACGTTTATCGGCTTCTGGAATTTGTAAAGCAACCATGGAGTCACTGGTGTTACAAAGTGCGCGGCATTATTTTGCCGTTATCTTCTTTTATCTACTTGGCGGCGCTATCCTTGCTTTAGTTTATCGCTTACTGACATTAATTCATCAAGCATGGCGAAAAAACCAAAAACCAAACAACCCGTTTTTGGCTACCATTGCTAAGTTACTATTTGTATTGGAGTGGTTACCCACTCGATTAGTTGCATTAACCATTGCAGCAACCAATGCCAGCAAACAATGTATTCATTACATTAAGCACTATGGCAGACATTTTTATCAAACCAATACGGGTTGGCTGTTAAGTGTTACATCGGCTGCTCTACAAGTGCAATTAGGCGGCCCTGCCCTTTACCAAGGTGAGCGCTTTAATAAAATGCGTGTTGGTACCGATCGCCTACCAGATGCCGATGATATTCCCGCTTTAGTGAATCGCTTAAATCAAGCGAAAGCATTTTGGTTACTACTTATCATCGCCATTGAAGTGGCTACGCTGTTTATTAACTAAAAAAAGGCACAAAAAAACCAGCCGCAGCTGGTTTTTATTCTGTTAGCTTATTTAAGCTAAGGTGATTTTAGCAAACTTACGTTTACCTACTTGGTAAATCTGTGTAGTGCCTTTAGCAACTTCAAGCTTAGTATCCGTTACTTTTTCTTCACCATTAATCTTTACAGCGCCTTGTTTAATCATACGCATTGCTTCTGACGTACTAGCTACAAGGTTCGCTTCTTTTAATAGATTAGTGATAAACACAGTGTCTTCAGCAATTGTTACTGTTACTTCAGGGATCTCATCTGGTAATGCATTCTTTTGGAAACGCTTGATGAAATCTTGATGAGCACCTTCGGCTGCTTCTTCGCTGTGGAAACGTGCAATCATTTCTTTGGCAAGCTCAATCTTAATGTCGCGCGGGTTTGCACCATCTGCAACACGTTGTTTAAGCGCTGCAATCTCTTCGATAGATAATGCACTTAATAAGTCATAGTAACGCCACATTAGCTCATCACTAATAGACATCACTTTACCAAACATGTCGTTAGGCTCATCAGTAATACCAATGTAATTACCTAATGACTTAGACATTTTCTGAACGCCATCAGTACCTTCAAGCAGTGGCATCATAAGTACTGTTTGTGGCTTTTGACCTTCGTCTTTTTGTAATTCACGACCCATTAATAGGTTAAAGCGTTGGTCTGTACCGCCAAGCTCAACATCAGCTTCTAATGCAACTGAGTCCCAACCCTGTACCAGTGGATATAAAAATTCGTGGATAGCAATTGATTGACCGCTGGCATAACGCTTTTTAAAGTCATCACGTTCTAGCATACGTGCTACTGTTTGACGCGCAGCCAGTTTAATCATACCTGCTGCACCTAAGTTCTCCATCCAAGTAGAGTTGAATGCAACTGTAGTTTTAGCAGGATCAAGAATCTTAAATACTTGCTCTTTATAGGTTTCAGCATTAGCTAATACATCTTCACGCGTTAACGGTTTACGCGTTACGTTTTTACCCGTCGGATCACCAATCATACCGGTGAAGTCACCGATCAAGAAAATCACTTCATGACCTAGGTCTTGGAAGGTTTTCATTTTGTTGATAAGAACTGTGTGACCTAAATGCAGATCAGGCGCAGTTGGATCGAAACCCGCTTTGATCTTAAGTTTCTTACCAGACTTTAGCTTTTCGACTAATTCGTCTTCAATTAATATCTCTTCTGCACCGCGTTTTATCTCAGCTAGAGCGGTTTGTAAATCCACTGTGTATTACTCCAAAAATTCAGCTACCGGGGCGTGGTGGCCTGTCAGGGTTATAAATATAGAGCTAAAAACTTTAAAATTTAGCTAGTTAGCACCAAAAAGCGACACTAGAAAAAAGCCTAACTTAAATAGTTTAAGAAACAGCCCTGAAGGCAGCGCGCATGATTGTTCTTTATACCGCGTTATTGCAATTTAATGAAGGGACTTTAGTTAACTAATGTAGATTTAGTTTAACCATAGACATCTGCTGCAATTTTAAACAAAAAAGTTTAACGCGCAGGCCAATTCTAGCGTAAAATAGCGCCAGTTTAAATCTACAAAACACTGGTATTTGCTCTATTTTAGGTATATCCTGCGATATTAGTATTTAAATTTCTTGACAGCAGAAAAGGCACGATATGGTTCACGTAGTGCACAAACTTCCCAAAAAACACAAACTGCTTATTCTCGGTTTGGTTTCTGCTATTGTCGGCTTGGCGTTATTGCCTTCTGAAAAAGCCACCGCATCAAAGGACAACAGTGCAAACGCACTTGAAATTGGCAAACGCTACGAATTACAAGTTAAAGTTGATGATAACGAAAAACTAACTGAGCTTAATTCGGAGCAAGCAGCAGCAAAACTTCCAGAATACGAGCTTATCGACCATGAAGTACGTAATGGCGATAATTTAGCACTTATCTTTAAACGTGCGGGTTTCTCAGCGCAAACATTACACAAACTAGTTAATACCAACGCTGAAACTCGTAAGTTAACAAAAATTCACCCAGGCGAAATCTTAAGCTTTGCAACCGCTGAAGATGGCTCTTTAGCGCAGCTTCGTTATGTGATCTCAAAAACAGATACCTTATACGTTACATTAAATGACGAAGGTAACTACGACACTTCTATCGATAGCAAAGAAATCGAAACGCTAAGTAAATCTGCAGGCGGCGAGATCTCTAATAGCTTTTGGACATCAGGCATTGCCGCTGGCTTGAGCGAGCGTCAAATTATGAATTTTGCTGACATCTTTGGTTGGGATGTCGACTTTGCTAATGACATTCGTAAAGGTGACCAATTTGGTCTTATTTACGAAGCTCACTATGTTGATGGTGAATACATTGGCGACGGTAAAATTATTGCCGCAGAGTTTATTAACCAAGGCGAGCGTTACACTGCTATTCGCCATACCGATGGTAACTTCTATACGCCTGAAGGCCGCAGCATGAAAAAAGCTTTCTTACGTGCGCCAGTTAACTTTAAGTATATTAGTTCGAGCTTTAACCCACGTCGTTTACACCCAGTGACCAAAACGGTAAAACCACATAACGGTATCGATTACGCAGCGCGTACAGGTACACCTGTTGTGTCATCAGGTAATGGTAAAGTGATTAGAGCAGGCTACAGTAAATACAATGGTAACTATGTATTTATTAGCCATGGCACACAATATGTAACTAAGTACTTACACTTAGACAAAAAGATGGTTAGAACTGGTCAGAAAGTGAAGCAAGGCCAAAAGATTGGTACGGTTGGTGCGACAGGTCGTGTAACGGGCCCACACTTACACTATGAATTCTTAGTAAACGGTGTACACCGTAATCCGAAAACGGTCAAACTACCTAAATCAGAGCCTTTACCGCGCGATGAGTTAGCTAAGTTTAAACCGATTGCTGATAACTTCTTAGCGCAATTACAACGTAACCGTGAGTTACAATTGGCGTTAAATAAGTAGTTAAGTAAACATATGAAAGCCGCTTCAATTGAAGTGGCTTTTTTGTGCCAAATAAACCCGGCTAAAACTATTATAGACTTTACTAAAATGAGTACTGATGGCACTGCGGTTTAATACAACTATTACCTTAAAAGAACATAGATAAGTTGAATAATCAGCGAAATCATCACCAGTGGCCAAATGTACTTTGCATACTTTGTCGCGCCATCAAGCCCCATTCTAGACTGATACTTTTCAAGTAGCGGTATCAGAATAACCAAGGCAACAAAAAGGCATAATAAGATAATAAAAACATTCATGGCGGCTTCCTTACACAACTATCATTTAACTACAATTTCTTTAGGGTGACCCTAGTCTATAGGCAAAAAAAAGCGCAGTAAAATAACTGCGCCAGTCGGTTGGAAGTAAATCGACTTAGCCAACAATCGCTAACAGAATACCTGCTGCAACGGCACTTCCTAATACCCCTGCTACGTTTGGTCCCATGGCATGCATTAACAAGAAGTTATGCGGGTTGCTCTCAAGGCCGACCTTATTAACCACCCGTGCTGCCATTGGTACCGCTGACACACCTGCTGCGCCTACTAATGGGTTGATTGGCGATTTAGAGATCTTATTCAGACCTTTTGCCATAAACACCCCTGACGCTGTACCAATTGCAAAGGCCAATGCACCTAACACCAAAATACCGATTGTTTCTACGGTTAAGAACTTATCGGCCGCAAGCTTTGAGCCTACCGCTAAGCCTAAGAAAATGGTGGTAATGTTGATGATTTCGTTTTGTGCACTATTGCTTAAACGATCAACCACGCCCGATTCACGCATCAAGTTACCTAGGCAGAACATGCCCACAAGCGGCGTTGCTGCTGGTAAAAACAAGATGGTTAAACTAAGCACCATTAACGGAAAAACAATTTTCTCTTTCTTCGATACTGTACGAAGTTGCGGCATTTGAATTTCACGTTCTTCTTGCGTTGTTAATGCACGCATAATTGGCGGCTGAATAATTGGCACAAGTGCCATATATGAATAAGCCGCTACTGCTATTGCACCAAGTAAATCAGGTGCCAGCTTAGATGCTAAGAAAATAGCTGTTGGACCATCTGCTCCACCAATAATGGCAATGGCCGATGCATCTTGAAGTGTAAACTCAAAACCAGGAATAAAGTTAAGTAGAATTGCACCAAATAAAGTAGCAAAAATACCAAACTGCGCAGCCGCGCCTAACAGCAACATACGCGGATTTGCTATCAAGGCACTAAAGTCTGTAAGCGCCCCCACGCCCATAAAGATCAAAAGTGGGAACACCCCAGAGTCAATCCCTATGTGATACACGTAATAAAGCAAACCACCCGGTTCAGATAACCCGGCTACAGGAATATTAGTTAAAATAGCCCCAAAGCCGATAGGTAATAACAATAATGGCTCAAATTTACGGGCGATTGCGAGATATAATAACCCGCAACCTACCGCAATCATTATTAATGCAGGAAAGGTAAAGTTAGCAATACCTGTCGCATGCCAGAGGTTTAAAACACCATCCATCCTCTGTCTCCTATGCTAGCGCGATTAGCGCATCGCCAGTGGCAACAGAGTCGCCCTCTGCTACTAATACTTCAGCTATTGTACCTGAGTGTGCGGCGCGAACTTCTGTTTCCATTTTCATTGCTTCCATTATGATAACCACATCACCTTCATTTACTGTTTGGCCAGCTTTTACTTTCACTTTGAAAATATTGCCTGCTAACGGCGCGTTTAAGGTTTCGCTAACAGACGCTGAGGCAGATTGAGGAATTAACTCACTGTCTTTTAGAGTTACTTCTTTTAGTTCACCACCTTGCGCTACAACGACATCGTAAACTTTACCGTCAACTTTAACGCTGTATTGCTCTGCTTTTGCAGGACTTGAAGCGGCTGGTTTGCTTTCTGACTTAGCAACTTCACCCGTTGGAATTGCTTCAAACGCATCAGGGTTGTTACGGTTTTTAATAAACTTAAGGCCAATTTGAGGGAATAATGCGTAAGTAAGCACATCATCAATCACGTCATCAGCAAGCTCTAAACCTTGCTCTTTAGCTTCACTTAATAACTCTGCTTCAAGCTTCTCAAGTTCAGGCTCAAGCTTATCAGCAGGACGGCAAGTGATTGCTTCAGCGCCATCTAGTACACGTTCTTGCAGCTCTTTATTCATTGGCGCTGGTGTTGCACCATACTCGCCTTTAAGCACACCCGCAGTTTCTTTCGTGATGGTTTTATATCGCTCGCCAGTCAACACATTAAGTACCGCTTGAGTACCAACAATTTGCGAGGTTGGTGTAACGAGTGGAATGTAACCTAAGTCTTCGCGAACACGCGGGATCTCAAGTAATACTTGATCAAGTTTATCAGCAGCACCTTGCTCTTTAAGCTGATTTTCCATATTAGTTAACATGCCGCCCGGCACTTGCGCTAATAAGATACGTCCATCAACGCCTTTAAGGCTGCCTTCAAATGCAGCATATTTCTTGCGTACGTCACGGAAGTAAGCAGCAATTTCTTCTAATTGGTTTAAATCAAGGCCTGTATCTCGCTCAGTGCCTTCTACAATTGAAACGATGGTTTCTGTGGCGCTATGACCATAAGTCATACTCATTGACGAAATAGCCGTATCAAGCATATCGATACCTGCATCGATCGCTTTTTGATAAGTTGCAGTGCTTAAACCTGTGGTTGCGTGGCATTGCATCGCAATAGGAATAGACACAGTTTCTTTTAAACCTTTGATCAACTGTTCACAATCATAAGGCTTTAATAAACCTGCCATATCTTTGATACAAATTGAATGACAACCAAGATCTTCTAGTTGTTTTGCAAGCTCAAGCCACATATCAAGCGTGTGGACTGGGCTTACTGTGTACGAAATAGTACCTTGGGCATGAGCACCTACTTTAACAGCAGCTTTAATGGCAGTTTCAAGGTTACGCACATCGTTCATCGCATCGAAAATACGGAAAACATCAACACCGTTTTTGTGGGCACGCTCAACAAACTTTTCGACTACATCATCAGCATAATGACGGTAACCTAGGAGATTCTGTCCGCGTAGTAGCATTTGTTGCTTAGTGTTTGGCATTGCCGCTTTTAGCTCGCGAATACGTTGCCAAGGATCTTCACCTAAATAACGGATACACGAGTCAAACGTCGCACCACCCCATGATTCAATTGACCAATAACCCGCATTATCGAGTTTTTCTGCCATGGGTAGCATGTCGTCTAAGCGCATACGCGTTGCCAAAAGAGACTGGTGTGCGTCACGCAATACTAATTCGGTTAGTTTTAATTTAGCCATGTTTAAGCTGCCCCGTTATTTTTGTTTATTTCGAAATTGAGCAATTGCAGCGCTGATTGCTGCAATATGTGCCTGTGGCACACCCTGTTGAGGTTGAATTTTTGCTGTACGCGTAGGTTCTGCAATTGCAGGATCATCAAATCGACCCACTACCTTTGACATTAAAGTGACTGCTGAAATCAAAATAGTCAGAAAAACAAACACGCCTACCATGCCTGTCACCATCAAACTGGCCGCAGTGGTGAGTAATCCACCTATATCCATACGACTCCCCTCGCTTACTTAAAATAAAAAGTTATTTTTGTTAAATAATTATGCACCAATAATAACAAACAAAATTCATTTGTATAGCACCATTGTAAATTGGTAAAACCAATTAAATTTAAAATAACATGACGTACATATAATTAACACCCCACTATTTATGCATTTAAAGCCCCGCTATAGATGATATAAATAATCAATATAGCCAGTCGTTATATGCTGAACTATTAATTAATAGCAACAAAATGGCTAAAAACCACACACAACAAGGTGTTAGAGGTAGCCAACCCAAATAAAGTTAAATTGGTCTTACCATTTATTGGTGCATTATCTCTTTTTCTCATGCATCTCAATATGAAAAAATATCACTATGAATAAGTTACATGCTTACTCGTAAAAGTTACCAAATGATGAGCTATCTAAAGAACAACAAAAACACACAACCCATTGAAATATATAAAATAAAAGTTCTGGCATAAAACTCGCTTCAGTTACATCGAACTTAAGAAAATTTAAATAGCCAAGGAGACCACTATGTTACGCTGGACAATTACTTTTCTAGTTATCGCGTTAATCGCAGCAGTGTTAGGTTTTGGCGGTATCGCAGGAGCCGCTGCAGGCATCGCTAAGATTATCTTTTTTATATTTTTAGTATTACTTGTTATTTCGCTGGTATCAGGAGCACTTAGAGGCAACGTCCCTAAGTAGTTAAAAGCAGATAACCACTTACTTTATTTTTAAATTTACAAGGAATTTCATTATGAAAAATTCAACTTTAAAAGCCGCAACTATCGCCCTATTTTCAGGTCTTTTCATCATGGGTTGTGAAGACAACTCTGCTGAAGACGCAGGTGAGCGTATTGACGAAGCAATTACTGATACACAAAATGCAGTTGAAGATGCATGTGAAGAAGTAAAAGAAGGTGTTAACGCAGAAGAAACTAACTGCTAATAGCACACCTTACTTAAGAAAAGCGGCCAAGTGCCGCTTTTTTGTTTTTTAAATGATGCATGAGATCTGAGATAATCGTAGGAATGGTTTTAACCGTGAACTTTTGGCTATAGCGTGAGTTTTTTCGGCGTTAAAACGCCTCCTACAAGTCTTAACTTGGGTTTAAAGTCTGATGACTTTATAAACCACCGCGCGAAATAAATTTCACGCCTACGTGAGCCTCAAACTCGATAACTTTACTCTTTCCTCTAGAAATTCGCTAACTTGTTGGGTTTTAATCTGATAGCTGACGGCTCTGAGTGCGTCTCCGTTCTACCCAACGTTATCACTCACATACCTTAGTGAGGGGCACATTTGTCGTTACACTTGCTATATGCCATCGGCCGTCGATAAAACTTACTTTTGCGACATCGCTTACAGCAAAATCTCCGGGGACATTTAAACGCGTTAAGTTACTCGCTAACGGCTGCTGACAATATGGGCCGGTATCACCATGCATTACAAGTACAGGCTTATTGGTGTGCTTTGCAAAGTCGCTGATGGCATCTCGGTATAGTTTAAATGCATCACAATTAGAGCGCTGTGATTCACTACAGGCGGGTTTACTGCTTGGGTGGTAAATATCAGCCTGAAAGCCAAACACATAGGCCTTAGCATCTTGTTGAACAAGTGCTTGTTTTAACCAAATTAAGTTGTACTTATCACGTTTGTCAGCGGCATCAAGTGCCGCGCTTTTATCACTTTTTAAAATTTGTGAGCGGCCATTAAAAGTGCCCGGAATGTGTAAGGTACGAAACTCAATACCATCAAACTGCCAACGAGCATTCTCTAGCATTTCAGCTTGTGTTGTATAACCCTGTAGTTGCTGTGCTTTTTGTGTATAAGCCTCGTCGAACATTAAGCCTTTAACAAAGCTTAGCCGCTCAAGCTCATCAAAACGTACCGATAGCTTTTCTCGGTCACAATCGGTCCATTCATTATCACCGGGGGTGTAAATAAAAGGCTGTGGGGTCAATGACGTCAATAACGCTTTATTTGTTTGCAAAAGCTTGTTCGTGCAAGCAAGCGCCCCGGATTTCATATCACCAAGATGTATTAAAAAGCCATGAGGTGTTGCTTCGATTGCCTTGGTAATTTTTCCGCCTTTGGCGAGATTAATTTCATCAATCGGGGTGTATGGCATATCGCCCATAACTAAAAAAGTATTTGTGGTCATTGCAAGTGCTAATGACATTGAACTAACAAACATACAACTTACGCCTTTAAAATACACATACCTTAAGCTCTCACAATGACAACTAAATGAAAACCAACTACGGCAGATTTTTTCTATCAATGTTAAACTGCTGTCAGCAAATTAAGTGAGCCCACGAATGACATTAAGTACAACTTACACATTAGATAAACCGTATTATTACGAATGCTTTGATGAGTCTTTGCCTTATTCATCTCAAGCCAAGCCTAAATACCCGCTGTTGATATTGTTAATAACCTTAGGCTTATTGGCGTTTTATCAATTAGAGAATCATTACCTTGGTAGCTTTATGATTATGCTTGCCGTCGTTGAGTGCTTATCGTTTTATTACAAGCGCCCATGGTGGGTCACAAGACAAATGATGAGCCGTGCATCAGGCAGCGAAGTGACTATCGTATTTGATGATGATGGGGTGAAAGCCGAAAACCCGCATAAAAGCTACCAATTAAGCTGGCAACAGATTAGTGAGATTATTGAAACTGAGCGAGGTTATATTTTAAAGGCACAGCGCGGTATGCAATATATTTCTAAACAAGCGCTAAATGATGAAATGACAGCCGAACTAAATAAAAGAGCCACTCAGTGAGTGGCTCTTAAAATATCTGTCGCTGATTAAACGTTGCCCGGATTTGGGTTAGATTTCTCTGCTTGAATTCGCATGTAGATTTCTTCACGATGTACTGATACATCTTTCGGTGCGTTTACACCAATGCGAACTTGATTTCCTTTAACACCAAGAACAGTAACTGTTACTTCGTCACCGATCATTAGGGTTTCACCTACTCTACGAGTTAGTATTAGCATTCTCTTGCTCCCATGTTCCAAAAAATTAAAAGATTCCGCGTCAAAAACATTCTAATGAAATCTAGACTTAAAAGTAAGTAAAAACTCTAGATCTTATTCATTTTCGGTTAAAAAAACTTTGTGTAGCGCACGTACAGCCAGTTCTAAATACTTTTCGTCAATTAAAACTGATATCTTTATTTCTGATGTCGATACAAGCATCACTTTGATGTTTTCATCGGCAAGGGCATTAAAAAATAAACTTGCCACACCAGAGTGAGATTTCATCCCTACACCTACTGCAGACACCTTGGCAACATTGCTGACCCCTTTAATAGATTCTGCGCTGATACCATCTTGGTTACTGGTCAAAATTTCAAGGGCTTGCTCAAAATCATTCGTGTGCACAGTAAAAGCATAGTCTATTTTTTCAAAGTTATGATTAACTTGATTAATCATATCTATTTCGATGCCAAATTCTGCAAAAAGTTTCAAAATTTTTGCAAGGTTTTCCGTTCCTTGGTGTACGCCATTGACGTAAATCAAGCTTTCGTCACGATTAAAGGCGATACCCGACACAATGTTTGCTTGCACATCCGGCTCCTCAAAACTGATCAAGGTCCCTTGATCCGGGTTAAAACTCGATAACACTCTGAGCGGTATATTGTATTTTCCTGCCGCTTCGACACTACGAATATGCAGTACCTTAGCCCCAAGACTAGCCATTTCGAGCATTTCTTCGAAGGTGACATGGCTCATACGTCGCGCATTAGGCTCAATACGTGGGTCGGTGGTGTATACCCCATCAACATCGGTGTAAATTTGACATTCATCGGCATTGATAGCGCCTGCAATCTCAACCGCAGAGGTATCAGTACCACCGCGACCAAGCGTGGTGATATTGCCTTCAATATCGCGGCCCTGAAAGCCCGCTATTATAGCAATCCGGTTATGTTCAAGTTCATGCTTTAGACGAGTCGCCGCAATCTCTTCAATCCGCGCTTTACCAAACATGTTATCGGTGCGAATGTTGACCTGATCAGCAAGTAAGCTTACCGCTGAGTGACCACGTTTAATAATAGCCATAGCGAGTAAAGAGACCGACACTTGCTCACCGGTGGTTAGCAATACATCAAGCTCACGAGCACTGGGTCGAGAATCGATTTGTTTAGCGAGTTCAATTAGACGGTTAGTTTCTCCCGACATCGCCGAGAGCACCACCACAACTTGATGGCCTTGTTGTTTGGTTTTTACAACAAGGTCGGCGACGGCCTCAATTCGCTCTATTGAGCCAACTGAGGTGCCACCGAATTTTTGGACGATAAGTGCCACTAGTGATTAAGAACGCTCAGTTAACCAAGCCGTTACACTTTCTAAGGCTGCAGCTAGGTTCTCTGGCTGAGTACCACCTGCTTGCGCCATATCAGGACGACCACCGCCCTTACCGCCTACTTGTGCAGCCATGTGATTTACAAGTTCACCGGCTTTCACTTTACCTGTTAAGTCTTTAGTTACACCGGCAATTAGGCTTACTTTGTCGCCATTAGCAACACCAAGGGCAATAACACCTGAGCCAATCTTCGTTTTCAGGTCATCAACCATGCCACGTAGTGCTTTAGACTCAGTACCTGCAACATCAGCAACCAGTAGTTTAATACCGTTCACTTCAACAACAGAGTCAAGTAACGATGCACCAGCCGCACTTGCAAGCTTGTCGTTAAGCTGTGCAATTTGCTTCTCAAGGCCTTTTGATTTCTCTAGTAACGCAGTTACTTTTTCAAGTACTGTGCTGCTATCACCTTTTACTAGTGCTGCAACATCGTTTAACTGTTGTTCTTGCTCACTTACATAAGCAACCGCTTCAGCACCCGTTACCGCTTCAATACGGCGGATACCGGCCGCGATACCGCTTTCTGATACGATTTTAAATAAACCGATATCACCTGCGCGCTTAACGTGAGTACCACCACATAGCTCGATTGAGTAATCACCAATGGTTACTACGCGCACTTCGTCATCGTATTTTTCACCGAATAATGCCATCGCACCTTTTGCTTTTGCATCTTCGATAGCCATTAGCTCAGTTTCAAGCGCAAAGTTACGACGGATTTCATCGTTTACCGCGCGCTCGATTTGACGTAATTCGTCTTTTGTTACCGCTTCAAAGTGTGAGAAGTCAAAACGTAAACGTTCAGGGTCAACTAGTGAACCTTTTTGACTTACGTGCTCACCTAAAATTTGGCGTAATGTTTCATGCAAGATATGCGTTGCAGTGTGGTTTTTCTTGATGCTATCGCGACGTGCTGCATCAATGGTTGCCTCTGCTTTATCGTTTGTACCAATACGACCTTGTACACGACCATGGTGTGCAAATGCATTACCAAGTTTCGTGGTGTTAGTCACTACAAACTCACCACCAGCTACTTTTAACACACCCGTGTCACCAACCTGACCACCTGATTCAGCGTAGAACGGTGTACGGTCTAAGATTGCGATACCTTCTTGACCATCTTCAAGTACAGAAACCGATTGACCTTCAGAGAAAAGTTCAACCACAGTACCTGTGTAATGTTCTGCATCGTAACCTTTAAAGTCTGTGTGTTTTTCAGACTTAAGTTGTTGGTTGTAATCAGCACCAAACTTACCCGCTTGCTGTGCTTGCTTACGCTGAACAGCCATACACTCTTGGAAGCCGTGCTCATCAATCGTCATGAAACGCTCACGCGCCACGTCAGCCGTTAAATCAGCTGGGAAACCGTAAGTGTCGTACAGTTTGAATACCAAGTCACCTGGGATCACATCACCTTCGATGTCAGTTAGGCTTTCTTCTAAAATAGCCAGACCACGCTCAAGTGTTTTACCAAACTGCTCTTCTTCAATACGCAGTACTTTTTCAATAATTTCTTGTTGCTTAGCAAGCTCTGGGTACGCTTGACCCATTTGCTCAATTAGCGCAGCAACTAGCTTGTAGAAGAATGCACCTTTCGCACCTAGCTTGTTACCGTGACGAACAGCACGACGAATGATACGACGTAATACATAACCACGGCCTTCGTTTGACGGCATAACGCCGTCAGATACTAAGAACGCACACGAACGAATGTGGTCAGCCACAACGCGTAACGATTTATCATCTAAATCTTGTGCGTTTGTTACTTTAGCCGCTGCTGCAATAAGCGCTTGGAATAAATCGATTTCGTAGTTTGAGTGCACGCCTTGTAAAATTGCAGAGATACGCTCAAGACCCATACCTGTATCAACAGACTGCTTAGGAAGCGGCTCCATTGTACCGTCGGCATGGCGGTTATACTGCATAAATACTAGGTTCCAGATCTCGATGAAACGGTCACCGTCTTCTTCAGGTGAACCTGGAGGACCACCCCAAATTTCTTCACCGTGATCGTAAAAGATTTCAGAACATGGACCACAAGGACCTGTATCACCCATTGACCAGAAGTTATCGCTAGTTGCAATGCGAATAATACGGTCTTCACTTAGACCCACTTCTTTATGCCAAATGTTGAAGGCTTCTTCATCATCGTGATAAATAGTAACAAGGAGCTTTTCTTGCGGTAGTTTTACAACGTCAGTTAAAAACTCCCAAGCAAATTTGATTGCGTCTTGCTTGAAGTAATCGCCAAAGCTGAAGTTACCTAGCATTTCAAAGAATGTATGGTGGCGTGCAGTGTAGCCTACGTTTTCAAGGTCGTTATGTTTACCACCTGCGCGTACACAACGTTGTGAGCTGGTTGCACGTGAATAAGGGCGGCTTTCCGCACCTAAAAATACATCTTTAAATTGCACCATACCGGCGTTGTTGAATAATAACGTGGCATCGTTACCCGGGATCAGCGAGCTTGAAGGAACAATTTGGTGTTGTTTAGAGGCAAAAAAGTCTAAGAACTGTTGCCTGATCTGTGCGGTAGTCATATGCTGCATGTGAAAATCTCACCCGTTTATTGCTGTGCTTGCATTGCAAAATCAATTTGTTCGTAATTAAAGCCTCGATACATCAAGTAGCGTACACGTTTCGCTCTTTCTTTCTGGTCGAGTTCTTTACCTGAATTTGAAAACTTCTTTAAATATGCGTCCTTTGCGAGTTCAAACCAATCGATTTCGAACTCCTCGAGCGTCTTGTCTAGTAGTGCTCGATCTATCCCTTTTGCCATTGCTTCGCTCTGAATGCGTTTTACACCATGATACTTAGCTAAATGGCGGCGTACAAACCCTTCGCAATAGCGCTGTTCGTTAATAAAGTTGTGTGATTCACACCAATCTAACAAGCGCTCTGTAAACTCAGGTGTCGCCTCTTTTTGCTGTAACTTTCGCGTTAAATCCCGACGCGAATAATCTTGTCGGGACAATAACCAAAGTACGTAATTCTTTAACTTTTGTTCTTTATCATCCATTACGCGTCAAAGCGTCCTGATTGTGACTGTGCTTCAGGTGCTTTTGTTTGGTCATCACCTTTTGGCACAACTGGCATAAAAATGGCCTGAAAAGACACGAAGAAGCTAATGTAACAAATTGGCATTAAAACCAATAGTGGAATAAACGATAAAGGAATACAGATCACCATTAAAACAGCGCAAATTAGGCCATAAACACCAAGTGGCGCCATATTATGGTAAAACACCATGAATGAGGTTTTTAAAACCTGAAACATATTGCTTTGCTTTTGAAAATAAACCAAAGGCACTGCATAGGCAAAAGCAGTTAAATACACACAGATCGCCAATAGAAATACCGCAACTTGCCCCATTGAAATGGTTGCTAATAAATCGGCAATATGTGTTTGGTTTTGTGGGTCGAAAGTTTGACTCGAAATAACTGCGTAGGCATCTGCAAAAATGAAATTAGACAGTAAGGCTAATAAAATACCTGCCGCCATCTGATACACAGCCACACGCACTAAACCTATACGGTTTCCTTTATTACTAAATGGCTTAAAAATATCAGCTTGGCTGATAGTCCCGCCTTGCTGCTTAGTTAACACAGCTTGATAAAAACCTGCCATCAAAAATGGCGTCACAAACGCACCAACAACTTGCAGTAAAGGTAGCAGCAATGCCAAAAAGCTAATTATCACGATTAGCAGATGCATTAAAATAAAAGTCAAAGGTTGCAGCTTAAAGATTTCCCACCCAGCTTTAAACCATTTAACGCCCGCATCAGCTTTAAAAATACGTACTTCGATCGACATAGTTTCTCATTCAATAACGACAAAACGCACCGAGTATAACTGGGTGCGCCGCTTGTTTATAGTCACCTGTTGTGAAATTTACTCAGGCTTTTTAATTTTTTTAATATCAAGCATGTGCGAGCCATGTTTGATTTTCGTTTCAAGGTAAGCTCGGTTACCTACCACACCCGCTTTAATGTGCGCATGAGTGCCAACCACTGAATCAACTTCAATACCCGCATCACGCAGTGCTTTGAGCTTATTTGGGTTGTTAGTCATTAACTTAACATGCTTTTGATTGAGTGCTTCGAGCATTAATACCGCGTCAGAAAAATCACGTAAATCATCAGCAAAACCCAAATGGTTATTTGCTTCGTACGTATTCATACCTTGCGACTGTAATACGTAAGCATCAATCTTATTGTATAAGCCAATACCACGGCCTTCTTGGCGTAAATACAGTAAAATACCACCCTGCTGGTGCATCATCTCGATACACTCATTTAATTGCTCACCACAATCACAACGTGAAGAGTGAAATACATCGCCCGTTAAACACTCTGAATGCATTCGAATTAAAGGAACATCTTGCTCTGTGTCTGCTTGATTAAACACTAAAGCAACATGTTCTTGGCCATCATTTAAGCCACTGAAGGATACGATTTCTGCAGGGATATCACTGTTTTTGCCAACATTCAGCTGGACTCTTGCTCTTACTTGCGCCACGACAAATCCAAATTAAAAAATAAATGCGATACTGCAAATGTGATTACAACAGCTTGAGGTTGTAAGGATGCAACATACGACGAGTGATAACTAATATTGAGGCAGTTACCAGCAATTCAAGTATTATACACTCAAACCACCCCAAGATACGAGCTTTGCGCCTCGCTTTAGTGGCGCTCATCAAACACTTGAAAACTCGCCGTCATACAGCTACCTAATTGAATTGTAATGCGTTTTAAAAAATCACATTCAAAATATTCGAAAAAATAGATTAGTTTAATCTCGATAAACAGTCAGACCTTGTTCAAATTGTTAATAAAAACATACTATGTATCTTAATATTCAACAGTGACACAGCGAGTGTAACTTGCTACCTTGCACCTAATGATGATAATGATTATCATCAACTAGTATTAATTCCCTTCTCTATCTCAGGGCAAAATAATAAGGAATATTATGAAAAAGAGCTCGCTTGCCTTATGCATGGCACTTTTATTTAGCCAGCAAAGCATGGCTAATGAAACGACCACACAAGAGTTTAACGACACCTACCGCGCTTATGTCGCCGCTGTAAAAAATCAGCAAGACAGTAGTGAGCTTGCAAAAAAAGCGTTTGAACTAGGCAAAAAAGTTTATGGCGAAAGCGCCGACAACACTGCGAACCTTGCTATTAACTATGCAAACAGCCTAGATAAAAGCGAGCAAGAGCAACGCTTTGAGTTATATCGTACAGCCTACGAAATACTAGAACAAAATCACGGTAAACTCAGTGCACAAGTGTATGACTCATTAATCGGCATGGCAGAATCAACACCTTCAGCTAAGCGTGCAGATACGTATTTAGATGATGTCATTGCCATTGCTGAAAAACAAAACTCCGCCAAGCTTGTTGCAGATGCAAAAATGACCGCCGCTCGTATCCTTGCATATAAAGGCACTGGTGAGCGCTATTACACAGCAAAGAAATATCTTGAAGAAGCCGATGATTACTATCAAGAGAATTTACCCAATAACGCTGTCGATCGTATTAGCGCTGACTTTTTAGTTGCCGCATTTGCAGAAAATCAACGTAAATACAGCACCGCCATTGAGCGTTTAAATCACGTGGTAAGCGTATTTGATCAAGAGCTAGACTTTGATCATCAAACCGAATTAAACGCCCATTCAAAGCTAGTTCACTTATACGAAAAAACAGGTAAAAGCGACGAAGCAACTAAACATTGCTTAGCGATTGCGAAAATGGTGCCGTGGAAAGAAAGCCAAGAACAAGAGCCGTTATATCGCGTACATCCTAAATATCCAAAATCAAAAGTTCAACGTATGGAAGATGGCAGTGTCGTAATGGAGTTTGAAGTAACCCCGTCAGGCTTTGTAGACAACATTACTGTGGTTGGCTCTGAGGGTGGCTCTGCATTTGAAAGAGAAGCTGTTAAAGCAGTAAAACAGTGGCGTTATGCCCCTAAGTTTGAAAATGGGCAAGCTATTGCTGCGACTTCTCGGGTGCAATTAGATTTTAAAATCAACAACTAAATAACAGGGTCGCAGTGCGACCCTATCATATCTTGTTAAGTAGTTTATCTGCTGCGTTCTCAATTAAATCGAGTACTTTTTCGAAGCCTTGATCGCCACCATAGTAGGGATCAGGGATCTCGCTTTCCCCTGCGTCACCATGACTTAAAAATAGCGACAGCTTATATTGTAAGTGCTCTGGACACTGGGCTTTTAAATCAGCAAGATTTTGCCTGTCGGCTGCGAGGATTAAATCAAACTCATAAAAATCAGCTTGAGTCACAGGTCGCGAATAAATTCCTTTAAAACTATAGCCGCGCTTTTCGGCTGCTGCTTTTGAGCGAGGATCTGGTGGATTACCTTGGTGATAACCAATGGTGCCAGCAGAATCAACTTTGACATTAATACCTAATGACTTTGCTCGACTACGAAGCACCGCCTCAGCTGTGGGTGAGCGACAAATATTGCCCAAGCAAACAATCAAAATCTTCTTCATTAAAATGAACCACCTTTATTATTTGCTTCAAAAAATTGCTTAAAACTCATAACTCAAGTTGATACCACCATCAACACGTTTATTATCATCGTTTGAGGCTTCACCGTACCCTAATTCAAACCTCAATCGCCAACCGTCTTGGTTTAAGCCACTGAAATTATAGCTGTAACTAAGCCCAATACCATTAGTGGTTTCTTCATCAAACGCTTCAGCGAGAGCACAACCAATTGCGTTGGCAAATGCTGCTGTAAGTTCATCGCTATTTTGAGATTCATCGCACTGAGTATCTACTTCTCTGTTTCCTAATGCGCCAACCAGCAAGCCGATTGCATGTTTATTATTATCACTTATAGCTTGCTCAAAACCCACAGAAAAACCATCATCAAGGCCTATCTTATAATTGCCATACCAACGCTGGCTTAAGTCAGCACTTGCAACAGATACTTCAGGTATTACAAAGTACGGATAGCCACCACCAATCGAAAAACTAATATCATTAGCGCTAGCAAAAGTGGGGCCTAGTAGCAGCAACGAGACAACTGTATGTGTTATTTTTTTCATTGTTCACAATCTTTAAAATTTTGACGCAACAAAAAATAAAGCAAAATAGGTACAAAGACAACTTTTTAGTATTGATTTAGTATCTTTTCGTCATACTTATCAACATCTAAAGTTAAATTGTACTGCTGCGCAACACTATCAAGCTCAGCCTGTTTAATTGCCAACTCATCCATGGTAATAGTGTTGTCATCAAGCTGCCATAACAAACGTGACCCCGCATAACTGTATTGAATTGCTAATAAAGCATCGGCATTGCCCTCACGCCCTGCTGCTTTTAACTTTGGCATTTTACGGGTGATTTTATTCAGCGCTTTTTTAAGCTCCCACACATAGACAATTTCAGTCATGTAATCATGATTGCGGTACTTATTAAGCACAAAGCCCACCAGCAAACTACACACAACAACACCTAATAGGTTCCAATGAAAATGGCTACCGCTTGGATCAGGAAATAACGCAATTAATGTTTGTGAAATGGCTAAACTGCCAACGGCTAAAGCAATTACACAAGCAATAATTACTTGGTTTAAATGTTTACGGTAACGGGCTTTATCTATTTGAATAAGTTTCATAACAACCTAAAAAACTTGTGAAAAATAAAAAGTGAAAAAAATTTCACCCCTTTTTTATTTGCCAGCCGTTTTAGCTATGAAAGCAATTATCCAAAGAGGAACGGCTATGCATACTTTACCACTAAACTCAGCAAGCTTGAATAACAGCAATGCTGCTTTAAAGACAACCGCAGCAATTATTGGTGGTGGTGTCATGACCTTTGCAGCATTTGCATTTATGCAGTACTTAATTTCTGCTGAGCAAAGAGCCGATGTAAAAACAGGCCCAGACATCACGGTTGAAATTTATGAAGTACCGGAAGACTCAAAAGTGCAAGTAAAGCAAACACTGCCTCCACCGCCAGTTGCTAAAATGCCACCAAAAGTGCCACCGCGGCCAACCATTGATACGACCGAAACAGTTGTGGTAGCTGATTTAACACCAACAATGACATTCGATAACATTGGCGACACACTGAGCAAAACTATTAATCAACCAACAGGAGATGCAACGCCAATTGTGCGTATTAACCCTAAGTACCCTCCGGTAGCAGCTCGCGACGGCATTGAAGGTTGGGTGCAAATTAGCTTTAGTATTTCACCGACTGGTGAAGTGATTGATCCTGTTATTATTGATGCTGAGCCAAAACGGGTATTTGACCGTGAAGCAATTCGCGCGATTAAACGTTGGAAATATCGCCCTAAAGTTGTTGAAGGTGTGGCACAATTACAAACAAACCAAAGCGTTCAACTTGATTTTAAAATAGATGGATAACTGCCTATGCTAATGAGCATCAAGACATGGTTATTTGACAAGCCAAACACAGATTGTTTGGCGCAGTATGCCAAAACGGGCGACAACCGTTACCTTAACCAACTCGTTGCTCAATACGGGAACGATCTTTATCACTATCTAGTTACACAAAGTGATAAAGATCTTGCCCTTGATATATGCCAGCAAACCTGGTTAAAAGTTATTGATAAACGCGACTTTTACAATGATCAGAACAACCCAAAAGCGTGGCTTTTTCGCTTAGCTCGTAATTTATTAATTGATGAATTTCGTAAGCAGCAAAAGTTCGTTGAATTAGAAGATAACCAACTATTTGCTGAATCTCAGGATGCAAGTTATCACTACGACTATGAAGCCTTTGATAAAGCACTTATGGCGCTTAGCTTTGTACAACGTGAAGCGCTGACCTTACAACAAGAAGGCTTTAGTCTCGAAGACATTGTTGCAATCACACAAAGTAACCCAGAGACCATTAAAACTCGGCTGCGATATGCCCGTCAAAACCTGAAACAACAACTAGGAGGCCATCATGAAGCGTAACGACGAGCAATTCGATGCTGATTTAAAAGCACATTTTCAAAAACGTAAGGCAGAGCACAGCTTAAGCAGCGACGAGCTTTCACATATGCAAAAGCCACAGTCGGCAACGCCAAGACCACAGCACTTTTTAGGCCTGCAAATGACCGGTGTTTTTGCTGCTTTAGCGATTCTTGGCTTTGTCATGCTGCAATACAACAACCGTGAATTAACCGATGTTTACGCCGTGGATTTATCAGATTATCAATGGCTTGAGGTACACGAACTCGACGCCAAAGGCAGCTATGTGAGTAATCTTAAACAACAAAAACAAAGCCTAGATGCGAACTACCAACAAGCATTAGCCAATCACCAAGCCCGCACCAGCTTCACCGGCCGTCTAGTCAGTGTTGATAACGACTGGTATATCGCCGACTGCGAGCAAAATGTCATAGTACAAATTAAACAATCACTCCTTGAAGAACTACAAAAACACGGCACCCTAGATACTCATATTCACCAAGGTGACCTACTCGCCCTAGACCAGAACAAACAAGGCCAAATCATCGCACTCAAACAGTTAACCCATGAGGCGGAAAATTGTACGAGTTAGCGAGCTCGTAGGTTGGGTAGAGCGTAGCGAAACCCAACACACTCAGAGCAGTCAGATTTAAAAAAGTTAGCGAGCTACAAGGGGAAAGAGTAAAGGAGTACCGTAGGCGTGAAATTTATTTCGCGCGGTGGCCGCAATCCATACTCTTGTAGGTCGGGCTTTAGCCCGTTAATGAAAAGATAATTTGTCGCCATAAATGACGACCTACGTGACGTTGGGTAGAACGGAGTGAAAACCCAAACACACTCGAAGCCGTCAGCTATCAGATTTAAAACAATTTAGAGGGCTACAAGAGTAAAGTCGCAAGTTTTTAGGTAGCAGCTGGTTTAGCCCGCGTAGTTAGTCTTCAGATGCCAGATCATTTTTCTGACATCTGATCCCTAATATCAATCTCACTCCCCTACCCTCGGCAACATGCTTTTACTAATCACTTCAAATGTATCTAAGTCTACCAGCATAGAGTAAACTTCATCGTTGTTAATAAATACAACGAATAAATTGCCTTCAGCGTTGAGGTTAGACTCTACAATGCGGTTGTAACCTGAAATAACTTCGCTGTAGTTTGAGCCATCAATCTTGCTTAGCGCGAAGGTGCGCTTATCTTTGCCATCGAGCAGTTTGTCGTTGTTGGTATCGTTTTTGATAACTTCGTAAGAAACGGCCTTAGGAGCATTGGCTTTTTGCTCATTGTAAACTCGAGTATCAAACTCTTCGTAATGGCTTAAAGCACCAAACTCTATGATCAACTGATCCGTTGTTTTAAATAGCCACTTGGCGTGATTGGTTTTGTCATTAAGAAACAAAATGTTCTTTGAGCGCGTAGGTCTGTATTTATAACCACCGCTAAAATTATTGTAAACTGTTACATCAGCTTTCACCTCGATATCCAGTTTTTCTGATTCCAACGGGATAAAGTAAAAATCACTCCCCTCGACCTTACGGGGGTAACCCAGTTTCCACTTTTCTTGCTGCTTTTCATCTTCAGCTAAGTTTAGTGTTTGTTGCTGAACATGGTTATCGGACTTTAGTAAGTAAGCAACAAAATTATACCCTATTGCTGCAGCTCCAATGATTAAGCCCATAAGTAAAATTAGGCCGTTAACATTCCACACCCATTTAAAAAACTTTTCTGACTTCATACGACTGGTTAAATCCTTTTAAGAATAAGAACTTGCTAAGCTAGCAGATTTAAAACAAGTTAGCGAGCTACAAGGGGGAAAGAGTAAAGGAGTACCGTAGGCGTGAAACTTATTTCGCACGATGGTTCAACGAGCCACCAGCTTTCAAACTGACGGCTGACAGCTAATACTCCACTCTTTACCTCGCTTTTCCTACCAATAATCGCACATTGCTCTAATGTTAATAACAATTTAATGCTGAACCAGCTAGGCTAGTAACATCGTGTTTAAATATTATGGAGTTACCATGAAAAGGTCTTTGTTTAACCGTTTAATCATTACCTCAATTAGCTTGTCGAGCTTGCAAGCGTGCGCTCAGCCGGAGCAAAAGATCCCTCTGGATGCTAGCGCTAATGACTACAAACTAGAATTAGTAAGTGAAGGAATTCAAATTCCGTGGGGTATGGCTTGGCTTAACGAGCGTGACTTACTCGTTACCGACAGACGTGGCGAGCTTAGATTAATTCGTGATGGCAAACTCGTTGAGCAAATAGTTAAAGGCACACCTAAAGTACATGATGAAGGTCAAGGGGGCTTATTAGACATAGAGCTTGATCCGAACTTTGCCGACAATGGCTGGATTTACTTTTCGTACTCGGGCTATGAAGGCGATGGTGAGGGTTATAACACCTCGATTATGCGCGCCCGCTTTAAAGATATGGCTCTTATCGATCAGCAATTATTGTTTGATGGCGAGCCTAATATTGAAACAACAAAACACTATGGTTCGCGTATTGAGTTCGACAAACAAGGTTACTTGTACTTCTCTATTGGCGACCGTGGCAAAAGAGACGTTCACCCACAAAGCCTTGACTATGATGCTGGCAAAATTCACCGTATCAATAGCGATGGCTCTATCCCTAAATCAAACCCGTTTTATAACCATAAAACAACTCACAAAAGTATTTATTCATATGGACACCGTAACCCTCAAGGTATGGCGATGCACCCAGAAACGGGAGTTATTTGGAGCCATGAACATGGCCCGCGGGGCGGCGATGAAATCAACATAGTTAAAGCAGGTGCTAACTATGGTTGGCCTGAGATCACTTATGGGATCAACTACATTGGTACAAAAATTACTGACGAAACCAGTCGCGAGGGAATGGAACAACCTGATTGGTATTGGGTGCCTTCCATTGCCCCTTCTGGAATGGAATTTATCACCAGCGATAAATACCCTCAGTGGCAAGGTCAAATTGCCGTAGGTTCGATGAAGTTTGGTCACCTTGTGTTAGTGAAACTTAATGGTGACAAAGTAACAGGCCACAGTAAGGTATTTGAAGGTGTAGGTCGCGTGCGCAGCCTTGCCACCCATCCTAATGGTGATTTATATCTTGGTGTTGATGGTGTCGGTGTTTATAAGGTTGTACCTAAATCGTAGGTTAGATAGAGCGAAGCGAAACCCAACACCTCAGAGCTATCAGCTTTCAAACTGACGGCTATCAAACTTGAACATACGACTTACGTTACAAGCAATAAAAAACCACAGACTCCTCTGTGGTTTTTTACTTATAACTTAAGGCTTAAAGCTATTACTTATAAAACAATTATGCTCGTCACTAGGTAAGCAATAAAAGTTAGCGCACCGCCGAATAAGGCATATGGCATTTGGGTTTTTACGTGAGTTAATAAATCACACCCTGATGCAATGGCCGATACTGCGCTGGTATCTGAGATTGGCGAGCAGTGATCGCCAAACACACCACCACCTAGAATAGCAGCAATGACCAATGAAGGTGGTAAACCTAATGCTTGAATGAGCGGTACACCAATTGGAATAAGTATTGCGAATGTGCCCCACGAAGTACCTGTGGTAAATGAAATTACTGCACCGGTTAAAAACAGCACTGGCACAACCAAGTAAATAGGTAAGAAATCACCGACTAGTCCGGCTACAAACACACCCGTACCTAGGTCTTTTAAGCTTGCACCTAAAGTGAGTGAAAGTAATACAATAGACACTAATGGCAGTAACTCACCCATTCCTTTAAAGCCAATATCAACAAGCTTATGATGCGTAAATTCACGCGAGCTAATCATTAAAAAGTAAGCCACAACACAAGCTAAAATAGTTGCATACAGCACTGATTTAGAGCCGCTGCCGCTGGCAATATCGCCATCGCCAGTCCAGAACATAAAACCAACCATGCTACCAATTAAAGTGATAAGTGGCACAAGCATGTAACGCGCTTTTGAGCCTTTGACTTCTTCTGTTAGTTCGGTTTCTTGTTGTTCAAAATTTTCTTCTGCTTGCTTTAATGGGCCATGTACCTTGTCGAAAGTAATCGTATAAAACACGATAAGTAGCGCGATAATGGCATAGAAGTTATAACCAATACTGCCCCATAATACCGATACAGCTGACTCTTCCATTTCGTAGTTGCCAAGCAAGCCCAACACATAAGCGCCCCAGCCATTTAGCAAGATTAAAATACATACAGGTGCACTAGTACTATCGATAATGTAAGCAAGGCGCGCTCGGCTCATTTTAAATTTATCAAACAAACCACGCGATAAAATCCCCGAGGTTAATACACTTAAGTTCGATTCAATGAACACCGCAATACCTGAGAACATGGTTAAGTAACCCACTTGGCGCTTACTTTTTGCAACCCCTTTGTTCATCAGTAAATTAACCGTCGCAGCCACACCGCCAGATTCACGAATGTAGGCAAGTAAAGCACCGATTAGAACACTAAAAATAAGGATACGGCTATTACCAGGGGAGCTGGCAACTTCAATGACTCGCTCTATGGTATTAATAAAGGTGAAAAACAAGGTATTACCTTCACCATTCAGAGCAAGTAAAAACTCAGACGACGCAACAGCGACTAATAACGCCATGATCACTTCTTTGCGCCAAAACACAATTAAGATAGCAATCAAGGGTGGTAAAATTGAATACCAAGACATAAAAACCCTTTTAAATTAAGAACAACATTTTATTTTTATTATGCGAAAACTTGCTAAGCTTAATGGCTTTGCCACCAAACTCAACTTAATTCGACTAGTGATTTAATATACTCTCATAAATCAGTGAGATAATAGAGCCATACTTACCTGTTTCAAAACGCTTGCCGACAAACTGGTAATTTTTTTGCGAGCCTTCAATTGGGGTATGACGCGCATTGGTTAGTAGTACAATAGCAAGGTCGTATTCGGGGTCAATAACGGTTACAGTGCCTGTCCAGCCCGTATGACCAAAAGCCCGCGGGCTAGCATAAGGGCCAAAATGCCATTTGCGCGCTTGATGCCCAGCGCGTCGCCACCCTAACCCATAGGTCTCATCGCTTGCTTGGGAGTTTGTGAATTGTTCAAGTACTTGTGGCGTAAAAATTTGTTTGTTGTCGTAACCGCCACCATTGAGTAACACCTGCATAAGTACGGACAAGTCACCAGCGGTACTAAATAGCCCCGCATGCCCCGCTACACCACCTAAAGCATAAAAGGCTTTTTCATCATGTACTTCACCTTGCAGTACATCGGTTCGAATGTTTTCAAACTCAATGCGACCACCTCGGGTGTTGCCGTTAATCTCAGTAGCGGCAATCTGTGAAGCTAAAAAGCCTTTTTGCAATGGATTATAAACCGTATGTGTTAAACCAAGCGGCTGATAAACTTGGCTCTCAACATAGGTATCGAGCGCCATACCGCTGATACGCTCAACTAATACACCAAGCAACATATAATCGATATCAGAATATAGGTGTTTTACGTTACGACCAGCCACAAAAGGCACGCCTGTTAATAACAGGTTTTTAGTACGTAGGCTGTTTTGAGAAAAAAAGCGCTCACCAAATTTATTGTCTTTACGATGAAAATCAACCACGGCTGGGTAACCCGCACTATGGGTGAGTAAATCTTTTACTAAACGCTGTTCACGGCCGCTGCCTCTAAATTCTGGTAGGTAATAGAACAGCGGTTTTTCTACGTCGAGTTTTCCTTCGCTGGCAAGCTTCATCAGCGCAAAGTTAGTGGCAAACATTTTTGAATTTGAAGCTATATCAAACAAGGTATCGTTTTGCATGGCTTGTGGGCTTGCAAGCTCACTGCCATCAACATGGTACTTTTTAGCCGCGCCATAATGGCTTAGTTTGATCAACTTGCCATCTTTAATAACGGCAAGTACTGCGCCCGGAAAGCCCTCTTTAATCTCATGATTAATTAACTCATCAACGGCACTAAAACGCTTTTGACTGTTGTTTGTATCAAGCGTTGGGTAAGGAAAACGTAAGGTTAAGCTTGCCCCTTCAGGCAACACATTCTCTACCTTATAAGTGTTAATGCCATCGCGGGTGCGTTTAGCTAAACTGTATTGATATATTTTTTCGGCTGTTAATGGTGAGGCAATATTAATTTTTTCACCATTAATGAAAATATCAGCACTGGTTGCATCTTGATTTTCAATGATGATTTCACCGCGACCTTTATAGGCTATAAAAGTGCCTCTGTCGTTCACTAGCGCGCGGCTACTCGGATCAAGCGCCGGAATACGCGCTACAACTTGTGCATTGGCCAGTGTTTTTGGCGCAGGCTCAACCGCTTGCTGTTGCTGCTGATATTCTTTAAATAACCGCTCAAGCTTTTTAGGAAAGTACTTATCTAGTAATGCAAATAGCACAGCGGCACTTCTTGCATCACTATTACCGCTTACATGCCAAGGCAAAAAGTGCATTTGAAAAGCACTTAGGGCATCGAGCGTTTGCGAATCAAGCTGACCCGTTGCAATCACCTCATAGCCGTAACTGCGCAATGCTTTTTGCATTAACTCAACAGAAGGTTTTGATGCGCTAAATAGCTGCCAATACTTATCAACGGTGTTGCTGTCATACCACGCACCGATACCTGCTTTATACAGTTGATACCAAGGAAAACGCGGGCCTGGGTCGTTCTTACGGCTTGGGGCAATATCAGAATGGCCAATAACTTGAGTTGGGCCGATATCTGGATTACGAGCAAGAATATCTTTGCTTAGCTTGATTAGTAGTTCAATTTGTTTGGCATCATAGTCTGGAAAAATACATAACTTGCTGGCGTCGTTTTCCATTGCAAGCTTTGTTTGCTCAGGAATATGACAGCTTGGTACATTCACTATTTCAATACCAATAGAATGATCGTTTAAATCTTCTCGTCCTTGCCAAAAGCTGCGTCCGGCGTGCCATGCTCTATCTTTTTCATCAACTAGCTGAATAATTTCTAAATCATCTTTTGGGTAACTAGGATCGCCTGATTCGGGTAATAAATAATGTGAACTCAATCCCCCTTCATCCACGAGCGCACGCATTGATTTTTCGTAATCAATAGCGGTGTAATGCATCACTAAGAACTTAACACGATGGCTGTAATTAGCTGATTGTGTGTAGGTATATGGATTACTGGCACAGCTTACTAATAATGCCGCACTACTGAGATAACACAGCTGTTTAAGTAATGTTTTCAAAGGGGTAAAACTCATAACAGATTCATACCTGATGATTTAAGCATTGACGATTCTCAGCAATACAGTAGCAACACCCACTTAACATGTAAAATATTTTATTTCACATTTGAAGAATAAAAAGCATACATTATCGCTAAGTTACTAAAAATAGGGCTTTCTCAATAATTAGTGTTGTATCTATTATGGAATAAAACTATATTATTCCATCTAAATTAAGAAAAATATTCCAAACTTAGGTCTGCTAAAACAAAAATAAGTCGTCGTGTTAAGCAAACAATGCGCCCAAGCCCTGTGTTTATAATAGAACCATGCTTTGCGTTTTGACTAAGTTAAGCAAACAAAGTGAGCCCTATGTCTACTTTTGTAAAAATTAAAGCCTTACGCCAATCTCTATCGAGCAGCGAAGCTAAGCTTGCTGACTTTACGTTAAATTCAGCGAATGCGATTCGTAATTTATCATCGGTTGAACTAGCAAAAGTGGTTGGTGTAAGCCAATCAAGTGTGGTGAAGTTTTCGCAAAAGTTAGGTTATAAAGGCTTCCCTGCTTTTAAGCTTGCGGTAATTGATGCCCTTAACGATGAAACGAGCGAACCTAAGCTACATGGCAAAATCACCCTGAATGACTCGCTAGAGCAAATCGCCGAAAAACTATTAAGCAGTAAATTGGCGGTGTTAACCGAAACCAAAAACCTCAACGAAGCACCGGCTGTCGAAAAGGCGGTAGAGCTATTAAAATCAGCAAAGCGCATTTTAATTTGTGGTTTAGGTGGCTCAGCGCTGGTTGCAAAAGATTTTTCTTATAAATTACAAAAACTCGGTATGCCTGCAATTGCAGAGCCAGATGGGCATGCACAACTTGCGTATGTTGCGACCTTTTCGAAAGGTGATTTGGTCATCGCGATTAGTGAATCAGGTATGACTCGCGAAATTGCCGAAGTTGTTAAGCAAGCCAAGAAAAATTCAAGCTCGGTGATCTCAGTGACAAAATTTGGCAGTAGCCTTGTTGCCGACTCAGCTGATGTAAAACTTTACTCGGTTGCTGAGGGTGAGTCTGTACGTTTATCGTCAATTTTAGCGCGAACGGCACAAGATTTTGTCATTGATATTTTGTTTATAGCCCTGACGCAATCAAGCCGTCAAGGCCGTAAGTTACTAGAACATTCTAATGAAGTTGTTGGCGAATTTAAGAATAACTAATTTCTTCATTAAAGTTACTTAAATACTAAAAAGCAGCTTAGGCTGCTTTTTTGTGTCTATTTTATATTTGTAATTAACAATTCATTTTTACCCTCTAAATCATTTACTCGATTAGCTAAGATACTGACCAAAAAGTCATAATTTCTTACAAAGTTTTGCTAACACTAAATTAGCCACTCGCTAAGGCAAGCCATTGCTAAGCTTTACCTAAAATCGGTTATATATTTTATTCCTAAAAGAACAACTTGAAATAAAAAAATATTCTTGACCACATCCAATAACACCTGTTTAATATATGGGCAACATAATTTTAAAGTTCATAAGTCTCAATTGGGTAAGTAGTCCAGCAAAGCATATAAATATAAGGACGGGAAACAATGAAACAACATGCATCCACACTCGCAATGAGCTATATAGCAAAAGCGACTAGCAATGCACTTCGCGCAAAGAAAACAGCCTTAACCGGTGTTGTTATGGCCGCGGCACTCGCCAGCGCGCCAGCCTTTGCAAATCTAACCGGGGGGATCAAAGGTAAGGTATCATCACCAGAAGCACAGCAGTCACTGGCGGGGATCACCGTTACAGCAAAAAGTAATGTGATGCCAAAACCACGTACTGTCGTTACACGAGAAGACGGCAGCTACGACTTACCACAATTAAAACCGGGTACTTATGAACTGACTTTCACCGATAAAAACGGTGTAACTCAAACCATGACTGTGGATGTTTTACTTGAACAAACTTCGAGCCTAAACGTCACTATGGGTGGTGCTAACGAAAACGTTGAAGTCATCACGGTTACCGGCAGTAAATTATTCCGCCAAGGTAAGTCTGCACTAACTAACTCATTAGGTGAAGAAGCAATCAACAGCGTGCCTGTTGGTCAAGATTATCGTGACCTATTAAAACTTGTACCGGGTGTTGAGCTTTCGGCAAATACAATTTTAGGTCCGTCAGCGGGTGGTTCTGGGGTTGATAACTCTTATGGATTTGACGGTGTAAATGTTTCAATGCCAATGTTTGGTAACTTAGCATCAGAGCCATCAACTCACGACGTTGCTTACGTTACTATGGACCGCGGTGGTGCAAAAGCGGTTGGTTTTAACCGCTCAGGCGGCTTCTCAATCAACACCGTATCAAAATCAGGTACTGACGAGTTTCACGGCAATGTAGAGTACAAAGTACAACCAAAAAGCTTTGTTGCAACACCTGTTGGTGAAGAAAGCTATGAGCTCGATAAAAGCTGGTTAACAGCAAGTTTAGGCGGTCCACTTATTGAGGATACCTTATATTTCTATACCTCTTATTATCGCCCAGAAGAAACTCGCTCGAATAAAGATACTGCCTATGGTGGCGTTAAAGAATATGAAAGTATCCGTGATGAATACTTTGGTAAATTAACTTGGGCGCCAACTGACGATATTTTAATTAATATTTCACAACGTACATCCGACAAAGAAGTTAAAGGTGATTCAATTGGCGCTTACGAAACTGACAGTGTATCTGTCGGTAGTAAAGCTGACCAAGATATTTTTACTTTGGATGGCTCTTGGATTTTAGGCTCTGCAACCACTCTATCATTCCAATACAGTAAGTTTGAATTAGAAACAGGTTCGAAACCAGATACAGAGTTGAGTGTCGTACCTTCATTAAATAGTCAGCTTGATGTTAACAACCTTACTCAGATGGGTTACTTCTCGGTACCAAGCCTTAGAGACTATGATCCTGAAGAAGGCTTCACTGAAGAACAAATTGCTATTTACAATGCTGGAGCTACCGGATTAATTAATACCTACGGTTACACGGAAGATGGAGTGTTAAAAGGCGGTGGTGGAGTTGGCGCTTATTCACAATATGACAATATTAACTTCTATCGTGATTCGTTTGAAATTAGCTTAGAGCATGAATTTGACTGGGGTGACACATACCACACGCTTCATTTTGGTGCTAAGTGGGAAGAAAGTGAAGAGCAACTTACCCGATTATCAAATGGCTGGGGACGCATCTCTTACCTTGGCGGTTTAGTCGATGCTGATGCAGACACTGAAGGCTTTGACCCTGCCGATGCTATATATAGAGCACATGTACAACAAATGAGTCTGGCAACTGAAGATGGAAGCACAGTCTCAGGTATCGATTCTGAAATGCGCAGCCTCAATTTCGAAATAAACGATACTATTGAGCATGGTGACTGGACTTATAATATCGGTTTACTTGTGAGCCAAGATACTTGGTACGGACAAGGCTTAAAAGCGAAGTCAGGAACCGTTTCAGGTTATGAGTTGGCTCCAGGAAATAAGTACGAAATGTATAAAACAGATTGGAGTGATATGCTTCAACCTCGTTTAGGTGCAACCTGGACATACTCTGGCGAAGATTCAGTATTTGCGAACTTTGCTATTTATAACCCTGAAGCAAGCTCTTTGGCTCGTGCAGCTTCATGGGATCGTAATACTCGCGCTGAAATTGAATTACTACTTGATGAATCAGGTAATATTCTTTCTGCATCACCTCGACGCGGCTCGTCAGGTAAAGCATTCCAAGAAGGCATGAAGCCTCGTCGAATTAATGAGTTCACGCTTGGTACCACTAAATACGTGGGTTCTGATTTAGTATTACGTGCTCACGTACGTCACCGTAAAGGTATGCATTTTTGGGAAGATATGCCAAACACTGCACGCTTAACTGACTACTCTGGCGTTGATGCTGATGGCGTACCGCAACATATTGCAGATAAAGGTTTATATGTAGATAACCTAGATGAAATCCGCGATGAAATTGGTGGTTCTTCTTATGTGATTGCTGAAGTCGATGGCGGTGAAACCAAATATTGGGAAGCCAGCATCGAAGCTGAATACTTAGGTGAAAACAGCTACATCAATGCTTCATATGTTTGGAGCCATTACTACGGTAATTTCGACCAAGACAATACCACAACAAGTAATGATGCAAATAACTTTATTGGCTCATCATACTATGGTGATGGTCGCGGTCGTTACTCATGGGATAACCGATACGGGACTCTTTCCGGTGATAAGCCACATAAAGTTAAAGTGTATGGTTACTACACTGTGCCGTGGGAAGCAAACATTGGTGCTTACTTTGTATTCCAATCTGGTCAAGCTTGGGAAAACTGGGATGGTACTATGTATGGTTATCCAACCAGCCATGTTAGCCGCTATGCCGAGCCTGCAGGTTCTCGAAGAACTGCAAGTCACTGGCAACTTGACTTAAACTACACCCAAGACTTTAAGTTCTCAGGTGATATGGAATTACAATTCCGCGCAGATATATTTAATGTCTTTAACCGCCAAACAGGTTACAACAAAAACCCATATGTACTTGATGAAAACTATGGTGAATCACGCAGTTACTATAACCCGCGTAGTTTGCAGCTTTCAGTTAACTTCAAGTTCTAAGTTAATCAATCCTGTTGGGGCCGCTATTGCGGCCCTTTTTTATGCCTCAAAAAAAGTAAAAGACAAAGCTTAAATTGTACAAAATGCTTTTGCAGCATCTATATTAGCCGCCTCTTTCATGAAGTAGTCTAGCTGCACCGTTCGGGTTATCGCTCGCGACTCGCTGTTACTTTTACTTGCCTGCCACAGCCAATGTTTAAGTGACTCTCGCGACACATCGACAAACAGCCCTTCTGGGAAGCTCTCTACAAAACGAATATCAGTGGTATTACCTTGTTTATCAATAGTAATAATAAAGCGCGCACAGCCTGTCTGCTTAGATATTAAAGCAGCTTGAGGATAGTTGGGCTTTGTTGCATGTTTAAGTGTCCACAGCTGCTCTGCTGCGTTTTTATCATCACGAAGGTCGAGCACATCGGTTGAGTTACTTGTTGTAGTGTTTGGGAGTTGTGAGCAGCCAGCGAGTAAAGCGAGTGCGGCAATTAAATGAACTTTCATGGTATATCCTTATAAATCAAGTCCCTGAATATACCACAATTAATTTTTAGAAATATAAAAAACGAGGCAAGCGCCTCGTTGTTATTGCTCTAATTATCTAATTATTATTGATACAGCAAATATGGCGTTCGCTTGCGTTTAAAAGCGTTCAAATCCGCTTGCCAGCTTTGCTTTATTTGCTGCTCTGTTTGGCCGGCTTCAATGGCTAAACGCAATTTATCAGTTCCTGCAAGTTTATCCATAAAACCAGCGCGTTCAAAAAACGTTTGATCATTCGCGCTCAACTGTTGATAAGCCGAAATAAACAAACTTAAATCTAAACCATGAATATCAGCATCTCGTAAGTCTTGACCAAATACTTCAACCCCTTTGAATTTAGGGTGCATTGAAGCGCCTTTAATTGCCCTTGGGGTAAAACTAAATTCGCCGAGTTTTACTGGCGAGTAACCGACAACTTGAAACGGAAAATCTGTGCCACGGCCAATTGTTACAGGCGTTGCTTCAAAGAAACACAATGATGGATAAAGCGCAATTGATTGAGCATTCGGTAAGTTTGGGCTTGGCTTTATTGGTAGCTTATAAGCCATAGTACGGTCATAATTCGCAACAGGCACGACACTTAGCTCAAGCTTATCTGCGTCATTTATCCAGCCTTCGCCTTTGATCATTTGAGCTAGTTCAGCCACTGTCATACCGTGTAGAACAGGAATTTCGTGCATGCCAACAAATGAGCGAAATTGTGGGTCAAGAATAGGCCCATCAACATAGGCAATATTCGGATTAGGTCTATCGAGTACCACAACCTGTTTACCATTTTCAGCGGCAGCTTCCATTACGTAATGCATTGAGCTGATGTAAGTATAAAAACGCACACCAACATCTTGAATATCAAAAATAATAACATCTAGATCCGCAAGCATCTCAGGGCTTGGCTTTTTATTACTGCCATAAATCGACACAACATCAATGCCGGTTTTAGCATCTACTGTGCTTTTAACGTGAGCACCGGCGTCATGATCGCCGCGAAAACCATGCTCTGGCGCAAATATTTTGCCAATCACTACACCATTATCAAGTAATGCATCAACCAAATGTTGACCATTCACCACTGACGTTTGATTAACGACCAAGCCAACACGTTTACCTTTTAATACAGGAACATAAGCTTGAAAATTGGCTGCGCCAACCTGTAAAGGCTGTGCATTTTTAGGCGCTTGTACGGGTGTTTCTTGGCAACCTAAAAGCGCAAAACAACTAAGAACTAAAATAACTAATAAACGCATTATTCTTCAACCGCCTTACGTAAAAAGCCACCTGCTTTTGACAATAACTGTTTTGCTTCAGGAGCTGGTTTTCCGGTCAACACAATTAAAATAGCCAGTTTTGCGCTTTGCCCTGCTTGCTTTAATGAATCAACGGCTTGCTGCTGCGAACACTCTGTTGCTTGCATCACAATACGAATAGCACGAGCATGTAGCTTTTCGTTACTGGCATTTACATCAACCATCAGGTTTTTATAGACTTTACCTGTGCGGATCATGCTGGCTGTACTTAGCATATTCAACACCAGTTTCTGTGCAGTGCCCGATTTCATACGTGTAGAACCAGTCACAGCTTCTGCACCAACTACAGGGCAAATACCAATTTGTGGTAAACGCATCACTGCTGAGTCTGGGTTACAAGTAACACCCACAGTGACACAACCTAACGATTTAGCGTATTCAATTGCCGAGCAAACATAGGGGGTACGGCCACTGGCAGCTATGCCAATCACGACATCTTTACTGGTTAAACTCACATTTTTTAAATCTTCAACAGCAAGTGTTGTACTATCCTCAGCGCCTTCTACGGCTTTTTTAACCGCGGTGTCACCACCTGCAATAATACCGAGCACTTGCTGATCGCTAACGCTATAGGTAGGCGCACATTCAACCGCATCCAAAATACCTAAGCGACCACTGGTGCCAGCGCCAATGTAGATTAACCTGCCACCTTGTTGAAATGCGTCAACCACATGATCGACTGCTTCGCTAATTTGTGGGATCACTTGTTTCACGGCACCCGCTACTTTGTGATCTTCATTATTGATCTTAGTGAGGATCTCAGTGGAGCTGAGCAGATCGATATCCAAAGTGTCTGGGTTTTGCCCTTCGGAGACAATACCGTTTAACTCTTCGAGTAACTCACGTTGTTGCTTAAAGACGTGCTCAGGGCTCATTGGGTTGTCCTTTTTCAATAATGTCATGGTAATGCTTTGCCGCTAAAATGGCGGCACCAGTTAATGAATCTCCTTTACAAGGAGATAATTCGTTTTGTAAGGCACGTGGCAATAACGGTTGGCTGACTTTCGCTAAACCACCGATTAAAATCACCGGTAACGGCGAGTTACCTCGGCTTTTATTTATTAACCGAACCACCGATTGGGTATGCTCTGTTAATACCGTTTTTGCCGCCTCACAGTCGTTTTGTAAGCTAAACACTAATGGGCTAAATGCTGCATAATCCGCAGGTTTTGCTTGTTTAAGCCAACTACTAATTGTTTGACGAGTGCATCCTAGCTGCTCACTCAAACGAACCGTTAATCGACTTTTTGGTAAATCATAAATATCTATATCGTTTAATAATTGCTGCACTGCCATCAGGCCGATGCGGGCACCACCGCCAAAATCATCAACGGAAAAGCCCCAGCCGCTCACCAACTTTGTTTGCTTTTGGGCGTTTAATCGTGCCCCGACAGCACCGGTGCCAAGGGCAATAACCACACATGGGTCACCAAGATTAGCACCATATAATGACGTAATTGCATCGCTGGTAATTTGCAAACTGGCAAATTCTATTTCGTACACTAGCTTGAGCATCACTGTTAATTGTTCAGCAAGACTCTGCGATGAGCCACCAGCAACCCCCATAACGGTGACAATTTCACTTGGCTTTGCGCCACTTTGCTGACAAACATCACGGGTCACTTTAACAATGTTTTCTAACGCTAAATCAAGATCATTCGAAATTGATGCCGAACCCGCTTGGGCACGGAAAGTCGCACCACTTGCCTGCTCTTTTAGCTCAGCTAACACTTTGGTGCCGCCGCCATCGATGGCTAAAATATAGCGTAAGGCCATTTATGCGCTCTTCTCGTGTGCCGCTTTACCTAGGCAACATACAAGTGTTGCGAGCAATGTACCTATGCATAGCTGCCAAGTAAATCCTAAGTAAAAGCGCATTGACTCAGGTAGTAGCCAGTCAATCATGTAGGGCTGCATTAATAAGGTCACCATAAAGCCCGCTATTAGCGCCGCTAACACTGAACCTTCACTACCTCGTTTGGTGAACAAGGTAGTAAAATACACACCTAACAAACCGCTGTACGAAAACACCATGACACTTAGCGCAAATTTTAATAATGGCATATCACTGTATTGCTGCCAGAAATAGCAAAGAATAGCCATAAGCGCTAAAGCAAGGCTTACTAAAGCCATGCCTACACGACCCGCTTTTACAAAGTGATGGTCATTTACTTGTTTATTGTGTTTTTCCAAGTAAGGGCGATAGATATCTTGTACGATGACTGAAGACATCGAACTAAGCCCAGAGTTCAAAGTAGAAATAGCGGCAGCAATAATACCCACGCTGACTAAACCTTTAACCCCGGCTGGTACTTCGTTTAATACGTAGTACATAAAGATAGTAATTTTTTCGCCATTAAATTCTTGTACGACCGTTTGCCCAGCTTCGCTATTCATTAGTGCAGGTTGCTGATAAACAATATACAGCAGCAAACCAATAAAGATAAAAATAGCCATAACTGGGATCACCATCACCACCGATAGTAATAACGCTTTACTGCCTTCTTTTGGACTTTTACAGGTTAATAAGCGCTGCGTCATATCTTGGTCTAAACCAAATGCAGCGATGTTTAATAGCACAAACCCCGTTAACACAGAGGCCATGTTAAACACACCTGACGGGCCAAAATCTAAATCAAATTTAAACAGCGCAAGTTTTGAATCTGCACCAGGACTTGGTTCACTCAAAGTTGCAATAATGGTTGAGAAATCAGCCGGAATAACACTCAACAAGCACCAAATAACCGCAATAGCCGCACTGACATAAACGATACTTTGCAGTACATCAGAATAAATAACGCTGCGAATGCCACCCAAAAAGGTATAAAGCAGACCCGCAAGCGCCAATACTAAAGTCGCGATGACCACACTATCGGCATCGATATTGCCATACAGAATCATCGCCACAGCAATCGCTGCCATGTATAAGCGGGCGCCACTGGCAAACACACGACCAAATAAATACATCATGCCGCTACGGCGCTTGGCCTTTGGCCCGATACGTTTTTCAAGCAGTTCATATACAGTGAACACTTTTTGCTGGTAGAACTTCGGAATTAAAAATGCCGATACTATGAAGGCCGCAATAAAGGCACCGATATTAGTCGCAATATAAGAAAAATCACCTTGATAGCCTTGATCAGGCCCGCCAATAAACGTTGCCGCTGATTGCGAAGTCGCTAAAACAGAAATAGCCACCATCCACGTTGGCATGCTATTTCCGCCTAGAAAAAAATCTTGGCTTGAGTTAGCGCGTTTGCGATTAAACCACCAGCCACTTAGCAATAAAATTGCACCGTAACTTGCGAATACTAGCCAATCGAGAAAAGCGTAATTTGCACTCATTTATTATCCTAACCCAAACCTTGATGGAATATATTATTCCATCATTATGACAAAATTAAAATACTTTTATTTCATTATTTTTATTTAGCTAAGTTAGGTAATTGCCACTGACTTTGCTTTTGTTGATATTGCGCTTTGGTTAAGCTGACTAATAGCGGCTTTTTACGCTCATCTAACCACGCAAGTAACGCATCCATATTGCTTTCTGTCATTGCTGTGCAACCTGCTGTAGGCTTACTTGGCGCCCGCCATAAATGCATAAAGATACAACTGCCCGCGCCATTGATATTGCTTGGGTTATGCTTAACAACAATGCCTTTTTTATAAAGGTTATCTTGGCTGTAAATATCACGACGCATCCATTCTGAAGAGTCTTTTACGGCATCTTCACCTACTTGTGCTTTATCAACCAATTGGTTGTAAAACGGTGAGCCTTTCACATCGATACAATAATCATTTGCTGTCATTGCTTGATAACTAAGGTTCGTTTGTAATGAATCTAAATAGCCAAAAGCAGTACCAAGCTCAAAAATACCTGCCGGCGCTTTACCATCACCTTCTTGTTTTTGCTGACCCGGCTGTGCAGGATGCAGCCCCACTCCCCACGCAAGGCCAGTACGACCCAGTACCACCGCGTGTTGCTGGCCTTGTTGTTGCCAACTACCAGCGGTTTTTTCAAAGCGATACAAGGTAGCATCAATGGCATCACTGTCATTGGCTACCACCACCACGAGCTGTTGATGACTGTTATCAATAACAGGTTTAGGTAACTCTTTACTGGCACAAGCCGATAAACTCATAACTGCAATAAGACTGACTAGTTTTTTCATGCTGGCCATACTCCGTTTGTAATTAGTTCAAGCCCCGTTATTGATTCAATACCAAGACCTGGGGATTCCGATAAGCGTATTTGTGGGCCGCTAAATTCAACGCCCCCTTGCACAGGGTCATATTGACCAAGGGCTGGACCATCTAAATCGATTTTACTGATTTGCTGCGCTTTGGCAGAGGCTAAATGTGCAGCACCTGCAACGGCAATACTGCCCTCTAGCATACAACCTATCATGCACTCTGCTTGGTATTGCGCTGTGATATTAGCAATCTCTATTGCTCGGCTTAAACCGCCCGTTTTCATTAATTTAATATTGATGATATCAACTGCGCCAAGCTCTAAAAGTTGTATTACTTGCTTCGGTGAAAAGGCGCTTTCATCGGCCATAATCGGGGTGTTCACTCGCTCAGTAATATATTTTAGACCTTGAATATCACTGCTTTTTACTGGCTGCTCAACCAACTCTAATACCACGCCGGCTTGCTCAAGTTGCTGCAGTGCAAACACAGTTTGTTTGGCATTCCAACCTTGGTTTACATCTAAACGCAGCTGAGCCTTATCGGCAAAGCCGGCATGAATTGCTTTTACACGTTCAATATCTTGATTAAGGTTATTGCCGATTTTTATTTTTAATACATCAAAGCCTTGCTCAATCGCTCGCTGACAGTCACTGAGCATTTTATCTATGTTATCGACACTAATGGTGATATCGGTTTTTAGCGCTGATTTACCACCACCAAGTAGCTTATATAAAGGCGCTTGATAGAGCTTGCCCCACAAGTCGTAAACCGCCAACTCTAAAGCCGCTTTTGCACTACTGTTACCAACCACCGTTGATTGAATAATGTGGGTAAGCTGATTAATGTTTTCGATTTCTTGCCCCACTAATTTAGGAGCAATAAACTGCTGAATGACCGCTATCATTCCTTGATGGGTATCGCCTGTAATAACCGGAGTTGAGGCCGCAGAGCCATAGCCAATTTGACCACATTCAGTGTCGATTAAAACCACTAAATCCTCGATAAAACTCACTTCTCTCAGTGCGGTTTTAAATGGGGTAACTAATGGCACTTTGAGCTTTGCAAAGCGAACAGCTTTAATTTTCATACTGGCCTCTAACGAATACGCTTAATGTTATAAACACGATCTAAGTAGCTGGTTTCTTGCGATAATCTAAGTGGCAATAATGGCGTGACCGACACCCCATTCAAGGCACTACTATAAAAGCTACCATCACCTTTGTTATAACCTAAGCCTTTAACGTCATGAATAACATAAGGCTCACCGTGATGCTCTCCTAAGTACATCATTACATGACCCGGAATATAAATTAGATCGCCAATCGCCATGTTCTTAACCGTCGGCAACTTATCATCTGCCGCAGTATTTTTATCAAAACGACTATTTTGCCCGTATTCACTACTGCCTTGCTGGCCTGAATTACGCGGCATTAGTAGGCCAAAGCTCTTATAAATTTCACCAACAAACCCAGTGCAGTCGCGACCATTGTAATCATGGCCCCAACCATAACGCTCGCCTAAAAACTTAAAGCCTTGTTTAATCAGATTCTGTTCGTTGTAGTCTAGGTAGCCTAAGTTTACATCGGCAGTTTTACTGATCATCGCCGGTTTAATTACAAGTTTGCCTTGCTCATCGCGGGTTGGTAACTGTACAACATGGCTAGCATAGCTGTTTTGGCCGTTGAGCAAATACGGTACTTGCTCACTATCAACCAATGGTAAGCGTACTCCCATATCGAGCTGCACTTCTGAGAGGGTTTCATCGCTTGGCACATAAGCAGTATTGACCTTTGCCCCGGTTACCACCAAAAAGTTAGCTTGTTCGCGATAAGCTTTTATTTTATCCGCATCAGCAAAGGCAAGATCTTCGGCTGGCGTCCATGCAAGGTAGTTGTAAGCACGAACTAACAACCATTTTTTATCTGCGCTTTGATGCAATACAGCAACCGCTTCGCCCGGAAACATACCGCTTTCTTGAAAACGATCTAAGTCTTGATCAAGGCCGCTATTTAATACCCGATCCCAGGTTGGAAAAGTGCGTAATGCGGTGCGCTTAACGACCACAGCAAAGCGTACCTCATTGTTATCTCTGACTTTGTTAAGGTTTAAGTTTTCCTGATATTTAGCAAAATCTTTCGCTGTGAGTTGGCGGCCATCGGTAAAAAAGCGCGGGCTTTTTGGAATTGAACTTGTTGAATAAATGGCGCTTGTTAGCTCGTCTTTAGTGAGCGATTTTTGAAATGAAAGAGGATCAACAATGTATTTATTATTTTTTACTAGTTTCTCGTTGAAGGCCGCAATTTGCGCCTCTGTCATGATCACTTTTGTCGATGCACCTTGTGCTAGCCAGTAGCTGGGCGAAAGCTGCGACTGCGTGACTCCGATAACATCTGATTGCCACCC
The DNA here is from genome assembly GCF_014349195.1 of Pseudoalteromonas sp. BZK2. Taxonomy (NCBI): domain Bacteria; kingdom Pseudomonadati; phylum Pseudomonadota; class Gammaproteobacteria; order Alteromonadales; family Pseudoalteromonadaceae; genus Pseudoalteromonas; species Pseudoalteromonas sp. BZK2. The sequence continues at coordinate 68,560 of NZ_JACSOG010000014.1, read as the reverse complement.
CTCAGCATGCATAGGTGCACTAAAAGCAACACCTAAAGTAATTGATAAAGCGATAATTGAACGACGCATAGCTGTACCTTAATTCTTATTGAACGCGTGAATCTAATAATTTTGTAAAAGCATGCTGCAATTTTTGCTGCATTTGCTTACCGACTGTTGGCAAATTGGCTTCGTCGGCTCCCAAAGTTGACTGCTGCACACTAAATGTAAACTCACGGCCACCTTGATAATTGCCTAAACACACATGTGCCAACATAACCGTTTCTGTGGTGGAGCGCGTTTCACTTGGCCCCCAACCAATTTTTTGCCAAACACGCCACTGCCCATTCGTTGCACCATCGAGCACTTCCTTTACTGAGCGACTATCATTTGGTGCAATAACATTTGCCAATGCATTTGTAACGATATGACTGATACCTACCATCATACCGCCAACTTGAGCATGTTCATCTGTATGGCCTGTGCCGTTAAGTAGCACGTCAACATCAGTTGCTTGTAAATAAGGCATTTGCGTACTTGGTTCACGCTGATGACTAACCAGACGTTTTAACCATTCCGCTTGAACAAGTGTGGTCATTGCTTTGTTGCCCGTTAAACCACAACCCTCACAACGATACCCTAAATAGCCAGGATCATCACTGCTTGCTTTGAACCGGCTTATCTTTGCATCAAGCTCATTATTAACAGGGTTATGCCAGTATTCGTCTGATGGCATAAACTGCTCTGAGCCATATGCGCCGTTAAATAACAAACGCTGATCCTGTAGTTTTAGCCAGCCATCATTAAAAAGCCCACGTAAATATTCGCGCCCTGCGACATTGACAAAATAACTGGCTATCGCATTTGAGTTACCATCAGCTTTACCAAATGCTTCGTAGCTATTAATACTGCTGATCAAATCAGCGAGTGCCGTATCACCAGCAAAAGAAGCTGCGCCAAGCTCTGGGTGAGTTTGCTTTACTTTTGACAGCGCACCGCTAAACGCTTGAACCTTCGATGAGCTCCAAGGTTCATACAGCTCATTGTGGCTGCCGTCACTTAAATACCGGTAAGCTAATTGCCCTGCTTGAACTTGATAATCGATTAGGAGTAGCTTGCCCGGTTGCTCTGGGGCTAAAAAATACTGCCAGTCGGCTGCCACTCTGTTTTGCCAACCCACCTGCTGGTAATTAACCTCAGCTGCTGATTTATAGCCTTGCAGCTTAGTTTCACTCTCAAGCGATAAACAGCCGGTATTGGTTAAATCGTTTGGCAAAATAGCAGGCGCTAACATTACCTGCTCGAAGTATTGTTGGTCGGTTATCGGGGCTTTTTCAGTGCTTGTTTGACAACCTGCCAAGAGTATCAGGGTGCAACTTATAGCCAGCCTGTTTTGATATGCACCTTTCACATACATAAAATAAAATTCCCACTTGTTATTATTTTTGGAATATTTTATTAAATCTAACACAAATTGACCATGAAGCAAATTAACTCAATTTTTTAAACGTTTCTTGCATCCAATATTAGCAATTACTCGTTTGTTGATTAGCACCTTTCAAATAAGGATCTTTCAAATGAATAAGCTATGTATCAGTGTTGTAACCTTCTGCTGCTCTTTTAACGCGTTTGCTAATATAGAAAAAATAACGGTTTATGGTCACCGTACTGGATTAATTGGTGAGTCTATAAGCGCCTCTAGCGGTATTATTGGTCAGGGTGAAATAGAAAATAGACCCATGCTTCGATCTACTGAATTGCTTGAGTTAATTCCCGGTATGGCTGTCACCCAACACAGCGGCTCTGGAAAAGCGAATCAATATTTTATTCGTGGCTTTAATCTTGATCATGGAACAGACTTTGCCACGAACATTGATGGTATGCCTATCAATATGCGCAATCATGGTCATGGGCAAGGCTATACTGACTTAAACTTTATAATTCCAGAAACAATTGCCACTGTTAGTTATCAAAAAGGCAGTTATGATGTGCGCCAAGGCGACTTTTCAACGGCTGGCAGTGCTTATTTTCATTTATCTGACAACCCTAAACATGATCAGCTCAGTATCACTGTAGGGGAAGATAACTTCTATAGAGGTGTTGCATTAGGGAGTACCTCAATTGGTAGTGGCAAACTGGTAGGCGCGACAGAGTGGCAAGTTTATGATGGGCCTTGGCAGGATATTAATGAAGACGTTAATAAAAAAAACGCATTGCTACGTTATAGTCGTGATTCAGAACAAGGTAACTTATCAATTACGGCAATGGCTTATGACAACAGTTGGAATTCAGCAGATCAGATCCCGCAAAGGGCTATTGAGCAAGGTATCATTTCAGAGCTTGGCTCACTCGATAAAACACTTGGCGGAGAGTCAAGTCGGTATAGCTTATCGACAAATTGGCAAGGACAAAACTTATCAGTAAGTGCATACCTCATCGACTACGAGCTAAATTTATACTCTAACTTCTCATATTTCCTTAATGATCCAATTAATGGCGATCAGTTTAACCAACGAGATAACCGCACTATCTCAGGTGGAACACTAAGCTATCAATTTACAGCTAATGTAGGTGATATTCCCGTTAATCATACCGTTGGAACAGAGCTTAGGCATGATAATGTGAATAAAGTTGGCCTATACAATACACAAGCCCGAAAGTACCTTTCAACAGTACGACAAGACAGTGTCGAGGAAACAAGCTATACAGCATACTGGCAAACACAACTTCATTTAAGCCAACAGTTAGAGGCAACCCTTGGTGTTAGATATGATTATTTAGATGCTCACGTTGATAGCGACAACAGTTTAAATTCTGGAGATGCAGATGATGATTTACTCGGCTTTAAGGCGAGTCTAACTTACTTATTTACTGATAACCTTGCTGGTTATGCAAACTGGGGGCAGTCTTTTCATTCAAATGATGCTCGAGGCGCCACCATTACCCAAGATCCAGTGTCACTTGAAGCAACAGACACCGTTGACTTATTGGTCAAGAGTGAGGGCGCTGAAGTAGGCATGCGTTACTTCGATGAGCAGCAATTTAACTTCTCCGCGGCACTTTGGTGGTTGAAACTTGATTCAGAATTACTTTTCGTCGGCGATGCAGGTAACACCGAAGCCAGTGATGCATCACAGCGCTATGGTTTAGAGCTGAGTGCCTACTATTGGCTCGCAGACACATTAAGCCTAGATGCAGAAGCATCCTTTACCCACTCACGTTTAAACGTTGACAGCCAAAACGACCGTATTGAAGGAGCCGTTCCTGTTGTTGCAAGTGCAGGTGTTAATTGGCAGTTTGCTCAGCAATGGCAAACCTCATTACGACTACGTCATATTGGTAAACGTATGCTGAGCGATGATGGTAGCAAACGTTCCGAACCGCTAACTGTGGTGAATGGTTTAGTTGCTTATCAGCAAACTCACTGGAAAGCAGAGCTTGAATTACTTAACTTGTTTGATAGTAATGACCATGACATTGATTACTACTACTCATCAAGACTAGCGGGCGAACCAACAGAAGGGGTAAAAGATAATCACTTTCACCCCATTGAGCCACGCACAGTTCGATTAAGCATGAGTTTTTTATTTTAAAGAACTTGCTCAGTGTACTTTTGTAAGTCAGTGATCAAATCACGATATAATATTGAGCTTTTATCTTTAATGCGGTCAAGAAAGAAATCATCGGCAATACTGGTGATTTTTTGACGCTTCTTTTTATCGCTTAACTTGCTTTGCGCAACATCCATCAGTTCGGCTATTTTCTCACGTTCATAGCCGTTTAAAGAGGGGTCTGTGCTGATATCTTTTAGCATGATTAATGAGTCTATTGTTGAGCCATTTAATGCTACCGTTAACGCTTTTGCTAAGCTTGGTAGCCAAGGTTTTTCGATCTGCTCACCTATCACATAAAACATGTTTTGTGCTGTCGCCAAGTCACCATCACGCACTGCAACACTGCCAAGAATGAGGTAAGAAATAAGCTGCTCTTTTGGATAGCTCTGGCTCACTGTCGCAAACAAAGGGTCGGTGCGAATAAAGTCAGCTTTTTGTTTAGCCATTTTACGCCAGCCTTTGTTATAAAAAGCCAAAGACTGAGCACTATATGCTAAATACTTACCCCGCAAATCAGTTGCTTTAGCAAGCGCTAAGTCGCTTTCAGCAATTGCAAAATCTTTACTTACACCAAGGCTCAAAATGTAGCTCATCATGGCATGAGTGAGTGTTGGCTCAATTGCACCTATTTGCTCTAACTGTTCTTTTTGCAGTTTGTTATAACCATAAGCAATGGTATCGACACTGGTATTCGACACTCCCCTGTACGTTTCATAACTAAAACTATCTTGTAGATCAGCATATTGTTGTTGCTCAGTCTTTGTTGATTTGCAACCACTTAGTAAAGCGACACAAAACAGCGAGCACGCTGCTAATTTAACAAAAGGGATGCTATTTAAAGCGGTCATCAATAATTCCTTTTTCTACTTCTATGGCATCATGTGCCAAACCTTGATATATCGGGCTATGGATTCTACTTAACGAAAATATAATATTGCTGTCATCGACAACATTTATTGCATGCTCAGATGCATTGATTTGCATACCAGCACCATCAAATCGGCTTTCATTAAGTTTTACGCCTTGTTGTGCGGTAATAGTGACATTGGTTAGCTCAACTACTGAACGCTTAATATTCAAAGCGAGTTTAGCCCCTGACAAGCTGACATTTTCTAATCTCACTAATGAATCTTTAATACGAATAGATTCAGCAACCACATTTTTAAGTAACACATTATTACAGTCTTCAATGATCATATGACGATAGTGACCTGAAAACTCACGGCTGTGTTGATCTTCACAATGAAATGTCTCGATTTGCCTAGCTGAAACTTCTGCGCTGACTTCTTTTTGAACTCCCCCATTTAAAGCACTATCTAATAAAGCTAAAAACTGCTTAGGCTGTTGCTTCATCGGAACATGACCCACATCAGGCAAAGTTGCTAAGTCACTATTAATTAACTGGCTGTTCAATACTTTTGCAGTTCGTAATGGAGCAATGGCATCTTCTTCACCCCAGATAATATGTGTTTCTATTTTCAGATTGCTAACAATCTCGCTAAAATCTTCTTCAACTAAACTCAGCGCTGCATTCATATTCGGTGTTTCGCCCATAACTAGCTTCCACGCACCATCACTACGTTGTAATAGCTCTGAAAGATATGAGTCAATTGCCCCTTCTTCAATGAGTCCGGTTGTAAAATCATTAAGCTGGGCTAACTTAGTTGAGAGAAATTTAGGTAGCCTAATATCAGGCTTAGGTACGTTAGAGATAGGCTTTATAAATGCCACTTTATGTAAAATCCCCGCTGCGTCGACTAACACCAATTTATTGAGTTTCTCCGGGTATTTGCCAGCAAAATACAGACTGACCGCGCCACCCATTGAGTGACCCACAACCGAGGTTGGTTCTGCAATATAGTGATCAACCACTTCCGCCAGTACAGCAGCATAATTGCGAGGAGAGTAACGCCCTTCGGGGTTTTCTGAGTGAGCAAAACCAGGTAAATCAATCGCAATAACATGATAATGCTTAGTGAGTTCAGGGATAACCCCAAACCAATCTTGCATACCTAATACGCCTAAACCATGTACGAGCAACAAAGGCGGAGCCTTTTTATCACCTGCTTCTAAGACCAAAATTGATGAATTAAATACGGACTCTTGGTAAGTACTAAATATCCAATCAGCTTTAATAGGTGACTCAAACCTGAGTGCTTGGATTTGTTGTTGGGTCAATGATGTTGATTGCGATGCAATTGACTCGCTTTGCACTGCAAACGCACAAAGCACGATGCAAAAGAAATAGAATAAGTGAAATAGGCGCAAGGGATATTGGTTTAATTATTATTGTATTAGCTAGATTGTACCCTTTGCCGGTTAAATGTAAATAATGCAGAGCATGAACCTAATATTGAGAAATGGTTATTCTGGGATAGATAACAAGATGTGGTAGATAGAGGTCATCATTTATGGCGACTGTATCTTGATCCGCGCGAAACAAGTTTCACGCCTACGGGGTGCATTTTTTGTATTTTGAGTTGGGGATTTAATTTGTGATGTGGAAGCGTGATGTTCACAACTGAAGTCGCTCCTACAACCACACCTACGCGAATTGCAGGCACAAAAAAACCGACTTTCGTCGGTTTATGTCACTTTAACTCTACTTAAGAGAAAGAGGCGGACGCGGGACGTATTTTGAAACAGTGAACCTCCGGCTGCGTGATTCAAAGTCGCCTAAAGAATAATAAGGTGCAATAAAACGGTATATTTATTCACGACTGAAGTCGCACCTACAACCAAACCTACGCGAATTGCAGGCACAAAAAAACCGACTTTCGTCGGTTTATGTCACTTTAACTCTACTTGAGAGAAAAGTGGCGGACGCGGGAGGATTCGAACCTCCGACCGCCTGGTTCGTAGCCAGGTACTCTATCCAGCTGAGCTACGCGTCCGCAGTATGTTTTGCATGTTTAAGTCGCGCATTGACCATGTCTTAAAGACAAAAAAACCGACAGCTTGTCGGCTTATATCACTTTCTAAGAGAAAGTGGCGGACGCGGGAGGATTCGAACCTCCGACCGCCTGGTTCGTAGCCAGGTACTCTATCCAGCTGAGCTACGCGTCCGCAGTTGCATTTTATAATCTTGCAATGATTTATCTTTATACTCGATGTGAGCTTTCAAATATGGCGGTTTCGGGACGTCTCTTGAAAGAGTGAACCTCCGACCAAATTTGTATCTTTAAACTCGATGTGAGTTTCAAATATGGCGGACGCGGGAGGATTCGAACCTCCGACCGCCTGGTTCGTAGCCAGGTACTCTATCCAGCTGAGCTACGCGTCCACACGCACATTTGAACATTGCTAATTTATTCTCTTAGCAAGAGACTCAAGTTTATACTCGATGCAGAGTCAAAGTAAAAAGTGGCGGACGCGGGAGGATTCGAACCTCCGACCGCCTGGTTCGTAGCCAGGTACTCTATCCAGCTGAGCTACGCGTCCACACATATTACTTTCAAGACATGCCATTTTAGAAAAATGGTGGAGAAGGAGGGATTCGAACCCTCGATAGAGCTACAAACCCTATACTCCCTTAGCAGGGGAGCGCCTTCGGCCACTCGGCCACCTCTCCGTCTTGTGGGGCGTATAATAAAGACTTCAGGAAATATGTCAAACACTTTTCAAGGAAAATCGTACAGATGGTTATAGATTATCCACAACGCACAAAAACAACTCGTTTTTGTTTACCCTTTAGTCGTTTTTTCTTTATCACTCAACGGCTCAAGACCCGTCAGTGGGATTAGTTCATCTGTTAATTCGGCTAGGTATTGGTCTTGATAACCCAATTGTTGGAATTCGGCGATGCAGGCACGATAAAAAGCTTCACGTTGATGCTCGCTTGGCGTTGTCTCTACTGAAGACTGCGAAGGCTTTTTTGTCATTATTATTAAGTCCGTTTAAACGTTGAAGAGAATGGCGTAATGATGTCATATCTTGTCTAAAAATAATACTATCGGACTTAGAATTAGTAGAAAAACTTTACAACTTAGTAACTTCGTTTGAAAAATAATTCAGCATTTTCTTTTAGATCAGCTAATTACAATTAAATATAAAAATTGAGAGCAATAAAAATCAGAAAATTCTGATAACAAAAACGCCGCTAAAAAGCGGCGTTTTCAGAACATTTAGCTGATTAGTCAGCTTGAGGACGCATGTGTGGGAATAGGATCACGTCTTTAATTGTTGGTGAGTCAGTAAATAACATCACTAGACGATCGATACCAATACCCTCACCCGCTGTTGGTGGTAAGCCGTACTCTAACGCACGAATGTAATCTTCATCGTAGTGCATTGCTTCATCATCACCTGCGTCTTTCTCTTCAACTTGACGAGCAAAACGCTCAGCTTGATCTTGTGCATCGTTAAGCTCAGAGAAACCATTTGCTAATTCACGGCCACCTACGAAGAATTCGAAACGGTCAGTCACAAATGGGTTTTCATCGTTACGGCGCGCAAGTGGAGACACTTCCCACGGGTAAGCGGTAATGAAAGTTGGTTGAATTAACTTATGCTCAGCAGTCTCTTCGAAGATTTCACACAAGAACTTACCAGGGCCCCATACGCAGTTTTCTGGGATCTTAACGTGTACTTGCTTCGCGTACGCTTTAAGTTCTTCAAAATGGTTTTCAGGGTCACTAAATACCGCAGCATCAAAGTCTGGGTTGTACTTAAGGATAGCCTCGCTCATTGTTAAACGAGCAAAAGGTTGTCCAAAGTCGTACTCTACTGAATCAACCACTTCACCATTTTCATCTTTCGTTGTGTTTACAACAATTGGTGAACCAAGTACGTCTGTCGCAACAGTACGTAACATATCTTCAGTAATGTTCATCAGGTCAATGTAATCCGCATATGCTTGGTAGAATTCGATCATCGTGAATTCTGGGTTATGACGCGTTGATAAACCTTCGTTACGGAAGTTACGGTTGATTTCGAATACACGCTCAAAGCCACCTACAACTAAACGTTTTAAGTAAAGTTCAGGGGCAATACGTAAGTACATGTCGATATCAAGTGCATTGTGGTGTGTGACGAATGGACGAGCAGACGCACCACCTGGGATCACTTGTAGCATCGGTGTTTCAACTTCCATGAAATCACGATCAGCTAAGAAACGACGGATACCTTCAACAACCTTAGAGCGAATACGGAAAGTTTCACGTGTCGCATCATTAGTAATTAAATCAACATAACGTTGACGGTATTTAGTTTCTTGGTCAGATAAACCATGGAATTTTTCTGGTAACGGACGTAATGACTTTGTCAGTAACTCGTACTCTGTCATTTCTACGTAAAGGTCACCTTTACCTGATTTATTTAGTGCGCCTTTAACACCGATGATGTCACCGATATCAAGTTGACCGTATTTTGCTTTTAAATCTTTTTGTACGTCTTTTGATGCGTACGCTTGAATTTGACCTTTCATGTCTTGCAACGCAAGGAAAGGACCACGTTTTGCAAGAATACGACCTGCTACAGATACAACGTGCTGCTCAGCAACTAATTCTTCTTTCGATTTATCACCAAACTCAGCTTGCAAATCAGCCGTGTAATGTTCACGACGGAATTGGTTTGGATGACCGTTGGCTGGGCAATTTTCGCGGATTGCGTCTAATTTGCCACGACGCTCAGCGATTAACTTATTTTCGTCTTGGATTTGATCAGTCATTTTTTAGCTCTTTTTTAGCTTGGTGGTTATAGGCCAGATTTAAGGCTGGCTTCAATAAATTTATCTAAGTCGCCGTCAAGAACCGCTTGTGTATTACGGTTTTCAACGCCAGTACGTAAGTCTTTAATGCGCGAGTCATCAAGTACGTATGAACGAATTTGACTACCCCAGCCAATGTCAGATTTAGCATCTTCTTGGCTTTGTTTTTCAGCATTTTGTTTTTGAATTTCAAGTTCAAACAATTTCGCTTTTAACTGCTTCATTGCTTGGTCTTTATTCTTGTGCTGTGAACGCTCATTTTGGCACTGTACAACAGTGTTAGTTGGTATGTGAGTAATACGAACCGCTGACTCTGTTGTATTTACGTGCTGACCACCTGCGCCTGATGCGCGGTAAACGTCAATACGTAAGTCTGCCGGATTAATATCAATTTCGATATTATCGTCGATTTCTGGGTAAACGAATGCCGATGCAAACGAGGTATGGCGACGACCACTTGAGTCGAACGGGCTCTTACGCACTAAACGGTGAACACCTGTTTCTGTACGTAACCAACCGTATGCATATTCGCCAACAAAGCGCACTGTTGCGCCTTTGATACCAGCCACATCACCATCCGTTGCTTCAACCAGTTCAACTTTAAAGCCTTTTGCTTCACCCCAACGTAAATACATACGCAGTAGCATGTTGCACCAGTCTTGGGCTTCAGTGCCGCCAGAGCCTGATTGTAAATCAAGGTAAGCATCGTTTTGGTCATGGTCGCCTGAGAACATACGACGGAACTCTAGCTTTTCAAGCTGTGCGTTTAAATCGCCTAATTCAGCTTCAGCTTCAGCGAAGGTTTCTTCATCTTCTGCTTCAACAGCAAGCTCAACTAAACCTTCAACATCTTCGGTACCAGACACTAGATTATCAATGGTCTCAACAATAGCTTCGAGTGCCGACTTTTCACGGCCAAGTGCTTGAGCTCGCTCTGGCTCATTCCACACTGCTGAATCTTCAAGTTCTGCGTTAACTTCTTCTAACCGCTCTTTCTTAAGAGGGTAGTCAAAGGTACCCCCGAAGCAGTTCAGTACGTTCGCGAATTTCCTTGATTTGATTAATCACAGGATTCACTTCAAACATGTACATTACTCCAAAATGGCTGATTTACCGCGCACCGATATCGACAATAAATACGGTAAATTATCTACAAATATTAAAAACGCCCGATTTTAACAAAAAACCGAGCGTTTTATTAGCCTTTTATGTCGATTATAACGATATTTTTATGTCGCTTTTTGTAGCTCTCGAATAATCAACTGTAACGAGAATTTACCACGGAATTCATTTATATCGAGTTGATAAGCAGCTTTCACATAACGCACTTCGGTATCTGGCCATGCACGCACATCAACCCCAAATGCAATGCCATCAACTAATCGTCCAGACTGATGTTTTAAAACTAGTTTTAAGTGTTTTTCACCGACAATGCGCTGCTGTATTACTTCGAATACATGTTCAAACACTGGCTCTGGAAATTGCTGACCCCAGGGGCCGGCATTTTTTAGCTGGTTTGCAAACTCCATCGAAAAGCACTCATTAGGTAATTCACCATCGGTAAGTAAAATACTTTGCTTATGCTCTTCAGTGAGTGTGTCTGTCACCATTTGCTCAAACACGGTTTTAAATTCAGTAAAACACTGCTCATTGATACTCAGCCCCGCTGCCATGGCATGGCCACCAAATTTACTGATCAAATGCGGGTAGAGTGTATTTACTCGCTCAAGCAAATCACGCATATGTAGCCCTTCAATAGAGCGGCAAGAGCCTTTTATTTCGCCGTTATCGCCAGCTGCAAAAATAATCGTCGGGCGGTGATACTTTTCTTTTAAGCGGCCAGCCAAAATACCAATCACACCTTGGTGCCAATCAGCTTGGTATAAACAAATGGCATCAGGCACTGACTCGGTTTTAAATGCTAAACGATCAAGCACCGCTTGTGCTTCAGTTTGCATACCCTGCTCTATTTCACGGCGCTCATGATTGAGGCTGTCGAGCTCACTGGCAATACGGCGAGCTTGGTTTATATCGCTTGATAACAAACAGGCTATACCTAAACTCATATCATCTAAACGCCCAGCTGCATTTAAGCGTGGTGCCAATGAAAAGCCAAAGTCACTGGCACTTAAACGGGCCGCATTGCGATTTGCCACTTCAATGAGAGCACTAATACCAGGGCGTGTTTTACCACTGCGAATACGTGCTAAACCTTGATGAACTAAGGTTCGGTTATTGGCATCAAGCGCGACCACATCGGCAACGGTACCAAGGGCTACAATATCAAGTAACTCAGCCAAATTTGGCATTGGATTTTGCTGAAAGTACCCTTGTTCACGTAAGTGGCTACGTAAAGCAATGAGCAGATAAAAAGCCACCCCAACGCCTGCTATCGATTTCGATGGAAACTGACAGTCATGGCGATTCGGATTCACGATAGCATCTGCATTTGGTAGGGCTTCACCTTGTAAATGATGATCAGTTACCAGCACCTTAATACCTGCTTGCTTTACAATGGCAATGCCATCGATACATGAAATACCGTTATCAACGGTGATCACAAGCTCGGGTTGCATGGTTACTATTTGCTCAGCAAGTGCGGGGCTTAGGCCATAACCTAGGCTGAATCTGTCTGGTACCAAGTAATCAAGGTTCTTTAAGCCGAACATAGCAAGACCTTGCATTAAGGTTGCTGTGCTGGTTGCACCGTCGGCATCAAAGTCACCGACGATTAACACGCGACTTTGATCCGCGAGGGCTTGTTGTAATAGCACAACAGCTTTGTCGATATCTTTAAACAGCTTAAAGTCATGTAATGTTGCAGCGCTATTATCGAGTTCAGTGGCACTTTGCACCTGCCGAGTCGCATATATTTGCTTAATTACAGGATGTAAATGGTGTGGTAAATGCGAATCATCAACATGAGGACGAGCTTGAATTATTTTTTCCATGTCGGAAATGGTACTTCTTTGCTTAAGACAAATAAAAAAGGCCTACGACAAATAGGCCTTTTCGTTAAAAAAATCAGTTATGAAGATGTTTTTGGTAAAGCATCAAGCGCTTGGCTAATTTGCGCAGCTGATTGATAACCAGGGATCATGGTACCATCTTCTAAAATAATTGCCGGTGTGCCCGACATTCCAAAGCTTTGACCTAGTTGGTAGTGCTCTGCAATTGGTGCGTTACAACCAGGCACGACAGCGACTTCTGCACCCGCTTTTGCTTCTGTTAATGCTTCAGCAGGGTCTTTAGCACACCATACATTCATTAAATCTTGGTAACCTTTACCACGTAAACCACCACGTGGGAAAGCAAGGTATTTAACCGTGATACCCGCATCTAAGAAGTCATCAAGTTCACGGTGTAATTTACGACAATAACCACAGGTGATATCGGTAAAGACTGTGATCGAATGCTTTTCGTCTTTCGCTTTGTAAACGATCATTGAGTCTTCGTACTCAGCAACACCTTCTTTACGAACGTCACTTAGAGCATGCTCTGTTAAATTAACTCGATTATTAAGGTCAATCAGTGTTCCTTGCATTAGAAATTGACCGTCAGGGCTTGCGTACAACACACCTTTGTCAGTAATTAGTTCTTTAAGACCTGCCACTGGGCTTGGGTTGATTTGCTTAACGGTTACGCCTAATTCAGCAAACTTAGCAATGATAGGGGCATCAGCAGCGTCTGTTGTTGATACGCCATTGGCAAACACATTTAAGCTTGTGCCTAGTAGTGCTGTGGCTAAAACTAACTTTTTCATAAATATCCTATATCCTGATCATTTTTTATATAGACCGGTACATCTTTAAAAATCTTGCACTAAGCACGTGGATGATGTTGCTCGTGTACCGACTTCAATCTTTCATTCGCTACATGGGTATAAATTTGTGTTGTTGATAAGTCACTGTGACCTAACATCATTTGCACGACTCTAAGGTCCGCCCCATGATTAAGCAAATGCGTTGCAAACGCGTGTCTGAGCGTATGCGGTGATAACGGCGATTCAACTGATGCCAAAATAGCATAGTGTTTGATGCGATGCCAAAAAGTTTGTCGTGTCATGCCAATCCCGCGCTTTGATGGGAACACAAAGTCAGTGGCATGTTTAATCATTTGCGAACGACCCACTTTTAAAAACTGCTCAAGCCAGTACATTGCTTCTTCGCCTAAGGGAACTAAACGCTCTTTATTACCCTTACCTTTTACAAAGACCACCGCTTGGCGCAAATTAATTTGCTCCATTCTGAGTCCTACTAGCTCTGTAACACGAAGCCCAGTAGCATATAACAGCTCAAGCATAGCTTTATCACGAAGCCCCATTGCATCTTCTATGTCTGGGGCTGCAAGCAAAGCTTCGACTTCGGCTTCTGACAGTGTTTTTGGTAATGACTGCCCAGCTTTTGGCTGAGCAATATTGACCATCGGCGAATCGGCAATGGCTTTTTCGCGTACAAAATACTGATAAAAACGCTTAAGTGCACTGATGCTTCGCGCTGTACTGCGCGACTTCAGTCCTAAATCAACACGGTATGCTAAATACGCTTCAATATCATCTGAGCGGACAGCCAGTAGGTCTTTATCTTTTAAAAATTGGCAAAACTTTTCAAGGTCACTGCGATAAGCGGCGAGTGTATTTTCGCTGACTCCCTGCTCAAGATACAGCGTATCTAAAAATAACTCTAAATGTTCGGCGTTATTTGCTGTTATTACACCTTTTTGGGCTTGTGAATTATTATCAGCCACGCGTACTCTCATCCTTATCAAGGTATCAATTGATTATACCTTACGGTAAACTTACGCCTATCATATCAGGCAAATACACAGTGATAAATACGATGCAGATTGGTTTATTTTATGGTTCTACAACCTGCTACACAGAAATAGCGGCAGAGAAAATTCGCGATATTATTGGTCACGACATCGTGAGCCTTCACAATATCAAAGATGAGCCATTAAAAAATGCAGAGCAATTTGATTTCGTGATCTTCGGCATTTCAACTTGGGATTTTGGTGAGTTGCAAGAAGATTGGGAATCAATCTGGGACGACATTAAAGATGTTAACCTAAACGGCAAAACCGTGGCTCTGTTTGGTATGGGCGATCAACAAGGTTATGGTCAGTGGTTCCAAGATGCACTTGGCATGTTACACGATGAAATTTGTGATCAAAGCATTACCTTGTTAGGCAAATGGCCTAACGATGCAAGTTATGAATTTGAGGCTTCAAAAGCACTCACTGAAGATGGCAAACAATTTGTTGGCTTAGCCCTTGATGAGGACAGTCAATACGAGCTTAGCGATGAGCGTATCGCAAGCTGGGTTGAACAAGTCATGACTGAGTACAGCGAAAGCTTGTAAGTCATGAATAAAAAAGCCAAGCATTGCTTGGCTTTTTTAATGGTTATTCAACACGTTGCCAATATTGATTACGATAGAAAAATGCAATATATCCGCGTACTTCAAGCACCTTACCTTGTTCTTTTGGAGTCAGTTTAAGGGTATAGGTTTTACCATTGTTTGGGTCTAGGATTTCCCCCTCTTGCCAGCTACCATCACCGGCATCTTTAGCACCTTCTATAATTTGTAACCCTAAAATTGGCTGATTTTTCTTATCACCTTTACACTCTTCGCAGATTGCATCTTGCTTGGCTGGGTTAAGGATTTTTTCAACACTACCAACCAATACACCATCTTGCTCACTAATACGTACTAAAGATTTCGCTTCATTCGTTTCTTCGTCAATGGTTTTCCAAAGACCCACTGGCGTCAATGCGGCAAAGCTCAACTGAGAAAATAATAAGGTAGATAAAACAATTGATAAACGGAACATAAAAAACTCGTATAAAACTTAAGACTTTGGCACTATATCAGGGCTTAAGCAAACACACCATTTTGCTTAGCTCTGAAATCGACACAACATTGCGAGGGAACACAATGAGTCAATTCACATTAATTACCGGTGATATTGTCAGTTACGACAGTAATCAGGTTGCTACAATTAACGCCACGGGCGAAATAAAAATAAATCGCTTTGCTGAGCCATTATTTATTCCTGATAGCGCTAAAGCCGCCATTGAGCTGGGTCGGCTCGATGATAACTTGTTTAATTTAAAAAAGTTATTACGCTCAGGCTATGCCGATCCCTGCCCTACGACCCGCGTGCTAATTGAAACCACACATCCTTTACCTGACATCGAAGGTCTGCTGGTCAAACGTCGCTTTAGCATTATTGATTTTTGCAGCGCCGAAATAGAAAAGTCGCACAGTAAAGCTGTATTAGATACCCTATTAAAGCTTGAATATGTTCAGCAAATTCAGCTTGATGAAGTCATGCAATTACAACCACCGGTACAATTTAACAATCAATAAAGGTACAATAACTTATAAGTATGCTAAACAGCTCCTTCATTTGTAAAAGGAATAACAATGAAAAGTGCGCTACCAATAATAGCTGCCGCAAGCATTTTGCTCGCAGGGTGTGATGAATTAGAAGTTGAAGAAACTCATAACTTTGGCGACGAAATGTATGAGAACAATTACACGCTCGTAAATACCACTGATTTAGAAGTGGATTATTACATGGCGAACACTGATTTATTTGGTGATGCTCAAGAAGTTAAAGACTCTGAATACTATGTTGATATGCTTGCATCGCAATCACCTCCCGTTGATGTAATACATGCTCACAATGAACGCAGTCGTATTTCCTTTTATGTAGTCGATCACAGCGACACAAGTAACTCAGCCACACAGATGTATCAGGTAGCTCAAGATCAACCTTATCATTTTGTGGCTTGGCAAAATGAAGAAAAGCTCCGTTTAACACTCGTCAAAAAAGCCAATGATAATAAAGATGACTTTTTTGCGATTCGTATTCTCGCAACTGAAAACCTTCGCTTAAAAGTCGAAAAACAACTCGTTAATTTATATCAGAATCAATTAAGTTACTGGTACCACATTGATGACTGCGCTGATGACTTGAAAATATCAAGAATTAACGATGAGGATAAGCGAGTCTATGAACCCGTCTCAATCTGCGACGCATCATATGGGCAGTCATATACCTTGCTCTTAAGTGAAGATGGCCTTGAAGCGAGCATTGCTGAATAACCATTACATCTTTAGGTAAAAAGCTTTACATAGCTCCTTATAATCTTGGCTGTAGCTGCCATCAGCTGCATGTATGGTTAACGACGTTGTTTCGCATTCACCGTTGTTTTGGCTGAATAGCATCAGGCTTCTGCTCGCTTGCTTTTTGTCGGTGGTGCGAACCAAGCAATGGCGGTTTAAGTACCAGCCAGCTTGCTCGGCAACAGCAATGAATTGTTGTGCCTCTACGCAAGGCAAGATCACATTCAAGCGTGTTTTACTGTGACTCAGTCTAGAACATGATGCTATTAATTCGCTGAAGCTAAGGCCATCAGTATGGCGGGCAGTATTTCGAGCATGATTATCACCTTTTAGGCTCGCATTAAAATAAGGTGGGTTAGTGATGATCGCATCAAAAGGCTCTGCTGCACTAAATGACTGCACAGCTCCTTCGAAAAGGTTTATATCAGGCCAAGGGCTAGCCGCAAAGTTGTCTCGAGCATCATTACAGGCATCAGAATCAATTTCAATGGCACTTACTTTTGCATCAGGCATTCTTTGTTTTGCCATTAACGCCAACAACCCTGTGCCTGTACCAATGTCTAAAATGTGCTTAGCACCACTCACATCAGCCCACGCCCCTAACAAAATACCATCGGTCGATACTTTCATCGCTGCGCGCGTTTGCGTTACCGTAAATTGTTTAAACACAAAGCCTGACATTTTTTCACCTTTTCATTCACCACAGCCGCGTTAACGCGTATAATTAGGCTCAATTGTCCTCTATTTATGTCACTCTATGCAATTTTCTGAATTTGATATCGATAACAAGCTGTTAAATGCCATTAATAAAATGGGTTTTGATACGCCAACCAGTATTCAACAACAAGCGATCCCTGAAGCACTTCAAGGTCGTGATATTTTGGCATCTGCCCCTACTGGTACGGGTAAAACAGCCGCGTTTTTGATCCCTGCAATTCAATACTTGCTTGATTTCCCGCGTCGCGATCCTGGCTTTGCACGCGTATTGATCATGACACCAACCCGTGAGCTTGCTTACCAAATTCATGAGCAATGTGAATTACTCGCAGCACAAACTCATCTTAAAATTGGGGTTGTGACAGGTGGTATAAACTACGGGACACACAGAGAAATTTTCGAAAGCAATAACGATATTCTCATTGCCACACCAGGGCGTTTAATGGAGTACCTCGAAACAGAGAACTTCCATGCTGAAAACGTTGAAATGCTTATTCTTGATGAAGCTGACCGCATGCTAGACATGGGTTTTCGTAAAGAAATGCTACGCATTTGTGATGAAGCACGTAACCGCCGTCAATGTTTCTTATTCTCAGCCACCCTTGAAGGTGACAGCGTTGAGTTATTTGCAGAGCGAATCTTAAACGATCCGGCACTGCTTGAAGCCGAATCTTCACGTAAAGAAAAAGGCAAAATCCATCAATGGGTTCACCTTGCGGATGACTACGACCACAAGCTAAAAATGTTGGTTGAAACGTTAAATGGTGACGACATTCATAAAGCAATTGTGTTTGTTAAAACTCGTGAACGCCTTGAGACACTGGTTGGCGAGCTAAATAACGAAGGTCTTCGTGTTGCTTGGTTACGCGGTGAAATGCCACAAGATAAGCGCATGAAAGCGATGGAAAACTTTCACTCTGGCCGCAACAATATCCTAGTTGCAACAGATGTTGCTGCTCGTGGTATTGATGTTGCTGATATCAGCCATGTTATCAACTTTGATATGCCACGCACCGCAGACGTATATGTACACCGTATAGGACGTACTGGCCGTGCTGGTAAAAAAGGCATTGCGATATCATTTATTGAAGCTCATGATGTGGCAATTGTTGGTAAAGTTGAGCGCTACATTGAGCAAAAGCTTAAACGCCGCGTAATTAAAGGGCTTGAGCCACAGCACAAAGAAGCGAAGATCCCATCTAAGAAGAAAAAAGATCCAGTAAAAATGAAGGCAAAGAAAAAAGCCAAAGCTAAAACGAAGAAGAAAAAGTAGTTTTAACTTTAACATCATAAAAGTAAAAATGCCGAGCTTGCCTCGGCATTTTTGTACCCTACCCTTTTTACTTATTTAGTGTGTAATTAGTTCACACTTTCTTACCCATACAGACCGGCAAAAATAGAAAATCAATTAAATTCAAAAACTTAAAAAATGGAATAATAATTGTAACTGGTTCAGCAATAGTTCACAGCAGACTAGAACAACGAGGGAATTGTATGAGCCGCTTCAAATTAACCATAGTAATTACTTTATTAAGCTGTATTTTTTTACTTGCTTGCGCAACGAATGTGAGTGCCAATACTAGCGTGCTAACAACCAGCACATCGGCACAACCTCGCCTACAACAAATGGCCCTGAAAAAGTTAACAAATAATCCGAATTTTAAGATTAAGCATCTTCAGGTGATTATCGATGGCAATACTGTTGAATTAAAAGGAATTGCAGAAACAGGATTTCAACGTGCTTTAGCGCAGAAATTTTTGGAGCACAGTCATGGTGTAACCCAGATCAGAAATAACCTTAAAGTGAACGCATTAAACAACCCGACACTTTAAGGTTAATAATTTAACAGAGGTTTATTTACCGCTTGCTTGTAAATTAATGTAGCTAGCTAATTCTTCTGGCTGCCCCATTAACGCCATAATCTGTTGGTTTATCTCCATCATGGTTTTTCCTTCAGGTAAGCTTGCTGACACAGTCAATTCAGACAATCCACTTACGAAGTTTGTGATAGCAGCTGCTAGCTCTTCACTTACTGGCGCCTGTTGTAACTGCATGGCAACAGTCTGTTGGAACTGCTCGTGGCTCATACCTTGTGCTTCTAAGAAACTATCAACAACTGCTTTAAGCTCACCTTCGTCGGCGATCGACATATTAATGCTACGTGGCTCAAGTTGAGTCATTGCAGCCATCATTTTTGATTGCTGTTGCAGTTGTTGCTCTAAAGTCAGCTCTGCACCTTGCGCTTCATTTTGCATTTTACTTATTGCCATTGATGCTTCCATTAATGGCGTTGAGTTGGCAAGGCCTAAGTTAAAACGCACATCAGCAACTTGGTTTGCAATAACGTTTAAAGCAAAATCACTGCTACCAGTGTCTTTATCATAATCTAGCGATGAATTTACGTCATAGCTTGCAGATGCTAACTTATTGTTCGCATTTTCAGGAAGTTGCGCTAAAAAGTCATCACTAAAACGAAAGCTCTTCATTACAAAACCAGTGTGAGGCGGCACTGCATCGACTTCATATCCTGTCACTTCAATATTGTCGATTGTGGCAATCATCTCATCACCAGTATAGCTTTGTACCTTAATCCCTGAAAGCTGCATGCTGCTAGCAAATACATTTGCTGAAATATCATTGTAAGTAATATCTACACCACTTTGCGCTGATAATGCACTTATTTGCTGATCAACGACCTTTTTTACTTCCTGTGTAGCTGCGTAGTTTGCGTAAAACGCACCGCCAACAGCCGCAGCAACAACCGCTGCTATAATTAACTTTTTCATTTTATTTCCTTTAATTGGTGTAAATTTTTAGCAGTGTATCATTAGTTGATTAACGACAATAGTTCATGCACGGTTTTCACTGGCGTGATCTTAGCGCCAAGCCCTTCCATTGATTTATGGTAATTGCGATGCGGAATAAAAATCTCTGTAAAGCCGTGTTGCGCAGCCTCCTTCACTCGAGGTACGCCGCTGTCGATTGGCCTTACATCACCATTTAAACTAAGTTCGCCCATAATACAGGTGGTGCGTGGTACAACAAATTCGTTCAAGCTGCTTAATAACGCTGCAACCAATGCTAAATCGATACAAGTCTCTGACTCATCGATTTTTAAGCCACCGACAATATTAAAAAAGGTGTCGTGAAAGATTTTTGTCTTTGTGTGTTTACGTAAAATTCCCGTGAGCATCTTAATACGGTTCATGTTCAAACCAACACATACCCGCTGTGGAAACTCAGCTTCGGTTTCTGTAGTTAAACATTGAATTTCGAGTAGTAAGTTACGGTTACCTTTACGTATACAGGTAATAGCTGAGCCTGGGGATTCTGTGCTTGAACCTGATAAAAAGATTTCGCTCGGATTATCAACGCTCAGCATTCCGCGTTCACACATTCTGAAAATACCCACTGTGTCGATATCACCAAAACGGTTTTTATTGGCACGCAATGTTCTGACTTGCCCATCGTTAGTATCAATATGCAGTAAGGCATCAACTATATGTACCAGTGTTTGCGGCCCAGCAATTTCGTTATTTTTGTTTACATGGGCAATGATGAACATAGTTACATCGTTTTGCTTACAGTATTGCGTTAATGCCTGAGCTGCACTTTTTACCTGTGACGGTGAACCTGGACTACCATTTGCCGTTTCTGTCACCACTGCCTGAATTGAATCGATAACTGCAAATTTAATTTTGTTTTTATCGAGTTCTTCAATGATTGCTTCAACACTGGTTTCAGAAAGCAAATAAAGCTCATCTTCGTTATAATCTAAGCGCAAGCGATTCACTCGGTTTTTAAACTGAGATAAAGACTCTTCCGCTGTACAGTATAAAGACGGCATCAGCTTTGACATACGTGCAACTAAATCAGACAACAAAGTCGTTTTACCGGCACCAGGGTCGCCTGAGATAATGTTGACGGAACCTGTCGTTACACCACCGCTTAATACTCTGTCTAACTCACCGATTTCAGTAAGGCGTTTTTCTGCCTCGGTGGTTGCAACTTCGTTGATTTTCTTTGAGCCACCGCTTGCGATACCGGCATAGCCTGCCACTGCAGCACGACTTGCCGCTTGCTTTGATTGCCCTGCCGATGGTTTAAATTCTGCAAGTGTATTCCATGCACCGCACTTACACTGCCCTTGCCAGCGCTGATAGTTCATGCCGCACTCAGTGCAAACAAATTCGATTTTTGCTGATTTTGCCATTCGGCCTTACCTATTGAATTATTCTATTTTGACTAATTAGTAACTTAAAAAACTGACTAGCTAAATATTTCATGTATAGTAGTTTTATGAGCTGAAGCCTTTGAACTTAAATCTGTTCGGCTTTTTTACACAGCTATAAGCGCAATAAAAAGTGCTTTAAGGCACATTTTTTGCTTATAAATAAAACTTTACAAATCTTGCCATTTATTTGGCAGGTACTTATAACAATAACTAATACAATAAAAAAGTAGCGATTACTCAAGTTTTAATAATGTACTGCCTGCAAGTATACCTACTTTTTTAGATAGACGGTGATGGTTTTATAAATGGCTGAAGACATTTTGCTTAAATATGAGAGCCTAGTTGAAGAGCTAAAGGCGCATTTAGGCACTCCTAAGTTTGACAAATTATTTAAATCAAAGACAGCTAGCTTAACGAAGCCAGAGCAGTTTTTGATTAAAATGGAAATGTCACGCTTATCTCAGCCAGTAGCTCGCTTTATTGATTTACGTGGTCAAGTAACTGGTCAAGTCAAACCCTACGAATATGATGGCAAACAACACTTTATGGACGATACCGCCATTGAAGTGTTCGAAGATGCTATAAAACGCCACGGTGGTTATACTCTTGCTGTTTACGAAGCGGTAATGAACACCGAAAACAATCACCGGGTAATGCAGAAAAAAGCCGCTGAGCAAGCTTTAGCTGACGATAGTGCCGCTACAGAGCAGCCAGCTAAGGTTATTAAGTTTGCATCATACGAGAGTCGCCGCGAAGAGCGGATGAATTACTCAATTAAAATCACCGTTGAACTCGATAAAGACAACAAAGTTGCAGCATCAACGTCTGATATTTCTCTGAGCGGCGCTAAAATAAAACTAGCTCCACGTTATCAAGTTAAAAAAGGTCAGTTAATAGGTCTTCGCTTAGTTGGCTTAGAGCAAGATTTTGAGCTTGGTTTAAAAAACGGTATTCAATATGAAATCGTAGCGGTAGAGAAAGTTTCTCGTGAATATAACCATATACGCCTAAAGCGTACCTTTATTGAAAATAACGAAAAATTTGATGAGTTTCTAGAAAGCTTTATCCATGGCAATAAACGTCGCTATAAGGTTAATCTCGACAACACCTTAGATGCTGTTGTTTCAAAAGGCTACGAGCAATACTATATCCCTCGTGTTACCTCACTTTATACCTTTTTAAGCCTACAGGGTGATAAGCTATATCCTAGCCTTGCGCTAACCACAGAAAATAATATTTTTATTCAACGCTATTTTTGTGATGAGCGTAAGTTGTCTTGCCTGTACAGCATCATCAATCAACAACGATTGGGAGACTTACTAAGCTCTCCAGAAGCTGTTAAAGAAGAGTATTTATATACTTTTACTCATACCGTTGCCGGGAAAATTTATTATTATTCTGCAACTCGATCTGAGCTTGATAGCCAACCAAACTTAAAAAATTTATTTTTGGGATTTGGTAGCCAGAAAGATAGCTGGCAATGCTTTAAGCTTCAGTTGATGCCAAGCCATCCGGAAGATTCGTATATTCCACTGTCGCTACCAAGCAGTGCTGGTAAAAACATCGAAAAACTAAATAAGCCACCGACACCTCGTGTGCAAGGGTTGATCAAAGATGTTAAATATCTACTTATTTTGACCTCAATCGGTACTAAGTTTGAACAACAAACGTACCAACAGCTTGATTACAATAAAGATGCGGTAAACCAACTTAAACAGTTTGGTCACAGTAAGCATAAAACGCCCCCTCATTTAGAGCCTGTGGCGCTTGAGTATGTGAACCTTCGTGCTCATAAACGCTATTTATACAAAACAGCTGTAAGTGTAGAACACCATGAGCAAACTATTACAGGCCATACCCGTGACTTATCTGTGATGGGCTTACAAATTGAGTTCGACCAGCCTGTTGAGTTCAAAAAAGGCGATATCATTAAATTAAACTTGCCTGAATTGCAAAAAATCACCAAAAAGCATGATTTAACAAACCTTGCTTATGAAGTCATGGCGGTGAGTAAGTCACTGACGACCGTGAATTTAAAAGTGCATCGAATTACTGACTTACCGCATATGGCAATTAAGTTTTTCACGGTATTAATTGATAACAACAAAGACAAGCTACGTGTTTGTGAAGAATCCCCTAAAATTCCAGGGCTATCAACTGCACTAAGAAATATGGTGACTAAAAGCGTATGCCAGTTTCCGTTTTATTTACATAAAGAAGCAGCGCATTTTAAAACCGGCGCTATTGGCCAAGGCTTATACCCAAGCCCACTGCATGTTTTATTACAAAATTTTGGATTGTTAAATGAAACAACTAGTATCGATGGTTTCTTATCGACAGATCAAATTACAGAAGTGATCACACCGCTGATCAAAGACCGTAGTCGCCAAGACCCACCGTTACCATTCACTTTATTTGTTCGCTTTGACCCACGTAAAACTGTTATAAGAGATGCCATTACTAGTCGTTGTATTAGTGAAGATGACTATAAACCACAAACCTTGTTTGTAAAAAAAGCACTAAAAAGCGATTTAGTATATATTTTCAGGCTGTACATTTCTCGCACAGGGCGGCCTGATATTGATTATTTGGCGAATGAATTGAAATATATTAGCCAGTACGCATTACATAAAGCAAAAGATCTTGAAGAAGCGCTATGGGCAGTAGCTGGCGTAGGCGATATAATTGATATTACCGACGAAGCGCTTACCCATTTTGATATTGACCAAAGGTTGATCAATGAAATGAGTAAACGCAAAGCAACATGGTTAAAGCGAGTAATCTAATGGTAGGCCAAGCAAGTAGGCAACTTGTAGTAATGAGCCTTCATTAATTGCTGTTTGTGCTTGCTCAACTACTTTCTGTTTACCGTGCACAGCAACACCAAGCCCTGCAGCAGCCATCATTTTTAAGTCGTTTGCTCCATCACCCATGGCAACAGTTTGGCGGTTATTTAAGGTAAGCCTTTGTTCGATTCGTTTAAGTACACGGGCTTTTTCCTCAGCATCAACTATCGTGCCTATGACCTTGCCTGTTAAACGATTATCTTTGAACTCAAGGGTATTCGCATGCACTTCATCTAAATCAAGCAGTGACTGCACTTGCTCTGCAAAAGGCACAAAGCCACCTGATGCGATTGCTAAATGCCAATTATGCGCTTTTAGGTATTGGCATAATTCACTCACCCCCGGCATCAGCGGTAAACGCGCTTTCAAGGCATCAATTAAGTCACCATCGATACCTTCAAGCTTAGCAACACGCTGCTTTAAGCTTTGTGCAAAATCTAGTTGACCAGCCATAGCTTGCGCGGTTACCGCTGCAACTTCGTCATAAACATCGGCTAGGCGCGCAATTTCGTCGATACATTCAATAGTAATAGCTGTTGAGTCCATATCCATCAGCAATAAGCCTGGTTCATTTACCGTTGGCGGATCCGTTAATTGCACCAATTGAATACCCAATTGCTTTGCAAATTCCACTAATACTAGTGGACTAAGTACTGTTGTTGTTTCGCTATGAAAGCCCCACGCTACTGGCATGTCTGCGACTGGCTGATAACAACAAAGCGATAAATTACTAAACCCTTGCGCGGCTAAAAAATCACTAATCGCGAGTAATTGCTCAGCATTAAGCTCATTACCAAAAGCAATACTGAACACGCCTTGATTTGCTTTTGGCGTAAAGTCTGTTGTAATAAGGTGTTTATTTTCAATTTTATACCAGCAATTTAGGCTGATTTGTTCAGCTAAATTTGCTGAAGGTGTAGCAGCTAAGCTAAGCTGTGACATAGTGGCTCCACATTAGACTTATGTCTGTCCTTGGAAGTGCTTTTGGCACTCGCACTCAAGGGGCTGTTAAAGTTATCATGTTGTACCATCAAAATTAAATGCTGTCAGTAACGTATACGGTGACTATGAAAAATAACCAACTTAAAATTCCCTTTTCAGCCACTTATCGCCAACGTGTTGTGCGCTTAAGCTTGGCTACAGCCTGTTTTGTGCTGTTAAGTTGGGTTGCCATGAATAGTAGCTTTCAAAGCCACCAATTACTTTATGATAGCGCTGATAGCACAGCGATAAGCTTAACCAAGTTTATGGCACTGAATGCCAAAACGCCGCTACAAGAAAAAAATAAACCTGAATTAAATGCGTTGTGTAATCACATTGCTGAAGATGAGTATGTGTTAGCGGCAACGATTTACGATCAGCAAGGTATTCAAATTGCTGCCAGTGATAATTGGCAAAGCCACCACACCTTTGGTTTATTACCCGATTCAACCCCAGGTATAAGTAAGCTTAAAACCCCATTTGTAGAGCCTGTGATAAGTGATAATGAAAGGCCAATTGGTTTTGTATCGATAACCTATTTAACACAGGCTTCTATTGCAACCAGCCACAGTAATTTCCATGACTTAGGGCGACAAGTGTTATTAATGCTGGTGATCACCTGTATATTCACTTGGCAATTAGGTCGAGGCTTGAAGCTTTGGCAAATAAATCGTTATATCAAGAAAAGTTCAGAGCAAGAATCGTAGAGTTCTGCAGCTAGTTGCAGCTTTGCATCGCCTGTCGCGCCTTTAAGCTCACATAAATGAGTAAATACATCGCGCACCTTTAGCGGCGTATTAACCTGCCCTTGAAAACCTGCCAGCGGCATTGATGGCGAGTCGGTTTCAAGCACTAAATGCTGCAGCTCAATTAAGCTGATAACTTTACGAGTTTTAGCAGCACGCGGGTAACTTATCACACCACCAACACCAAGTTTAAATCCTTGTTTTATATAACTCTGAGCTTGTTGTTCTGAGCCAGAAAAGGCATGAATTACCCCGCCAAACTTTGGTTTGCAGCGCTTAAATGAGCGAGCAATTAAATCATGGCTTTGCCTATGATGCACAATAAGTGGTAAAGCGAGTTGGTTGGCAAGCTCTATCTGTCCTTCAAATAACTGCGTTTGTTTATCGAGGTTATCGATGCTTCGGTCAAGGCCGCACTCACCGATGGCAATAAACTGCCCTGAATGGGTTTTCGCTAATTGCTCTAGTTCAGCGAGATGATGAGTTTGGTGATCAGATAAAAAATAAGGATGTAAACCTAAAGCCACTGAAATACTTGGCTCTGATTTAGTAAACGATAATAGTTTTGTCGATTGTGCCAAGCTCACACCCGGCACAATGAAATGCTCGATCCCTACTTGCTTGCATGCTGTGATGAGCTCTGTGCGAGTCTCATCAAATTCGCTAAAATCAAGGTGACAGTGGGAATCGATAAAACGCATTTACGGATTTAAGCGACCAAACTGCCAACTACCATCGGCTTGGCGTTGATACATAAAGCGGTCATGTAAGCGGTGTGCTCCGCCTTGCCAAAATTCAATTTTAGTAGGCTCAACACAATAGCCTCCCCAAAAATCAGGCAATGGAATTTCACCCTCAGAAAACTTTTGCTTCATTTTCGCAAATGTTTCCATTAATACCTTACGTGATGACACAGGACGACTTTGCTGAGAAGCCCATGCAGCTAACTGGCTTTCTTTAGGACGTGATAAAAAGTACTTAGCCACAGCAGTTGTTGGTAAGGGTTTAGCCTCGCCGTAGACTATGACTTGTCGCTCCATGTGGTGCCATGGGAAATGCAGAGAAATTTTGTTATTACCTTTTAGCTCCTGCGCTTTGCGCGAGCCGGTATTAGTAAAAAACACAAAGCCATTTTCATCAAGATGCTTTAACAGCACAATACGCTGCGAAGGCTGACCATGCTCATCAACCGTTGCAACGACCATCGCCGTAGGATCAGGCAAATTAGTTGCAACAGCTTGCTCAAGCCATTTCTCAAACTGCTTGATTGGAGATGCATCAAGCATGTCTTCAGATAAACCATCCTGTAAATATTCACGGCGAATATCTTCAAGTTTCATAAAATTCCCTCTATCGCTACTATCAGCTAAAGATTAATCAAGGTTATTGAGCTGTCAATTTTGTTGGGTTTCGCTACGCTCTACCCAACCTACGAAGCTAGGTTCTACAAGCTACTCCCCTAGCGCCTAGAGTCTAGGGCCCTCGATTTATGTTGGGTTTCGCTGCGCTCTACCCAACCTACGAAGCACATCATCTGCAAGTGTAGGAGTGCTTTCAAAGCGAACTACACGAAGCAGAATTCACCTAAGTAGTTTAGCCTAAGACAAGGCGGAAAACCGACTTATCCCTACGAGCTCTTAAACGTTCTGCAAGTGTAGGAGTGCTGACAAGGCGAAGTGCTTTTTTATACCAAGGAGCATACGTGTTTTGTATGTGACTTCGGTTAAAAAAGCACGACAACGCAGTCAAAGCGAACTACACGAAGCAGATTACATTTGCTCCATGACTTCGATACCTAAAAGATCCAATCCTGACTTCAGTGTCTTCGCAACCAAATTACACAGTACTAAACGGCTGTCACGAACATTTGGCTCTACGCCTTCTTTTAGAACTGGGCATGCTTCGTAGAACGTCATGTATAGGCTTGCTAGTTCGTATAGGTATCCACATAATACGTGCGGTGTCGCTTCGCTGATCATTAGATCGAGTACTTCTTCTAGCTGAAGAAGTTTAAGTGCCAGCGCTTTTTCTTGCGGCTCGTTGATTGCAACGTCTGCTGTTAATGACGCCGCATCAATACCTGATTTACGGAAGATACTGCGAACACGTGTATATGCATATTGTAAGTAAGGCGCTGTCGCACCTTCAAAGCTCAGCATTGTGTCCCAGTTGAAGATATAGTCGCTAGTACGGTGCTTAGAAAGATCCGCATATTTTACTGCGCCAATACCTACTTTACGGGCAATTTCGCTACGCTCTTCGTCGCTTAAGTCTGACTCACGCTCAGCTAGTTTAGCTGCGGCACGAGTGATTGACTCTTCAAGTAAATCAGCAAGCTTAACGGTACCACCAGTACGTGTTTTGAATGGCTTACCGTCTTCACCCATCATGGTGCCGAATGGGCAGAACTCATAACTTGTTTCATCACGTAATAAACCTGCTTTACGTGCGGTTAGCTCAACTTGATTGAAGTGTAAGCTTTGACGTGCATCTACAAAGATTAAGATGCGATCAGCACCCAATTTATTTGAACGGTAATCACAAGCAGCTAAGTCAGTTGTCGCATATAAGAAACCACCACCTGATTTCTGTACGATAAACACTGAAGGCTCGCCGTCTTTGTTAGCAAGCTCGTCTAAGAACACGACTTGTGCGCCATCAGACTCAACGGCAATATTTTTGTCTTTCAATAGTGCGATGATGTTTGCAAGTTCACTGTTGTAAGCACTTTCTGCCATGATGTCATCTTGCGTAAGTGTTACGTTTAGACGCTTATAAACTTCTTCAGAGTGCTTAACAGAAGTGGCGATGAATAACTTCCACAGTTTTTCACAGTGTGCGTCACCACTTTGTAATTTAACAACGTAATTACGGGCTTTATCGGCAAACCCTTCTTCATCATCAAAGCGTTTTTTCGCATCACGGTAGAAGGTTTCAAGATCAGCCAGCGCTACAGACTCTAAGTCTACACCTTGGTTGATTTGATCTTCTAAGTGCGCGATTAACATACCAAACTGAGTACCCCAGTCACCCATGTGGTTTTGACGAACAACTTCATCACCACGGAACTCAAGGGCACGAACAACCGCATCACCAATGATGGTTGAACGTAAATGACCTACGTGCATTTCTTTAGCAAGGTTAGGTGATGAGTAATCAACAACTACTTTTTGTGCTGTTGCATGTGGCGCAACTGCTAGCTTTTCGTCTTCGTTTGCTGCTTTTAAGCTAGCTGATAAGAACTCAGGCTTTAAGTGAATGTTGATAAAACCAGGACCCGCGATTTCTGTTTTTTCTGCGATATCTGCAAGGTCTAGGTTATCAATAATTTTTTGTGCAAGTTCACGCGGGTTTGATTTTAATTTTTTAGCCGCGCCCATTGCGCCATTGATTTGATAATCACCAAACTGTGGACGTGTGCTTTGTGTTACCGCTGGATTAGTGTCTTCAGGTAACCCTGCTGCAACCATAGCAGCAATTGCTTTGTCGATTAAAAGAGTACGAATATTCATTGTAATTTTTACCTTTATGGCCCGCTGTACGGGCACTTAAATTTGAAGCAGACTTAGCGTATTAGTTTTCGCGCGTGTGGTTAAACTTGATGTCTGGATAGCGTTCCATCGACAAGTTTAGGTTTACACGGCTTGGCGCGATATAAGTAAGGTTATCGCCACCATCAAGCGCTAAGTTGCTTTCGCACTTACGCTTAAACTCTTCAAGCTTTTTGGTATCGTCTGAGCTTACCCAACGTGCAGTGTTAACACTCACACCTTCGTAAATCGCATCAACGTTGTATTCAGCTTTTAAGCGCGCAACAACTACGTCAAACTGTAGTACACCGACCGCACCAACGATAAGGTCGTTATTAATAAGCGGTCTAAATACTTGCACAGCACCTTCTTCAGATAGCTGAACTAAGCCTTTTAATAATTGCTTTTGTTTTAATGGATCTTTTAAGCGAATACGACGGAATAATTCTGGCGCGAAGTTAGGAATACCACCAAACTTCATTTTTTCACCTTGCGTGAAGGTATCACCAATTTGAATTGTACCGTGGTTATGTAAACCAATGATGTCACCTGCGTAAGCATCTTGCGCTCGCTCACGATCACCAGCCATAAAGGTTACCGCATCAGAAATACTCACTTGCTTACCAATACGCACATGGTTCATCTTCATACCTTGGCTATATTTGCCAGATACAATACGCATAAAGGCGATACGGTCACGGTGTTTAGGGTCCATGTTCGCTTGGATTTTAAATACGAAGCCAGAGAAGTTATCTTCTGTTGCAGCAACTTGGCGGTCTTCTGTTTCGCGTGGTAATGGCGCAGGAGCCCACTCAGTTAAGCCATCAAGAACATGGTCAACACCAAAGTTACCAAGTGCTGTACCAAAGTAGACTGGTGATAGTTCGCCCGCTAAGAACAGATCTAAATCAAACTCGTGTGATGCACCAATTACCAACTCTAGCTCTTCACGAAGCTGCTCAGCAAGTTCGCTACCAATCGCAGTATCAAGCTCAGGGTTATCTAAACCTTTGATAACGCGCACTTCTTGAATTGTGTGGCCTTGACCTGTGCTATACAAAATCGTTTCTTCACGGTGGATGTGATACACACCTTTAAACTCTTTACCACAACCAATCGGCCAAGTTACCGGCGCACAGGCAATGTTTAGCTCAGTTTCAACTTCGTCTAATAACTCCATTGGATCACGAATATCACGGTCACACTTATTCATGAAAGTTACGATAGGTGTGGTACGTAAGCGTGTTACTTCCATTAATTTACGAGTACGATCCTCAACACCTTTCGCTGCGTCGATGACCATTAGGCATGAGTCAACCGCAGTCAGTGTACGATAAGTATCTTCAGAGAAGTCTTCGTGTCCCGGAGTATCAAGTAAGTTAACTAGACGCTCATTGTAAGGAAATTGCATAACAGACGTAGTTACCGAGATACCACGTTCTTTTTCCATTTCCATCCAGTCTGATTTTGCGTGCTGGTTTGAGCCACGACCCTTTACGGTACCCGCTTTTTGAATCGCTTGTCCGAATAACAGAACTTTTTCTGTAATCGTGGTTTTACCCGCATCCGGGTGCGAGATGATCGCAAAGGTGCGTCGTTTATTAATTTCGGTAGTTAAATTAGACATGTAAGCTGCTTTTAGTCATAACAAAGCGCACTTAACTGCCTTATAAATTATAAAGCTCGGTGCGCACTGTAAAAATAAAATAGAATTGCCGAGCATTATACCTTGTTTGTCTTAGCCAAAAAAGCAGCGATTGCGAGTAATTACTCCCTTTTAGTTGGGTATTTTCGTTGTTCACTTTTTTGCTAGGCTTGTGTAATCAAGTTGTAACGCATACTATTGATAAATTGCACGGAGGGATGTCAATTTAGGTCATGAAAACCAGTAAGCTCAGTATTCGATTATTGTGGTATATCACACCATTAGTGATCTTACCTTTGTTGTTTTTAGGTGGCTTTACATTAACAAATGTGACCAATTCAACAAAAAAACAAGCTGAACTTATTGTCAGTCGCTTTGTTGAGCAACAGCAACAAAAAATCTTTAATTACATTGACTCATTTCACTCGATTACTAAGCTACTCTCAACCTCTCCTGTATTAGCAGACTTTTTAGCCCGCGAACCTGACTCAAAAAACCAATACATTGAACGTCTTGGCGAGCTGATGAATGTATTTGCAAGCTATTCAGAAGCTTACCCAGATATTGTTAGCATTAATTATGTTGCCCCAGACGGTAAAAGCGATGCATTTTATTCAAGTCAATTAACTCCAGCACCTAAAAGTTACCCGTTTTTTGAGCAAGTGCTACAATCGAATTTACGCCAGCAACAATTCATGATCCCCAAAGAAGATGGCTCTACTAGCCTCTACTTTGTGCACCCCATTTATAATATTGATTACTACTTAAAACAGCCGCAGCAACTGGGGTTTATTGTTGTGCATGTAGAACCATCAATATTGAATGCTAGTATTCTAGAAGCACCATTTAATAACACGCTAAATTTATTTTTAACGACTAAGGGGCAGATTTTATTTAGCTCCGACTATGACTTACGCGGCAATTATTTAAGTGAATATGAGCTTGAGCAAATTAAACAACTCGCTAACTACGGCAAACTTGCCAATATCGAACTTTCAAGTATTGATAAAGAAGAACGCATAATTTACGCAGTTGAAATGACTGATGGCGATTATTTGATCTCAACCACCCCTAAAGATTTACTTTACCAGTCAGGTAAAGCCATTAGTTTAATCACAGCACTTATAGTTATTATTTCTGTGATTTCGCTGCCTATTCTTATCTATATTGTGGTACGCAACTTACTGCTAACCCCAGTTGAACTATTAGGTGCGGCAAGTCATCGGGTTGGTGATGGTGATTTATCTGTGTACTTGCCAGCCCACACAAACGATGAAGTAGGCGTGCTTTTCAACGATTTTAATCACATGGTGAACCAAATTCGTCATTACCAAGACGAGCTTGAAGAATATAAACATCACCTAGAAGAAAAAGTAGAGAGCAGAACGAAAGCACTCGAAGCAATGAACAGCAAGCTAGAAGTAGCCATTGCGCAAGCTGAACAAGCAAACCAACTGAAAAGTCGCTTTTTAGCGAATATGAGTCATGAAATTCGTACTCCACTTACCGCAATTATGGGCTTTACAGAGCAACTTCTGCACAACAAAGATGCGGTGAATGATGAGCAGCATTTAAGCACAATTTTACGTAACTCTAAGCACTTGCTTGAGCTTATTAACAACATTCTTGATTTATCAAAAATAGAAGCTGAAAAACTCGCCGTTGAACGCGGACCATGTAATGTAGTGCAGCTTATACATGATATTGATTCAATTATTCGCCCACTGGCTAATGAAAAACAACTTACATTTAATATTAACTACCAACTACCAGTACCCAAAACCATTAATAGCGATACCACACGCTTAAAACAAATCTTGATCAATATTGCCAGCAACGCAGTTAAGTTCACTGAGAAAGGCAGCATCTCGATTGATATTAGCTACAACAGCAATAAACAACATTTAGAGTTTGCGATTCAAGACACAGGTATTGGTATGTCAGAGCGTGAGGTTGAAAGGGTATTCAAACCGTTTGAACAAGCCGATGCGACGACAACTCGCCGCTTTGGCGGTACAGGTCTTGGTTTGTGTATTTCAAAGAACTTAGCCCAGTTGCTAGGCGGTGATGTACAGCTTATTAGTGAACCTGGAAACGGCAGTTGTTTTACCATACAAGTTGCTGCTCATTTAAACGCCGAGCAGTTACAAGCAGAGGCGTTTATTCATAGCTACGAGCAACTCTCACCAAGTAAAGACGTTCAGCTTTCATTCGCAGCGAATAGCTTTGATGCCAATATACTAGTGGCCGAAGATAACCCAGATAACCAGTTGCTAATAAAACTGCTGTTACAAACTTGGGGGCTTGAGCCAGACATCGCGAAAAACGGTGCTGAAGCAGTAGAAATGGCATTAGTTAATGATTATCAGCTGATCATCATGGATATGCAGATGCCAGTAATGGGTGGCTTAGAAGCAACGCAAATGCTACGTCACGCAGCCTATGATGGCCCTATTATTGCGCTTACGGCCAATGTAATGAAAACCGATGTTGACACCTACATTGAAGCGGGCTGTGATGAAGCACTCGCCAAACCAATCGACAAAGATGCTCTAGAGCAAGTGCTTGTAAGCTACTTACACATTGAAAAAGACAGTCAAAACAAGTGGGAAAACTTACTAAAAAGTGAGAAGTTCCAACAAATTAACGACAACTATCGCTCAAAACTACCTGATTATTTAAGCCAAGTCGTGCAGTTGTATCGTGCTAAAGAATGGGAGGCGCTACGTTCATTAGCACACAGCTTAAAAGGCAGTGCGGGATGTTTTAGTTTTGAAGCTATTCACAAGACTGCGGGTCAGCTTGAAAATGCGCTACGCAGTAATCAAACTGATCAGGTAGAGCAATGCTACGATGCACTTATCAATGCCCTTGAAGAAGCATCTTAAAGACTAAAGCTCATCCCCATCAAAATAGCGTCTTCGTTGCCTGTCGCGGTTGGATAGTAGTTCTTGCGCACCGACATATGTGAAAAGCCAGCACTTTCATACAGGCCAATAGCGGGTGCATTCGACTCACGCACTTCTAAAAATAGGTTTTCGGCTTGGTGCTGCTCGCCGTGCTCAATAAAGGCATTTAACAACTTCTTAGCAATGCCCTGCCCTTGGTAATTCGGCGCAACACAAATATCCATTAAAGTGTAATCTGGGCCCGCTTGTTCACCAATATAAAAACCTAGCATCTCATCACCTTGAAAAGCGGCCAGGTTAAAATAACGCCCAGCTAAACACGACAGCATGGTTTTCTCTGTCCAAGGGTGACTATGGCAGGCGTTTTCGATAGCCATTAACTGGCTAATATAGGTTGCATCTACAGGTTTAAAGCTTATCAAGTTGTTCACCGATTAAAGACCAAAGTTGTTTTTTCTGTTCGCCATTCAGCTTATCGCTTGGTAAGCCTAAGCAGCCCTCTTGCCAGCTAATATTTGCTGTTTTAACGATTTGAGTAATAACTAACGGCGCAAATGCCTTTTCGAGGTCTTGGTGAAACTGTAACGGTAGCGTCAGTGTTTCTTGTTGAGTGTTTGGTATCTGTTCGCCAGAAGTATCAGGCGCAGTTCGATAGTGTTGATTTAACTCTAAAGATTGTACAGAGAATATCGCAGCGTAACTTGGATTCATAACAACTCAATCATGATTAAGAGCAAGTAATATAGGAAGATTTGCGATTAAAGTAAAGAAGGAAGAAATGGCAGGGGCGGAGAGATTCGAACTCCCAACCGTCGGTTTTGGAGACCGCTGTTCTACCAATTGGAACTACGCCCCTGCAATGACGACGAATTATATAGAGCTTTTTTCAAAGGTAAAGTAAAAAAACACAGTTTTTAGTTTAACTGCTTCTTAAATAAACAAAGCGGCGAATTAGCAAGCTATCAAAGCTCATTTTAAACATACCCAAGTTATCTGCGGATAATTAAAAGAGCCAAACACAGTTATAATAATTTAAATAGCTTCACTCATCTGAAAGATAGTGTTGCTGAATCACAAGTTGCAGGTACGCAAGAAATGCTTTTACTTTTTTGAACGGATATCGACGCCCAGAATAAAAAGCGTACAAAACTAAATCTTCAGGCTCATCAGCTAGGGAATCTATTTTTATTAACAGTCCTTCCTCTAACTCTTGTCTGCACGCGTCATAAGGGAGTATCGCAAAACCTAACCCTTTAAGGGCAGCTGACTTTGCCATATGTCCACTATTTACTTTATAACGAGATGAAACGTTAACCGTGCCAGCTCGTTTGAATTTCCATGGCATGCCTTGTAGAACTGATAGGCTTGTAATACAGGGAAGCTTAACGAGTTCAGTCATTGAATTTGGTTTAGGATGTTTATCTAGTAAACTAGGAGAAGCTACGACACAACTTGGCCAACGAACGAGCTCTTTTGCAACCCATCCAGAATCCTCCACTGGGCCTCGCCCAAAACGTATTACTATATCAAATCCTTCTAATAGCCCCTCTTCGGGATTAAGCTGAGTATCACAACTTAACTGAATGTTAGGGTATTTATGACAAAACTCAGCTATAGCGTCCGCCAAAAACGGCAAATCAGGCGTAATGACTTTTAAGTGGCCGGAAACTAAATCATTACTTTGATAGCTTTCTTGTAAAACATCCCCCATCGCAACAAGCAACGGAGTTAAGTTCTGGTAAAGAAGTTCCCCCGCTTCTGTTGCAACCATTTTTCGTGTCGTACGTTCCAATAATCTTACATTCAACGCTTGTTCTAAAAGTGCAACATGACGACTCACATTTGATTTTGGAATTTGGCTGAGCTCAGCGGCCCGCTTAATACTTAATTGTTCATATACTTTTTGGAAGCTTAGAAGCCACTGTAATTCAATATTGCTTATCAAAACTATCTCATCAAATGGGATTTACAAACCAAAATTACCATATTTATCCTATTTAGTAGATCAGTAACAATCATTTTTTTCTTAGCAACTAGGATATTTAAATGAGTTCAGTTAAACATATAGCCATTATAGGTGCGGGAGTTGCAGGCCTTGCTTTAGCGATATTTGCAAGAAAACAAGGTATCAAGGTCACATTATTCGAAAGAAACAATAGCTTTTCTACAATCGGTGCCGGTGTTACGTTATGGCCTAATGCGACCTTTGTGCTTAAACAATTGGGTCTATTAGATGATTTCACCCAATATGGTGGTCTGCCAGTTGCTATACGACAGTACGATAAACAAGCCACTCAACGGGGTGAGTTTAACATTCAAACACTAAACTCTCTGTGTGGCTTCCCAACTATTAGCATATTACGTCGTGACTTAATAAAGATACTCGCTGAGCGACTAGAGAAACTGGATGCCACTATTCACTTCAATCAAACCATCAATACTCAAGACATTGCGCAATTAAAAGATAAGTTTGATCTTGTGGTGGGCTGCGATGGACGAATGAATTCGAAAGCACGAGAGTATATGTATAAAGTACCTATACCAACTAAATACCACGGCTTCATAAATATAATAGGCACCTGTGAAATTGATCTGAATCCTTTTGAGCAGACAATTCATGATTTTAGAGATAATAATGAGCGCTTTGGTATAGTACCCGTTGCAAATCAATGTTGTTACTGGGCTGCGGCATGGCCTAGTGACCTTGATAATACAAGACCAATAGAGCAGTGGTTTGAAGAAATGCATGAGCGTTTTCAGGATTGGCCTAAAACAGTTCAGCAGGTACTTAATAACTATAACCCACGCAGTTTAAAACGCATATTTGTACATGATATTGACCCACTCCCCTATTGGCACAAGGAGAATCTCATTATTATTGGAGATGCTGCACATGCTTCCTTACCCACATCGGGGCAAGGTGCTAGCCAAGCGCTTGAAGATGTTTGGCACCTAGCTCAACTATTTAAGACCGAATATAGCCTCAATGTTATGTTACAAAAGCTTTATGAAACTCGAATTCATAAAACCTCCAGCGCCCAAAACATTGGTAGACTAATAGCTCAGCATATCTTTCAACCACCTCATTCAACCACAGATGCACCAAGTATATCCGCGGATCAACTCAGTCAACTCTATATGCAAGGACTAGACTTAACTCAAACCAAATGATAACCGTCTAAATAACAAAAACCCGCTTCAAAAAAGCGGGCTTTTGTGTCTTTATAAATATTCAGTACAAGTGACTAGCTTACAGTGGATTATTCCCACTCGATTGTTGCCGGTGGCTTACCTGAAATATCGTAAACAACACGTGAGATACCATCGATTTCGTTGATGATACGGTTAGAAACCACACCTAAGAACTCATAAGGTAAATGTGACCAACGTGCCGTCATAAAGTCGATTGTTTCTACACAACGTAGTGATACAACCCAGTCGTATTTACGCGCATCACCCATTACACCTACCGATTTAACTGGTAAGAATACCGTGAAGGCTTGACTTACTTTGTGGTAAAGCTCAGCTTTGTGTAGCTCTTCAATGAAGATAGCATCTGCGCGACGTAGTAAGTCACAGTACTCTTTCTTGATTTCACCAAGTACACGAACACCTAAACCAGGACCCGGGAATGGGTGACGGTAAAGCATGTCGTATGGTAGGCCAAGCTCAAGACCAATTTTGCGTACTTCATCTTTGAATAGCTCACGTAAAGGCTCAACAAGACCCATTTCCATATCGTCTGGTAAACCACCTACGTTGTGGTGAGACTTGATTACATGTGCTTTACCTGTTGCTGATGCAGCAGATTCGATTACGTCTGGGTAGATAGTACCTTGACCTAACCATTTAGCACTTTTCAGCTTTTTAGCTTGCTCGTCAAAAACTTTAATGAAGGTATGACCAATCGCTTTACGCTTATCTTCTGGGTCTGACTTACCTGCTAAGTCTGCTAAGAATTGATCTTCAGCATCTACTTTAACAATGTTTAGGCCAAACTTGTTGCCGAACATATCCATAACTTGCTGACCTTCGTTTAAACGAAGAAGACCGTTATCAACGAATACACACGTTAGCTTGTCGCCGATTGCACGGTGAATAAGCATGGCAACAACAGATGAATCAACACCACCTGATAAGCCTAAGATAACTTCGTCATCACCTACAGTTTCCTTGATACGCTCAATCGCATCGTCGATGATTTTTGCTGGTGTCCATAGCTTTTCACAGCCACAGATATCAATCGCGAAGCGCTCAAGTAAGCGTAAACCTTGGTGAGTATGAGTTACTTCTGGGTGGAACTGTACGCCGTAAAAACGTTTTTCTTCCCAAGACATTGCCGCATGTGGACATGTTGAAGTTTTAGCCGTTGTTTTGAAAGTCTCAGGTACTTCCATCACTTTATCGCCATGGCTCATCCAAACGTCTAGTACGCCTGCACCGCCGTCAGTAATGTGGTCTTCGATAGCATCGAATAACGCACAGTTACCTACTTTTTCAACTTGTGCATAACCAAACTCTTTCTTATCAGAGCTGTGTACGCTACCACCTAGTTGCGTTGCCATTGTTTGCATGCCGTAACAGATACCAAGTACTGGAACGCCTGCGTTAAATACATACTCAGGAGCACGTGGGCTGTTTTCAAGTGTTGTAGACTCAGGGCCACCCGACAAAATAATACCTTGTGGATTAAATTCGCGGATTTGCTCTTCAGTTACATCCCATGCCCATAGCTCACAGTAAACACCAATCTCACGTATACGACGTGCGATTAACTGTGTGTATTGCGAACCAAAATCTAAAATGAGAATTCGTGAATCGTGAATGTCTTTGCTCATGGAGTATCTCGTTAGTCAGGAACTGCTCTCCCAAAGGGAGATGATCAATAAATTAGGGCTAGCAAATGCTAGCCCATGTAATTTCAATACCTTAAGGTAATTAACCTAAGCGGTAGTTTGGCGCTTCTTTAGTGATTTGCACGTCGTGAACGTGTGACTCACCCATACCCGCTGAAGTAACGCGAACAAATTGAGGTTTAGTATTTAACTCTTCAATTGTTGCACAGCCTGTTAAGCCCATTGCACTGCGTAGACCACCCACTTGTTGGTGAATGATTGTCGCGATAGGACCTTTATAAGCAACACGGCCTTCGATACCTTCAGGAACAAGTTTGTCTGCTTCGTTCGATTTTTGGAAGTAACGGTCTGATGAACCTTCTTTTTGGTCCATCGCACCAAGGCTACCCATACCACGGTATGATTTGTAGTAACGACCTTGGTATAGCTCAACTTCACCCGGTGCTTCTTCAGTACCGGCTAACATTGAACCCACCATTACACATGATGCACCGGCAACAAGTGCTTTTACGATGTCACCAGAGAAACGAATACCACCGTCAGCAATAACAGGAATATCACGGCCTTTTAAGCCTTCAACTGCGTCAGAAATAGCAGTAATTTGTGGAACACCACACCCTGTTACGATACGAGTAGTACAGATAGAACCAGGACCGATACCAACTTTAACAGCATCAACACCCGCATCAGCAAGGGCAATCGCGCCTTCAGCTGTTGCAACGTTACCTGCTACGATTTGTAGGTCTGGGTATGCTTGACGTGTTTGTGCAACACGGTCGATAACACCTTGTGAGTGGCCA
This sequence comes from Pseudoalteromonas sp. BZK2, assembly GCF_014349195.1. NCBI lineage: Bacteria > Pseudomonadati > Pseudomonadota > Gammaproteobacteria > Alteromonadales > Pseudoalteromonadaceae > Pseudoalteromonas > Pseudoalteromonas sp. BZK2. The sequence continues at coordinate 28,862 of NZ_JACSOG010000014.1, read as the reverse complement.
TGTGATGTATCGATAAGTAATACGTCAACACCTGCTTCAACTAGGGCTGCGATACGCTCATCAGTACCTGCGCCAACACCAACAGCTGCACCTACACGTAAACGACCTTGCTCGTCTTTACATGCATGCGGCTTATCTTGTGCTTTTTGATAGTCTTTTACAGTGATCATGCCTTTTAGTTTAAATGCATCATCAACTACGAGAATTTTTTCGATACGGTGCTCGTGCATTAGACCTAAGATTTCATCACGGTCTGCACCTTCTTTAACAGTCACTAACGATTCTTTTTTCGTCATTACTGTAGAAACAGGTTGCTCAAGTTTCGTTTCAAAACGCATATCACGGCTTGTCACAATACCAACAAGGTTATTGTCAGCGTCGGTTACAGGGAAACCTGAAAAACCTTTGTCTTCTGAAAGCGCGATAGCATCAGCAATTGTAAGATCCGCAGTCACAGTAACAGGGAAAGAAACAATGCCCGCTTCGTAAGTTTTAACTTTACGAACGTTTTTAGCTTGCTCTTCGATTGTCATGTTTTTGTGGATGAAACCTAAACCGCCCTCTTGCGCTAGAGCAATCGCTAAGCGTGCTTCTGTTACAGTATCCATAGATGCTGAAACTAGCGGCAAGTTAAGATTGATACCACGCGTTAAGCGAGTTGAAATATTTGCCGTGTGTGGCAAAACAGTAGAATGACCTGGTACTAAAAGTACGTCGTCAAAGGTAAGAGCTTCTTTAGCGATTCTTAGCATAGTGCAACTTCTCACATGTGGATCTGAGTATAAGGAATTGCGGCCAAATTTTATCAGCGTTATGAGCATGAGTAAATAAAATTATTCATTTATTTGTGTTAAAGTACGCAGAGAATTTTTTACTGGGGTTTTTAATGGCTTTTACGCACTCAACACAGCCTGTTTACACGGTCTCGCGCCTAAATAAGGAAATTCGCCATGTTCTTGAACAAGGCTTCTCATCGCTTATCTTAAATGGTGAAATTTCTAACTTTATAGCCCCTGCATCTGGACACTGGTACTTTACGTTAAAAGACGACCGAGCACAGGTAAAAGCAGCAATGTGGCGCGGCAATAATCGCGGCCAAACTTTTCGCCCAAGCAATGGTGCACAAGTAACCGTGCGTGCCCGCGTATCTTTATATGAACCTCGTGGTGATTATCAGCTGATTGTTGAGCATATGACCCCTGCTGGCGAAGGCTTATTAAAACAAGAATTCGATGCGCTTAAAATGCGTTTAGCTGCCGAAGGCCTATTTAGCTCAGCCCACAAAAAACCATTACCAACCAATATTAATCGCGTTGGGGTGATCACCTCAGCCACAGGTGCGGCTATACGCGATATTCTAACGGTACTTAAACGCCGTGCTCCGCAGCTTGAAGTCGTGATTTACCCAGCGATGGTGCAAGGTGCAGATGCACACAGTCAATTAATAGAAAAAATAAACATCGCCAATCAACGCAACGAAGTAGATGTGCTTATATTAGGTCGCGGTGGTGGCTCACTCGAAGATTTGTGGTGTTTTAACCATGAGCAATTAGCTCGCGCTATTTTTGAAAGTCGCTTACCTATTGTTAGCGCCGTTGGTCACGAGGTCGATACCACTATTAGTGATTATGTTGCCGATATTCGCGCCGCAACCCCTTCTGCAGCCGCAGAGCTAGTTAGTCCAAATACCGAAGAGCTATATAACAAAGTTACGCTGTTAGTTAGGCACTTAAATCATGCCTTTAAACACGCTTTAGCTGTAAAACGCAGTACTGCCACTCAATTTGAGCATCGCTTGCAGCTATGCCATCCCCGTAATCAACTCAATCAACAAGCGCAAAAGTTAGATGAGCTTAGTTTGGCCTTACATGGCGCGATGAGTAGTAAAATCCAGCGATATGAGCGAGTACTTGCTAACTTAACACCACGCTTAATGCAACGCTCACCCGAAAAGCAGTTAGCGAAAAGCGAGCATCAACTGGCGCAATTACATGCAAGGCTTACACAGGCGATGCAACAGCAACTTTCAAGTTCTCGAAACCAGCTTTCTTTACAAGCGAACCGTTTAGATTCTGTGAGTCCGCTTAGTGTGTTAGCGCGTGGTTACAGCATTACTAAAAATCAGCACGGTGGCGTTGTAAAATCAGTTAACGATGTAAGCTCTGGTGAGCTTATAACTACCGAGCTTGCTGATGGTCAACTGCAATCAAAAGTTGTATAAAATTACTCCGTGCTTGCAATAATGGTTAGACTATCGTCACTTGAGGTGGTGGAGGTAAATTTAAATTGCTTCCACCAGCTTTGTTCCATCATCTTATCGGTCATGTTACGCCAATAATGACTTGGCAAGTCATCACTCCCCTCAGGTTGCAATAGCTTAAACTGACACACAGAGCTTTTGCATGTTGAGACACTCAGCTGTGGTTGCACTGGTAAATCTGCCATAATTAAAAAATCGCTCATGGCTGTTTCAACTTGGTAGGCCCAAGCCTCATCCCGAGATTGCTCTTCTAACAAGGTATAAAGTTCATCTAGGTGTGAGTCAATTTGCTGTGGAGGTATCGCACTTGAACGGTAACTGTCAATCACCGCTTGTTGGTTTTCGACTTGTAACTTTAACTCTGCAACTTGCTGCTCAAGCTCAGTTTTGCTAACAGCTGCTGAACTATTTGAATTCACTTCAGCGACTTGTTTGTTAATAACAGGCGCTACAGCAGTGGCTTGCTGCTCTGGTGCTTGAGCTATGTGTTCTTCAACAAATTGTTGCTGATAAGTTTGCGGCTGTTGTTGTGGGTCTGATTGAAAAAGTGACATAGTGACAGCGCCACAAATAAATGACGCTGCAACAGCTAATCCGAAGGATAATTTAGACAATTCCATTGCTCTTTTAAATTGTAAAACTACAACATAGCACTGGTGTGGGAGGCATTACTAGCGGTAGTGGTACTATCGTCTAAAAAGTTTTGGTTCATGCTTTCGGCAGGACAGGGACAGCTCGGTTTGCCAACCACTTTAGCTGGCACGCCAACCACAGTTGTGTGCGCTGGAACCGCACTTAACACGACAGAGTTTGCACCAATACGTGCCCCCTCTCCTACTTCGATGTTACCCAGTACTTTAGCACCCGCACCAATCAATACACCGGCGCGAATTTTCGGATGGCGGTCACCTTGCTCATTACCTGTACCACCTAAGGTTACAGACTGTAAAATAGAGACGTTATCTTCAATAACTGCTGTTTCACCAATTACAATCCCAGTTGCGTGGTCAAACATAATACCATGACCAACTTTACAAGCAGGATGGATGTCAACGCCAAATACTTCTGAGGTTCTGCTCTGAATGAAGCGAGCAAGCTCTTTGCGGTTTTGTTGCCATAAACAATTTGCGAGTCGGTGTGCTTGTATTGCATGGAAGCCTTTAAGATTCAGAATAACAGTTAAGTAACTATCGGCCGCAGGGTCACGATCTTTAACTGCTTTTATGTCATGAGCCACATGCGTCAGCATTAGGTCACATTTAACAAAGGCTTGGTCAAATAATTCGCGGATTGTAAACGCCGATACTACTGCATCAGCAAGTTTATTAGCGACAATAAAACTGAGCGCCGAACCTAGGCATTCATGATTTAACACACACGAATAAACGTGACTTGCTAAAAGCGGTTCACGGGAAACGACTTCGTTTGCTTCTTCTCGAAGCTTTTGCCAAATTTCATGACGCATAATATTGCCTTTCTGGTTGTACCTAACTGCTAAGCTTTAAGTTTAACGGATTTGTAGCAAGATGTACTAACCCGTTGTTTATTTGTTCTGGTTATATCTAATAACCAGAGTAACTACACCTATTTTTACTCTTTTTGCTGTGCTTTTTAGCCAACCACATATGACAGTAGCAAACTCGTACGCCGCAAGAAAAACCCAGCTAAAGTGCTTATTTTTCAATAACAAAACAGATATGACATCTTATCTGTCATACGCCAAAATAGGCACTGACATATCGCTGACGGCGTAAAAAACAAAAATAATCATTAAATTTACATCATCAACTTAACAAGGAAACGATGATGAAAAACGACGTACTAAACTCACATAAACTAGGTTATAAATTTTACTTTCAAGATGGTGACAACCAAATCGCATGCTTTGGTCACATTATGAGTGGTAAAGAAAAAATATATGTAAACGACGAACTGGTTAGTGAAAAGCGCAGCTTTGGCTTTAAAAGCCATCACGACTTTAACTACCAAGGTAATGCTTATGCAGTCGATTTTGCGATGCAAAATATACTTACCGGCAAGCTTGAATGTTCGTTTTACAAAACTGGCAAATTAGTTAAACAGAGCACACAAACCTCACTTACTGATAATCCAAAACAAGTGGCTTTGGTTACCCTGGGCTGTTTTCTTGGTGGCGCAATATCAGGTTATGCAGTTGTTACTTTTATTGAACCATTTCTTGGGAAGTAAGTAATGCAACTGAACCCCAATACAATAAAAGCACTCAGACTTAAATTCGATTGGACGCAGCAACAATTGGCAGATGCCTGTGATGTAAGCTTACGTACCATTCAACGAGTTGAAAAAGAAGGCGCGGCATCAAAAGAAACTACCATGAGTCTATGTGCAGTGTTTGAAGTACGCCAAGGTGAGCTCATTAAGCTCGATGACGAAGTATCTGAACCAACCACAACACATGCAGTGAGTAAGCAAAATCTCGCTGCAATCGTAGCGGCTTCTTCGTTTGTCAGTTTTGCCCTTGGTATGACAACAGTATTAGTTATTTTTTAGGAGTGAAAGATGACCAAAGAACAACGCGGCCACACTACACTTATCGGCTTTGTAATAACAACCATACTCTTTGCGCTAGCTGTTAAAGTTAGCTCACTACTTTAGTTGATAATAGGTCAATACAGAGCCCAGCTACATCACGGCTGGGCTGTATTCATGTTACTGCTTTAATTGATAGCGATTAAAGGTTGCAGTAGCTAACGCAACAGGTATATCTGGCGCATCAGATTTATAAACATTCGCAATAACCGTGCATAAGGTTCTTCCCTTATGGATCACTTCAGACCCAAATGCTTCTAAAGTTATACTTAACTTACTCACTGATGAGCATGAATAAATTAAACTACACATATATCTTCGTAAGTTATCATCTGTAAAATTTATTCAATCACACTCTTTTTTACTTTTAACCATGCAATCTAATAATTTATTGCTACTCTTTAGAAAAGTGTAAAGCAGGAATTGGTGTGCTTGAGTCAAAGGAATTTTTAAGGTTAATACTCGATACTCTCCCTGAGCATATTGTTGTCATCAACGCCGAAGGCGATATCAAATTTGTAAATCGCAGCTGGCAAACATTTGGCGAACAAAATAACTGTGCGTGCAATGAGCAATGGCAACAACAAAATTACCTCGCAATTTGTAGGTCAGCGGCTTGCCAAAACGATGAGTTTGGAGCAAAAGCGTTTAATGGAATAAAACAAGTAATTAACCATCAGTGCGAAGAGTTCTATCTTGAATATCCATGCCATAGCGACATGGAAAAGCGCTGGTTTTTAATGCGAGCAGCTTCTCTTTTTTATGATAATCAGCGTTTTATCGTTATAAGTCACTTAAATATCACCGAAAGAAAGCTTGCTGAACAACAAGTCCAACAACTTGCTAGAATTGATGGCCTAACACAAATAGCTAATAGACGATTTTTTGATAGTTTTATTTTACAAGAATGGAGTCGTTGCTCGAGATTAAATTTACCTGTTTCGTTAGCTATGATTGACCTTGATAATTTTAAAACGCTAAATGATAAATTTGGTCACTTAGTTGGTGATAGCTGTCTAAAAGAAGTTGCAAAACTACTGCCTGAATTTACTCGCAGGCCCGGTGACTTGTGCGCCAGATACGGTGGTGAAGAGTTTGTACTGGTGCTTGGCAATACACAAAGTAAGCAAGCACAAAGTCTAGTAACACGCTTAATAGATATGATCAGTAAATTACAATTAGCTGAACTTACAGGTCATCCATTAACGGTTAGTATTGGTTTAGCTACTATTTACCCTAGTAGCGATAGTGATGCCATGTTACTCATTGAAATGGCTGATTGCGCGCTTTATCAAGCAAAAGAAGCTGGCCGAAATCAACTTGTGGTTGCTGATAACATCGAGCCATTAAACCTAGAAAAATGCCCCTAATTAGGGGCATTGATTAGAGCTTGTTTATCCAGTTATTACTGAAATACTTTTTTGACATCAAGTACTTTAATATTTTTTGCTGGTATTGCGAGCTTATAGTCTGCAATGACTTTATCTTCAGCAACAAGTTCTGCTGGTTTTTCAGCGTTATACACCATTGGTGATGTTTGCTCTGAAGCTAAGCGTTTTTGCATGTCTTTGCCATCACCAGTAATAAACACATAGTGGATATTCTCTGTTTGCAGGTTATCGCGAATAACACGGTTAACATCATCAAGGGTTAGCTTTTCAAGCTTGCCACGCACATAGTCAACAAAGCTCTCTGTGTTATAGAACTCACTATCAAGGGCATAGCCTAATTGGCGGTCTTGGCTTGCAACCATTTGTGGCACAAAGTTAATTAAGAAGTTACGAGTCGCTTCAAAATCTTCTTTGCTGATGCCATTTTTAATTAGCTTATCAAGTTCAAATAATGCCGTACGTGTTGCAAAGTGCGCATCGTTATTAGAACGAAGCGGACGTAACCATACTTGGAAAATTTGCTCGGAACGGCCTAAGTTAGCATCTGGTTTAGTTTGGAACATACCACGCGGGAAGTACTCAATGTATGCATAGTCACCATAGTTCATACCACGGGTTTGACGAATACGCTGATACAAGAAGCTGTTTGAGCTGCGGTGTTCGCCAAAGTAAGAGCGCACTAACCAAAGCGCAGTCCAGTCATCACTGCTACGAATTGTATCGATTGGGAAACCAAATGACACAGCGGTAGATTGCGCTGATTTTTCAACAATCGTTGCATGATGACCTTTAAGTTCTGGCGCATCAGGGATCGTTAAGCGGCTTTCTTTACCTTGTGGAAGCGATGCTAAATCTTTTAGCATAGTCGATTTAACATCACTCGGAATCGCACCAATTAGACCCACTGTTAATTTAGATTGAGTAAACTGGTTAGCATAAAACGCTTTTACATCGTCAAGTGTCAGTGCTTCAAGATCTGATAAATCACCATAGTTATAGCTTTCATACGGATGGCCTTTATAAAGCTGATGATATAGCACCTCTTTGCCTAGCTCTTCGTCATTAGATGCTTTAAGGCCTGCTTTAATGCTATCAATAAGCTCTTTTTTCAAGCGCTTGAAGTCATCTTCTCTAAAGCCTGGGTTTAACATCTGGTCGCTAACAAGTGCATACCACTGCGCGGCATTGTCTTTATGTACACGGCCGCGTAAAGAAATCATCTCTTTATCGATTTGATAGCCAAAGCTTCCCGCTAGTGGGTATAACGCTTTTTGAATATCTTTGTAGCTCATCGTTTCTGAGCCACCTTGCGCTAGCATTGCAGCTGTTAATGCCGCTAAGCCTTTTTTGCCTTGGGGATCAGCCGCTGCACCGGTATTGAATAACCAGTTCACATCAACCAATGGTGAGCTATTTGTTTTATCAAGTACTTTAAAGTGGCGCTCTGTTGGGGCTTTCTCAATACTGGCAACCAAGGCATTTAAATCAACCTCTTGCTCAAAACCCGCTACTTTATCAAGCGCCGACATTGTCACCGTGGTACGGCTTGAATCAACAAAGTACTTGTTTGCTACCGCTTTGATATCTTCTGGCGTGATGCTATCAGCAGTTGCGTACAGTTGGTTAATAACCTCAGGGTCGCGTTCAAAATGCATGTAGCTTGCAAGCGTTGACGCAATTGACTGCGATGAATCAAGACCATTAATAAAGCTATATTTTAGGTTTGATTTTAAATCAGCTAACTTTTGCGCATCTACTAACTCAGTACGCGCTTGTGCATAGGTACGGTTAATCGCATCACGGGCTTTAGCAAGGTCCGCTTCGTTCTCTACTTTTACAAAAACATGTAATAAACCTGGATCTTTAGTATCTGGGTTATAGGTAAACATTTGGCTGGCAATTTGTTTATCAACAACAAGTTCTTGATAAAGTGCCGAATTATTAGAGAAATACAGCTGTGAGATCAAATCAAGAGCGGCACGGTCCTTTTGAGTAGGATCCCATGCCGTGCCTTTGTATGACACAAGCAACCAGTGGCCTGGTAAACCATCATTTTTCTCATGTACATATTTTGCTGTTTTTTGCTTTGGCTCAACAGGAATGTCTGCTTGGTAATCGCCTTTTTTCCAGTTACCCCAATGCTTTTTCACCATCGCCATGGTTTCTTGTGGATCAACATCACCAACAATGACTAAAGATACATATTCTGGTTTATAAAATTTAGCGAAAAACTCTTTACCGTACGCCATTTGATCAGGCATTGCTTCAATGTCTTCGAAAAAGCCCATTGTAGTGTGCTTATACGTATGCTTTTCGAATGCTTCGTTACGAACTGCAGAAAGTAACTTACGAATTGGGCTAGCATTATTCTTTAAATACTCACCTTTTACAGTCAGCGCTTCGGTGCGGAACTGCTCTTCGCTGTATGTCAGGTTTTGGAAAATATCAGCTTCGATTTCAAGTACTTTATCTAAGTGCTCTTTTGAGAAGTTTAAGTGATAGTTCGTGTAATCGTTGGTCGTATACGCGCGATTATCAACACCCGAGTTCTTTAAAATATCTGAATACACATCTTGCGGGAATTTTTCAGAGCCTTTAAACATCATATGCTCAAAGAAGTGGGCAAAACCGGTTTTACCTGCTTCAACTTCATTACGTGAACCAACCGATACCGGAATTTGCAGTGACACAACATCTGGGTAATCCGTTTTAACGACCATCACGCGAAGGCCGTTTTCAAGCTCTTCTAATAGGTAATCTTGGCTAAATACACGGTTATCACCTTGACTGACTCGCTGCTCAATTTCGACTTCTTTAACCATAGTTGACTGTGAGTTACTTGCGCAGCCACTCAGCGCCAGTGTTACAGCAACACTGGTTGCTAATAATCTAAATTTCATAATGTTCCCTTGTTAGTTATTTTTCTCATAATCATTGCTGCTTGATTATGCATCAAAGCGCCAGAAAATATGAGGGTCAGCGCAATAATTTATGTAAACAGGTGTGTCAATTTTGCGAAACGCTCAGCTTTAAACTTGAGTAAAATTCATAGTCATTGAAAAACTTTCATGAAAAAAATCTATCTAGACGTCTAAATGGCTGCTATATTATTTGTCATAAACATTAGTACGAGCTGGAAAGAGGATTATGGCTTTATCATTACAAGAGAAAATTGAAGACACCAACCAAGGCGTCTACCTGATCGGTACCACACCGCCAAAGTCAGGGACTGATAAAGCACAGCTTGAAACCATTGCCCAAAAGCTACTTGGTCGTTTACACGAAATTGAATACGATGGCGTGATTATTTACGACATTCAAGATGAAAGTAGCCGCATTGCAAAGCCGCGTCCTTTCCCATTTAAAGAAACAGTGGATCCACGTGAATACAGTCAATTACTGCGCAGCTTGTCACAACTAGATGTGATCACATACAAAAGCGTAGCGCAACGAGGTGAAGCTGAATTTACCGAATGGCTAAACGAAACACGTAACGACTTCGAATTAAAAAACTTAGTGTTAGTGGGTAGTCCATCATCTCATGGCGATATCAAACTAAGCCTTCCTGATGCATATAAAACGCTTGCAAAGCAAAGCAGTGATGTGTTTTTAGGTGGCGTTACCATTGCCGAACGTCACGCTAGCAAACGCAATGAACATGAGCGCTTAGTTGAAAAAACAGCACAAGGTTGTAAGTTTTTCATCTCGCAAGCCGTTTACAATGCCCAAGCGACGATTGATTTGATCACCAGCTATGCGCGTAGCTGTAAAGCACAAGGCACAACACCAAAACGCATTATTCTAACGTTTACCCCTTGTGGTGGTGAAAAAACCTTAGAATTTATGGAGTGGTTAGGTATTTCGGTACCAGAAGCAACTAAGTATCGCATGTTAGATTCTGCAAATACATTGAGTGAATCAGTGCGTATTTGCCGTGAGAATCTCGATTTAATTTTACAAAGCTGTGCGCATTTAGATGTACCGCTAGGTTTAAATATTGAGAGCTTAACTAACCGTAAAGAAGAAATTGATGCGTCAATTAACCTTTACCGTTTACTTAAAGCAACCATGGAATTAAACCTAGCTGAAAAGCAAATAGCTTAGCGGGCAAGTTTAGAGGCTTGCTTTTTCTCATACATATCTTCATCAGCCCGCTTTAATAGCTCAGCAAATGTTTCTTTAGGTTGAGCTACAATACCTGAGCCTATACTCAAATTAAGTTCAGGTATTGCCATATGTTTAAGGTTTTCTTTAAACGCTTCATTAAGTTTGTAGCTAATCGCTTCGATACAGTCGTTACTTTTCACTTGCAGAACCGCAATAAATTCATCTCCTCCTAAGCGGCCAATAATATCAGCCTCTCGTAGATATTGCTTCAATGTATCAGCCAGACATATCAGTGCTTTATCTCCTACTTCGTGACCATGCTTATCATTGAGTGGTTTAAAGTTATCTATATCGATAAACAAACAACAGATATTAAAGCCCAACCGGGCGGCAAGATTTAATTTATGTTGACAAAGTAAATTGAGTGCGCGGCGATTATAAATATTTGTGAGGGGGTCTAGCATCGCAATTTCACGCATTTGGGTGAAATTATCAAGTAGAGCTAAATCATCTTCCACCATATCCCTAAGCTGTTCGATGAGTTCTAAAAGACTATGCTGATAATCAGTTTTCTTAAAATCCATTACACAAAAAGTACCAAACGGTTCCCCGCTTGGCCAAGTTATAGGCACACCTAAATAGGATTCAACGCCATCGACAGTAAGTGGACAATCATCCCATTGATTATCTAGACTAACTTGTGGAATGTATAAAGGAGCCATATCTTTTAATACCTTTTTGCAAAAGATATTGTCGTCAATGGCTAACTCGATTCCAGCATGGTAAGGGTTTTCTCGTTGTTCGCTAGAAACAATTATGCGGTATGCTTCATCTGTCTTATGAACAATAAAGCCTGCAGGCGCTGAGAATAACTCGGTCATTAAATCGACTGTTTTTTGCCATTTTTGCAAAGAAAACTGGTTGTCAGGCTGACAAAATGACCATTTATTAACTTCTAACATACTACACACTTATTTTAGTCAGTGGATAGTATAAATATACGTCACTTTTTACGGTGTCTCATACTTTTTTGACCCAAAATACGCTTTTTATCTCGCGAGCGACGAGCTTTATTAGTGTTTTTTCTTATATTTTTAGGCTCTTTCGTTAAATCTGGCTCATACCCCGGTAACCACTGAGGAGTAAGTCTGGTGCCCAGTAAAATGTCTATTTCATCTAATAACCATTGTTCATCAATGCTAACTAGCGACAACGCTAACCCTTTTTCGCCAGCACGACCTGTACGACCTATTCGATGCACATAATCTTCAGCCACATAAGGTAGCTCATAGTTAATGACATATTTTAAAGAGGCAATATCAAGGCCGCGAGCGGCCACATCAGTCGCGACTAATACCCTAGTTACACCAGATTTAAAGTTTTGTAATGCTTTATCTCGCGCCCCTTGGCTTTTATCACCATGAATTGATTCGGTTTTTAAGCCATCTTTAGACATTTCTTTAGCAAGCACATCAGCAGTTTGTTTAGTTCGGGTAAATATCAGTACTTGCTGCCAATTTTTCATGCCAATCATGTGTGACACCAGCTCACGTTTACGGTCTTCATCAACCGCATAAACTAGCTGCTCAACTTCAACCGCTGCCGAGTTGCGTTTATTCACTTCAACTAGTTTAGGATCATCTAGTAACTGCTTACTAAGCTTAAAGATACTGTCATCAAATGTGGCTGAAAAAAGTAAGGTTTGGCGTTCTTTCGGCACATGACGCAAGATACGTTTTATCTCGTCAATAAACCCCATATCAAGCATGCGATCAGCTTCATCAAATACCAAGGCATTAATACTAGAAAGTTTAATACTGCCTTTGATCAGATGATCAAGTAAACGCCCCGGAGTTGCAACAACAACCTGCGCCCCTTTTATGGCTTTAATTTGTGGCCCAATACTAGCGCCGCCATAAGCCAATGCCGCTTTTATTTCAGTATGCGCAGCATAACGCTCTACACTTGCAAAGACTTGCTGTGCGAGCTCTCGGGTTGGCGTTAAAATTAGGACTTTAACAGCATCAGGGAGTACTTCAGCAGATAACAAATTGTGCAGTAGTGGTAAAACAAAGGCAGCAGTTTTACCCGTACCAGTTTGTGCGCTGCCCATTACATCTGCACCCGCTAAAATAAGTGGGATGGTTTGCGCTTGAATTGCTGTGGGTGTGTGATAATTCTCTTCTTGCAAGGCTGTTAGCAATGCAGGTGCAAGATTTAACTCTGAAAAGGTCGCTACTGACATAGTCTGAAGTATATTTAGCTATAAAAACGCTATTGTACGCTGAACATCAGCAACAAAAAAGGCGCAATAAGCGCCCTTTGTCGTAATTGTAAAGATTACGCCGGTTTAAGTGACTCTTTACGGTGATTATAAAAACTAATTAGGTCATCAACCGTTGTTTGGCAGTAATCACGAATGCCAGATACAAGCATGTGCTTTTCACCCGCCCCTACTTTTTCGCCATTTTCTAACAGGTTGAAGCGAAGCGTAATTTTTCCGCGTTTGCCAGTAAACTCAAAATCAGGCTCAGCAAACTCTAATTCAGGTGCACTGATATCAAGGCGGTCAAGGTTAATCAACATTGATTCGTAAATCACCATTGGGCGGGCTGGGTTGATCATCACATCTTGCTTGCCCATTAATGGAATGATGACATGTGGGAAGGTAGTACCAGAAAACTCAACATAGTTTTTTATTAAGCTATTTGTTAACTCAGGACATTGGCTAACAGCCCCTTCACGCTTTACTTTTAGCATCACTTTTTCGCCATCGGTGATAGCAAACTCATCAGCACCTTCAGGAAAAGTCAGCTTTGAATTTTCATCAACCATACCGGCAAAAGTGAACTCCATTTTTTCACTAATACCATAGCGGTTTAAAACCAGCGAAAAAAGTAAATCGCCCGGCACACAAAACTTTTTAGCATCTTTATCGTGTAACGGATTGAAATCATCCGCCACTAACTTAGCAAAGCGACAGCCTTGCTCGCGTGAGATAGAAACGTAATCAGCATGCTGCTGATAATAAGGACTTAACATATTTGTTCACTGCTTAAACTACTTATAACCTATCTATACTATCAGAAAAAAAGCAAACAGAGGTCGAATCTGTTGAGTATCATTTTCTATATTAACTTTGTGAAAGACTAATTACTTTCAGAGCGCGTACCAAATTGTATCAATTTGTACGAAACAATTAACAAATAAGCGTGAATAGTAAAAACTAATAGCGCATTTATATAGTGAAAAATTATTACATAAAAACAAATATAAATTCACTTTATCTTTTAAAACAACAAGCTAATAAAGATCTGAACGAGGCACTACAAAAAACTCTGAAACACAAGCTTTAATGTAAGGCAATTTGTAGCTAATGAAATAAATGAGGTATGATAAACGCGCTTTTTTATCATGAAATAACTCATATAGACTGCATAAATAATAATGATAATAAGCGGTAAATGAATGAATACTCACTATGATTTTGAATGGTTTCATCTGTTTTTAATGGTAAATATTGCTTTGAAATTTAGACGACCAATCGCTCAGGGACTTGGTTAAATGATAAACCGATTAAGCTGGGCGGCTCTGCTTTTTTGTTTTTGCTGTTACTCTCAAGCTGAAGATAAAGCTGAACAGGTCTTTTTTAAAGTTTCGCCAACGGTCTGTGTGACAGAAGCAAAACAAAAAGCCTGCGAGTTTAATGTGCAAGTTCATTTTCGAGTTGCTCCTTATGAAGAACTTTGTTTAGAAGTAACCCAACGCCCTCATTACACTCAGTGCTACACGCAAACAGGATTAATAGCCAAACAGTTTTTAATCAAAACAGAATACCCTCTTACCGTTAAGTTAATTAACCCTTTGAGCAGCAACGTTGTTAAACAGCAGCGTCTCTCAATAGTTAGCTATGAAGCCAAAGATTACCGTATAAAGCGGCGCTTTGGCTGGAGTTTATGATGCAGCATATTTTTTTAATTGAAGATGATGTGAAACTAGCCAATTTAATTCAAACATTTTTATTAAAACACGGCTATACCATTGATGTATTTAATACAGCTGAAGATTACCGTAGTAGTGAAATTACCTTTATTCCCTCATTGATTATCTGTGATGTGATGTTACCTGATGGCAATGGTTTTGAATTAATTTCACAACTAAAAGAAAAATACACCTGTCCTGTTATTTTTTTAACAGCTTTAGACTCAGTGCAATCACAAATTAAAGGCCTAAACTTAGGTGCTTACGACTACTTAATAAAGCCCATTAAACCTGAGCTATTATTAGCGAAAATTAAAACAATCATCGCCCACACTGTAAGCCAAGATAACTTTTCAGATCACAGCGACTGTCTACGCATAGACAGTAAAAAGCGTGATATCTACTTTCATAATACTGCTCTGAACCTAAACGAGAGTGAATTTGATATTATCGCCTATCTAGCGAAGAATATGCCGCAGCCAGTCTCTCGCGAAGTGCTGTTTAAACATGTCATTGGCCGTGAGTATGACGGACTAGACCGCGCTATAGATTTAAAAGTGAGCCGATTACGTAAAAAACTCAAAGATACGATAAGCAGCCACAAAAATTCGTTGGATATTAAATCGGTGCGAGGCAAAGGCTACAGTTTGGATATTTCAAAACTATGAAGCAGCAATTTTTTAAGCTTTACCTGATTATCACAGTAAGCTTAATTGCTTTAGTTCTTGCGTTTGGTCAGCTTTATAATGAGTTTTTTTCTAAGCATGTGCCGAGTATACAAATTAGTGTTGCTGAACTTACACAAATAGCAGAGCAAAAAGACTCGCGGATCAGTAGCCTAAGCATAAGTGAAATTGCATTGCCTGATTCTTTGCTCGACACGTTTAATCAAGATGGTATTATCAGTGTCACTGAGCATAATCAGCAATTTATATATCTCAAGGGCAGTAATGGTAGCATTCAAAAAGTTGGCCCCATTAACCTGATTTCACACGCAAAAACTGACTGGTTTGCTTTTTTCGCCTTTTATTTTTTGCTTGGTGTGATGATTTTATTGTTTATACGCCCAGTGTTTCGTGATTTGAGCTTATTGCAACGTGCAGCCTACCGCTTCAGCAAAAAACCGCAACGAATAGAGCTCGATATAAAGCCAAATTCATCCATTGCACCGCTTGCAAACACCTTTACTGATATGTCAGAGCGTATCAACAAATTTGTGCAGCTTCATAGCGATTTATCCCGCATTATTTCTCATGAAATTCGTACCCCACTCTCGCGTATGCGATTTGCGTTATCAATCGCAGAGCTAGATTCGTTAGAAAGTAGCCAAATAGAGCGTGATATCGATGAGATTGAATTGCGCTTAGAACAATATTTATCGTTTGCTCGTTTAGAGCATCAACAAAGTGTGTTTAACCAGGAAAAAGTTAACTTATCTAAACTGATCAACACGGAAATAGCTAAATTTGATTTATACAAAGAACTCAAATTTATTCCAACTCTTGAGGTTGACGCTGCTTTTTGCGAAACAAGCTTTATGGCAATCGCGGTACAAAACTTACTGATCAACGCCACAAAATACGCAAAACACACTATTTATATAAGCACTGAAGAGAAAGCAGGTAATTACTTGATAAGCGTCACAGATGATGGACCAGGGTTGCCTATAAATGCTGATGCGTTAATTGAACCATTCAAACAAGGTGAAGGAGATAAATTGGCGAGTGGTTATGGATTAGGACTTTATATCGTGCATCGTATTGCTAGCTGGCATGGCGGTAAAATTGGTTTAGCCAATAACCTCGAAACGGGCGGCGCTCAAATCTCAATCAGTTGGCCTAAAAATGGTATGTAATGCCAGTAAAACCTGAGAAATAGCCATTTTTATTAATCATATGTGAGTTAGCTAAATTGCTATCAAGCCAAGTGTGCTTTAGTTTGAAATCAACACTAAAATTATCACTGATCGGATACTCGTAGCTTACTTTTAAATAGTAATTGGTGGCACTTTCTAAATTATAACTTAATAAGCGAGTTTTGCTCTCAGTGGGGCTAACCGTGTAGTAATAGTCAATTAACTCTTCATTTTTGTAGTTTATACCAGCCTCAATGCCAGCAATACCGGAAAACAATGTAAATGCTTGGTAGCCATTGAATAAGATTTCATAGCCATTATGAACATTGGTTATATCGTGCACGTATGCCGCACTCAACCAAATGTCGTCATAAATATTTAAAGCTGATGAAAAGCCAGCCATATAAGAAAGGTTGCGCTCTATCGGTGTTAAGTTAATTGGTGAAGCACTTGGAATTGTAGGTCGACCTGAACTAGAACGTACCACACCTGTCGCGTAGAGTTTATCTACCCCATCTAACTCAAAGAAAAAGCCATCATCATTAAAGCGCCCCAGTAAATCAATATAAAATTTCTCAGATTCAAATAAGCTGTAACCAATAGAAAAATCATCGAAATACCAGCTATCACCATAATAAGCCAAGCTTGGCAGAATTGGCGAAATAACATCATCGGCATCAAGTACTGGGTTCTCAATACCACCGTAGCCTAGCGTAACGCTTGCATGAAAAGTAGACTTTTTAATCAATTGCGGCTGCTTAACATCATCCTGCGCAAATGCAGTTGATGCAGCTAAGCAACACATTGAACCAAACAACCTTTTCATTAACGTAACTCACCTTAATGCCGTAATAAACGACTACTATACTAACTTAATAAACTAAAACTCTTTTAGCCCTTTCTGTGCTGGGGCGATCATAGCGTTTGCATACATTTTTGTATAATTTTTTTGCCACACAACGCAGTAAAATGACTTATTTTATCTACTATCGTCAAACTAACATACTGAAAGAAATATTAAATAGCTTGTACATTTTGCTACATAGGTTTTCAGTTTTAGTTATTAAATTCCATTATTTAATTTACTCAATGACAAAAAAAGGGCCCGAAGGCCCTTTGCTACATAACACACTTAGGGAGTGTTTAGTCTCGTTTCATACGGCGACGAAGACCGGCAAAACCAGCTAATAACACTGTTATCCATGCTAAAGAGCCGCTTGAGCCTCCTTTTTCTTTTGACTCTGGTGTCACAGCAGTTGGTTTATCAACACCATCTGAGTTAACAGTTAAGACAAATGATGTTTCAGCTTTATCAGTTGGGTTTTCTATATCAGAAACCACAACCGTTACATCAATATCGCCATAGAAATATTGTTCAGGGGTGATGGTTACCGTATCACCATCTACTTCATAGCTTGCGTTATCTGCAATTACAGATATTTCATTTCTTGAATTCATCTCATCGATATGCTGAACCTCAAATGAAATAGATGTGTACTCTTCTGTCACCATATCATCAAGTGCAATCACTGTGATGTTACCAGGGATCGCCAGTGTTGCAGTTGAAGTCATGTCATTCAGACCCGAAATTGCTGCTTTAGCTGCAACTTCAAGTGTTTGACCTGTAGCGGTTGGCATAACTTCGGCCCATGCGGTGACTTCAAATTGTGATGACTCTGGACCAACATAGTCCATACATACTACGTATCCATCGCTGATTACTTCATCTAAGTTGTTATAAGCAATCTGAATACCGCGATAGCTTTCAAGAGGACCGTATTGATATTGTGCACCGCGGAAACCTTGTAAACCGATACTTCCAGCAGGACGAGTAGTACCAAAATCTAAATTATCGTATGCATAGTAAATTTCATGCTCGCCTTTACCAAAGCGCGTATTGGCATTAAACAGCACTTGGAAGTCAAATGAGTTATCACGTTTAGTGTAAGTGTATTGACCCGTTTCACGATCATAAACAGGGTTGTCGTAATCTGACGCGTTATCCCACTCAATAATACCCCAACCTGTTGCTGTACTTGCAAGTGAGATCCCTTCGTTAGACGATAAACCCACAGACATTACTGAACGTAATAAGCCGCTCTCTGCAAACTCCCAACCACGCCATAATGGCCCCATATTCTCATAAGGGAATGTTTCATAAGGAAACGGATTATGCACTGGGAAGAAGTAACGACTACCGCTTGTATTCACTGTCCCCATACCACGAATTTGAATTATCGAGTTTTGGATATTTGTATTATCAGCATTGTTATAGAGACTGAATGTGTCAAATGCGCCATTGTAAAAGCTTGCTATTGGTAACGAATAACCACTTCGTGAATTATATAGATTACTTTCATCGAAGCCTGAAAGCATAGGCATAATGCCAAACTCAGATAAGTCGACATAACCGCCTGGGTTTGAGTTACCAAAATCAGGCGTACGACACATTTCATCAGTGATGTTATCAGTGACGATGTAATCTGGCTCTACATCTCGGGTATCCGCTTGTGTGCCCGTTACAATAACTTTACCATCAGCAATTTCAACGTTGATTTCAGATGCTGTTGAAACCATTACATTTTCTGCTTTGATATCAAGACCAGCAGGAATATCAAGTTCTAGTGAGAACTCACGATCTATACCTGAGTTATTCGCTAATACTTCAAATGTGTAAGGCACCATATCGCCCACTTTTGCACCTGTATATGGCGCATCAAGATGAGCAACATCATTGCCACGGTTAAGCTTAAATGGAATAGAGCCTAGGTTGCCATGATTTACGGCCGATGTGCCCACATCAAGCAAAGAGTAGTAAACGCTGTCTGAATCAAATTCCATATCCCAATTAACAGTCATTTCAACTGTGTTTTGGCCATCACTGCTAGGAAGGCTGGCTGTCACACCAGAAGCTACTTGATCAGACACAACCGCTGTAGCAAGTTCAAAGGTTTCTTCAACAGCATCAACAGACGATTTATTCGTATTATAAACTACAACCCAGTACTCACCTTCTTCAGGGTTGTTGATATTACAGAAGTTTTTATAAATTAAATGGTTAGATACACATAAGATCTCGTCTTGTGGCTGAACAATACCATCACCGTTATAATCTTTACCTACATAGATAATTGGGTTACCCACATTCAAGGTACCTTCTAGCTCAGATTCAACACCAACAGTTTCAGCAATAAAACGTTTTGTGTTCGCAGGCACTGTTACAAACTTAGTAAATGTTGCTTCATCTAGAATATCACTTGCATCAACTTCTTCTGTTCGATTCATGGCCCACGGGAAAGTACGCTCATCATCTTTTGGCAAAGTTACTGTAGTGATATCTGCTTTAACCGGCTCATATGCGCGTGCAACAGGTGCTTCAACACTCGGTAATACAATACCTTTAGCAACATAAGTGCCTACATTTGAATGAGCAGTTGTTTCTAATGAAGATGGTAAATTACCGCGATCATATTTAAACGCTACTGGCCAATGTGCATCTGGGATACCAGCTTCTTCAGCTTGGAACACAAGGTTGGTATGAAGCTCAACTTCTGAGTTACTAAACCAATCTTGGGTATCCATGATTGATGCTTTAACAATGATTGTTTGCGTTTCACCTTTTTTCAGTGAGAAAGTTTTCGGGAAGATATCAATATTCACACCATTTTGTGCTGTTTGTGTGTTTACATCAAATGCCCAGTTTTCAACATCTTCGTGGCTTACAGTCCAGGTTCCATCTTCTGTTGCTTTGATAGTTCGAACCCATTGACACTCTGGTGCACAAGAAAAGTTAACCAAATTTGGTAAGTTAAGTTTGTGAGGTGTACCGCCATTATATGGATCAGCCGCTAAGAAGTTGTCGGCTGTTTCGTCCATAACAAAACCAGCTTCAGCTGCTAATGCAACATTGATTCGACCTGCACCAGCACGGTAAATTTTAGCATCAGCAACAACATCATTTTCACTGTTTAAACGATGGTACTTAACTACGTTTTCGGCAGTCATTGATAGTGCAGATTGAATCTCGGCCGCACTCCACTCAGGATGAATCTGACGCAGTAATGCCATTGCACCGGCAACATGAGGTGATGCCATAGACGTGCCGCTAATCGCTGCATAATCTTGACCATGTGGTGCCACAAAAGGATGCTCATCAGAGTATGCCGCATAAATATCAACACCAGGAGCTGCAAGTGTTGGAGCTAGTACTTCAACATTCGAATAAGATGGACCACGCGATGAGAAGGTTGCTAACCAATCAGCATCTTCAGCATCAACACGGCGCTCAATCACTGTTGGCTTAATAGTGATCATATGACCTTTCTCTGATGTGCTATCAACCCAATCTTCTAAACCGTCATCGGGCCACACACCATTCCATTGATCATAGGTAAAATGAACGCCTGGTAATGAGTAAGCCTCAGGTACTGTAGCTTGATCACTGTCACGGTTGAACATAATGAAACCATCAGCGCCACCGGCTTTTACATGATCTACTTTTGCGGTACGGGCATTGGCAGCTGTATCTGTAGCTGAGTGACGTTGACAGATTACAATAACATTCGTGCTGCCATCAGCCGCACCAGCTATTTCTGTCCCATCTTTGTAGAAATTAAACGTATTTTCAGGATAATCGGCAGTACAGTATCCATCAGAGTCTTTAAAGCCATTGACGTCTTCATAGTCTTTAGCCCAGACAACAACACCGGTAATTTCTTCGCTATTAATGGCACCGCCAACTAACCCCATATCTGACCAACTTGGTACTTCAGAACCCATCGTTTCATCAGCAAAGCCCGCATATTCAACTGCAGTTTCAACGACAACAGTACGGCCATGTGTTGTTGCTGCAACTTGCGCAAGCCAAGGCGACGAGTTATCTAAATAGCCAAAACATTCAGCTGCGCCACACCCCTGACCGCTGTTACCTGCTGCCGCGGCAACGTTGATGCCCGCTTCACGCGCTGCTAAGAATGCAAGTTGTACTGGATCGGCCCAAACGTTTGAGTCGGCTCCACCAATTGAGAAGTTGATTACATCAACCCCATCAGAAATTGCATCTTCAATACCAGCAACTAACGCTTCACCAGGACAACCTGCGTATTCTTCACTTGATGGGTAACATACTTGATAAGAAATAATATTTGCATGCGGTGCAACACCTGAGATTTCAGGGAATAAACCCTCTTTCAAGATATTGCCATCAGTATTTTCACCAAAACTAGGTAGCATATATGGAACGTCTTTGACTACGTTACCTGCCGCAGTTGACGCAACATGCGAACCATGACCTTGATAATCTTCACCAATCGCCGGCCAGCCTGGGATCATGGCATCAAACGCATCTGTGATCACATCGTAAGAACGTACACCAATTAGTTTGTTATTACATTGAATCTCTTCTGGCTCTTCAACACAGTCACCAACATAAACGCCCGCACCAAATGGGTTTTCATGCTCATAACCATCAGCACCCACAGCTGCAAATGACGGGTGATCTGAGTTAATACCTGTATCAATAATACCTATGATTTGGCCTTCACCTTTGCCCTTGATCCCACTTGGAACACTTGTTCCATCCCAAATTTGATCAGCACCGATGTGCTTAGGGCCTTCATCTGAAAGTAAATCATAATTTTTAGAACGCATTACTGATACAACAGAGCCAAGCGAAGCGACCTGTAATGCCTCTTGCTCAGTCATTTTTACAGAGAAACCATTTAGCGCTTTAGTGAATTGACGGCGCATCTCTGTACGCCCTGTAACTGCCGTTACGTTTTGCATAACAGCACGTTGTTTCGAATAAAGCTTGTTTTGATATTCTGTAACGGCTGAAATTGCAGCCTGACCTTTTTCAAAAACTTTGGTAATACCTTGAGCTTGCATAGATTTTGATAAAGACGAAGTTAAGTCTCTAGCTTCAAGAGCAACAGAGTTATCACGTAAACGAATAATATAAATATGTTCGCCACCCAGACCTTCTTCTTTAAATTTGCTTGCTTGGCTATTTAATTGAACATTTAAACCATCGTTTTGTAGCATGCTTGAAGAGTTACCTTGCTCGAACTCTTTGGAAAATGCTTTCACTTCTTCAAATGTAATATTTGGTGCTTTTAATTGGTGCTTAACTTGATTGTTCTCAACACCGACTGCATGTGCAGCACTAGCACTATAGAGAGCTGCAGCAACAGCGATCGAAAGTGTTTTGACTTTCATAAAGTATCCCCTGGATAGTTAGTTTGAATAGTTATTCAAGCTTTTTGAATTTCCATTTCAACGCTTGTAGTAACAATATAACCACAGGGAGAATCAAAAATGACGTACATTCGTGTAGCGTTTTGTACACACTGTTAACATTAAAGTTACCAAAGGTGGGCTAATATAGCGTTTCTATATACAATATCTCTGAATACAAAATAGAAGTAGCATATTTTATTTAGGTAAGAAATGAAGGTGAAACTTTTTATTAATCAATTGATTATGATTATGATTATGCAGTGGTAAATCGCATAATTCTTATGCAACTATTACTTGAGCTGGCTCATGGTTTTCAAATTCGAAGCAGTAAAGGCTTTACCAGCGATGAGCAAAACTGTCATTTTGCAACATTGTGTTCTGGTAAAGCCTATCGTTTTTAGCGGTTTAACGCTTGCTGAGAAATCATTTCAGCAACACTACCCACTTGTACTGACATACTCTCTTGACTAGGCGGAAATGCCTTAAAGGTTTTTACAAACTCTGAAATTTGATTACCTGCAGGGCCTAAAATCCAACTACGGTTTTCAGCCCACTCATCATACCCCCTAGCATCAATGAAACGCTCAAATGGATCCATTTTTAAGTTAATAATGTAAGGTGAAGTAAGAGCTTGCTGTGTAGACCTAAACCAATGATTTTGTTCTGTAAAGATTAACTTCCAGTCACCGTAACGCATTCCATGAAAGGTAGTTTCGGTGAAGTAATAGAACTCTTTACGCTTTGTTTTACCATTGTTCAGTAAGATATCACTTTGATCGAAACCATCTAAATGAACCTTATACTTTTGACCGTTGATTTTGGTACCTTTTAATAAATTAGCTTTTAAATCTTTATCGCCAACCCACGACATAATCGTTGGCATCCAATCTTCCATTGTCATGAACTCACCGGTGCTCACGCCGTTAGGAATATGGCCTGGCCATTTAACAACCATAGGTACTCTGAAGCCACCTTCCCAGCCACCAACACCTTTTTCACCATGAAATGGCTGGTTGCCACCGTCAGGCCATGAGTTTGATGCGGCACCGTTATCGGTAGAAAACATCACTATTGTGTTATCAGCGACTTTAAGTTCATCAAGTAAGTTAAGTAATTCACCTACATCATCATCCATTTCGGCCATACCATCAGCATATAAACCAAAGCCAGTTTTACCGTCATAAGCTTTATTAAGGTTAGTTTGGTAATGCATTCGAGTTGTGTTATGCCACACGAAGAAAGGTTTATTCTGTTTTACTGCATCACGGATAAAGCGTTTTGACTCTACAAGTACTTCTTGGTCTAAATTGCGCTGACGCTCTTTCCCAAATGGACCAAGATCTTTAATCTCTTGTTTGCCATTTCCAAGCGCTTTTGAATGAATGACTCCACGCATTTTTAAGCCTAACTTTTCTTGTGTTTTAGCGTCTTGAGGATAATCTTGCTGCTCTGGATACTCACCCGCATTGAGGTGATATAAGATACCAAAAAATTCATCAAAGCCATGATTTGTAGGTAAGTGTTCATCACGATCACCTAAGTGATTTTTACCGAATTGGCCTGTAACATAACCTTTTGATTTGAGCATGGTTGCTAAGGTTGGATCTTTCTCTTGCAAACCTTGTGGTGCGCCAGGAAGACCTACGGTACTGAGACCTGTACGCATAGGATACTGACCAGTAATAAATGCAGCGCGGCCAGCAGTGCACGAGGCCTGTGCGTAATGATCCATAAATATCATGCCATCATTCGCAATGCTATCAATGTTCGGTGTACTGCCTCCCATCATACCTCGATGGTAAGCACTAATATTCCACATACCAACATCATCGCCCCAAATAACAAGTACATTGGGTTTTTCTGCAGCGACACTTGGTAAACTTAAGCCTAAAATGGCCACACAGGCCAGTATGTATTTAAACATCACTTTCTCCTTGAAAACTGACTAAAGCATTTGCCTTAGCTTCAAAAATCCCTCGCTTGCAGTCACCTTATACTGCTTTCTTAAGATATTCATACAAGTGATAAATTGTGCATGTTTAATACTATTAGAGCAGTCCCTATTTACAAGTTAAATATGGGGTAACTTTGATTTAAATATAAAAAAACCGAGCATAAAGCTCGGTTTATAAAACTAAAGGATGATTAAGCTTGCGGATAATCGCGGTATGCACGCTCAATTTTTTTCGCTTGCTTTTTAGACACACCAAGATGTGCTAAAGCAACACGTAAACGAGCACGCGATAAGTCAGAGCCTAAAATTTCCATCGCATCAAGTACTGATGTTGAAGATGTCTTACCTGTGATAGCCACAAAGATTGGCTCTAGGAAGTCTTTAATCTTCAACTCATGGAAAGTCGCCACTTCTTTTGCGATAGCAAAAATCGCTGGTTTTTCCCAACTACGTAAACCTTCTAATTGCCAGATGAAGAACTGTAATGCTTGACGGATTACATCTTCATCAGCTTTACCTGCTGTTAATAGCGCAGGATCATAACTTGGAATACCACCTACAAAGTGGCCCGCAAGGTCAACCATGTCAGAAAGCGTATTAATACGTGTTTTAGCTTCTGGCAATACTTTAGCGAATAGCTCGGTATTAAATTTCCAATCAACAAAACGCTGCATTAGCTCTGCATCAGATAAGTTTTCACGGATCCACATACCGTTTAACCAACTAAGCTTATCGATATCGAAAATTGGGCCGCCAAGCGACACTCGTTTCATATCAAAGTGTTCAATCATCTGGGCTAAGGTGAACTTTTCACGCTCGTCAGGCATTGACCAACCCATACGGCCTAAATAGTTTAATAGTGCCTCTGGAAGGTAACCCATTTCTTTATAGTAGTTGATTGAAGTTGGGTTTTTACGCTTCGATAATTTTGACTTATCTGGGTTACGCAGTAACGGTAAGTGACCTAGTACTGGCGCTTCCCAACCGAAGTCTTCATATAATTTTAATAGCTTAGGCGCTGAATTGATCCACTCTTCACCACGGAAAATGTGGCTAATTTGCATGTGATGATCATCAACAACGTTGGCAAGGAAGTAAGTTGGGAAACCATCTGCTTTAAGTAGCACTTGCATGTCTACATTTTCCCATGGGATCTCAATTTCGCCACGTAGGTAGTCGTTAAACTTAAACGTGCCTTCGCTTGGGATCTTCATACGGATTACGTAAGGCTTACCCGCTTCAAGGTTTGCTTTAATTTCATCTTCAGAAAGATTTAAACCACGACCATCGTATTTAGGGCGTAGGCCTTCGGCCATTTGCTCTTCACGCATTTGGTCTAGTTCTTCGCTCGTAGCAAAACAGTAAAAAGCTTTACCCTGTTCAACTAACTGATGCGCGAATTTCTTATATAAATCGCTACGCTCAGATTGACGGTATGGACCAAACTCACCGCCTACATCTGGACCGTGATCCCAGTTTAAGCCTAACCATTGTAAGCTATCCATAATAGCTTGCTCTGATTCTGGCGTACTACGAACTTGGTCTGTATCTTCAATACGTAACACAAACTCACCGCCTTGCTGCTTAGCAAAACAGTAGTTAAATAATGCGATATATGCAGTACCTAGGTGCGGGTCGCCAGTCGGTGACGGAGCAACACGGGTGCGAATTGTCATGGTTATATCTCTCAAAAGACAATTAAAAATTTGCCCAAATGCTAGCACAGCACGGGCTATAATCGAAGTGAAAAGCCGCTTTATGCCGCGACTTTATCTAAATAAGCAATGATATCGTTTGATTCATACAACCAAGTCACTTGGCCGTTTTCTTCAATGCGTAAACAAGGAACTTTTACTTTTCCGCCCTGCTCTAATAGCTCTTGGCGAAATTGCTCGTTATCTTTGGCGTCACGGGTTTCAACTGAAAGGCCTTGACGTTTTATGGCACGACGTACTTTCACGCAAAATGGACAGGCTTTAAATTGATATAGTTTAAATTGTGATGTCACTGAATCAAGCGCGGCTTGCTCTGCTCCCGGGCGCTTTTTACTACGTGGCGTGAATACAAAATCAAAAAACAAAATGATGCGGCCTAACAACCAACGAACAAACTTCATCTTACCTTCTCATAGGGTTCAAAAAAATAGTGAGCAATTTTAACACAGCTAAGCGCGCTGCAACACCTTAAAACAGCTCAATTGAATCATCTTGAGGTTGGCTTTGTTGAATATCTAGTTCGGAATAGGCAGTGACACAATTACGACCGCTGTTTTTAGAATGGTATAAGGCCTGATCGGCTTTTTGCACAAGGCTGGCAACCATTTCAAACTCGTAGATTGGCATAAAACCACTACTCACTGTTAAGTTGCCTACTTGAGGAAATGGGTATTGGGCAACACAGGAGCGAAAACGATTAAGTGCATTTCGTGCATCTAGCTCGTCACTTGCTTGAAATAACACAGAAAACTCTTCGCCGCCGTAGCGAAAAACGTAATCTTCAATACGAAAGTTATTTTTTAAAAGCTGTGCCACAAGTAAAATAACCTCATCACCAATTACATGACCATAGTTATCATTAACACGTTTAAAATGATCAATATCGACCATAGCAAGGAACCAATGACACTGCTTAGAGTCATGCTCGACCGCTGTATTGGCAGCTATCTCAATCACTTTTTTATCAAATGTTTGCCTGTTAAGAAGTTCAGTAAGTGGATCCTGCTGTGATTTATGTAATAAAGAGAGCTGATTCGCATAGATATTCAGCATATAAATAGCTAGCATACTGCAGCGCTCGGTTAACTCTTTATCAGATTCAACAACAAGTATACCGACAACATTGCCAGTGTAATAAATTGGCACATATGTCGATATCACCCCACAATCACGGCTAATCCGAATTTTATTGCGACTGACTTTTGCCAATAAGTCTAGGACTTCTTGCTCGCTAAGCTCCTCAATGGCTGTGTTCTTATTTAACAGCCGTGCGGGAAGACCAATATTAAAGGTTTTATTAATATAGATTGCAAAACGTGTAAACTCACCTAATTCAGCAACAGCATTTATCAGTGCACTGTCTAACTCAGGCTCTTCTTCCTGTTGCGTTATAGTGACTACCCAGTCATGCCCGCAAGCATTAGAAGCCATTTAGAAGCCCCCAAAATAAAACATAACTTTAGTTTAGTTAAGTTTGCTAGAATTACTAAAAAACTATAACAAAATCATATCATCTCGATGAATGACTTCACTGCTTGGTGCAAATACAAGCAACTCAGTTATTTGCGATGAATGACAGCCTTTTATTTGATCAATTTCTTGATGGTTAAAGTTAACAAGGCCTTTAGCAATACATTGCCCTTGGCAGGTCACCACTTCAATCACATCACCACGCTCAAACTGCCCTTTCACAGTCTTTACGCCTTTTGCCAGTAAGCTTGCGCCACGTTCTCTAAGCGCAAGGCTTGCGCCATCATCAATCACTAATTGCCCCGTGCTTTTAGGCCCTGCAAGTAACCATTTTTTGCGGCCATCTTTTGGTGCGGTGAGTTTTAAAAAGCGTGTACCAGGGAGCTTGTCGGCCATGCAATTTAAAATCACATTTTTGCCTGCGCCTTTGGCAATAATTACCTCAACACCGGCGCGACGTGCAATATCGGCTGCTTGCAGTTTGGTTGCCATACCACCGGTACCTAGGGTGGTGCCACTGCCACCAGCGAGCTCTCTAAGCTCATCATTAATATGCTCAACTTCATTGATAAGTGTTGCATTGGCATCAGAGCGAGGATCGCCTGTAAATAAGCCTTCTTGGTCAGTTAACAATAACAGCTTTTCAGCATTCGCTAATATTGCGACTAAAGCAGATAAGTTATCGTTATCACCGACTTTAATTTCGGCGGTGGCTACAGCGTCGTTCTCGTTGATAATTGGCACCACATTGTGAGCGAGTAGTGCATTTAAAGTATCGCGAGCATTTAAGTAACGTTCACGGTCTTCTACATCGGCGCGGGTCAGTAGCATTTGCCCTACATTCACACCATACAAAGCAAACAGACTCTGCCAAATATGAATAAGCTGCCCTTGGCCAATTGCGGCAAGCATTTGTTTTTCAATCAAAGAACGACCACAGGGGGTAATGAGTTGCTCGCGACCTGCGGCAACCGCGCCGCTTGATACTAAAACAACCTGATAACCCTGTTTTTTTAATTCACAACATTGGCGAACAAGTTCAACCATGTGTGCTTTATCTAATTTGTCGGTACCGCCTGTCAGCACGCTTGTGCCCAGCTTTACAACAACGACGTGTGGCCTTTGCATTTGATTCTTATATTCTGTAATTAAAGTAGAAAGATTATACCCAAGCTACCTCAAGATGCAGAATTCAGCGTTTCACAGGTACTTAATATCAAGGCGTTACTTTGCAAGAATGGCAGTCCCTTTTAAGAAGTAACAACGATGAGAGTAAGTGCCTGTGAAGCGCCCAAAGGGTTGGTTTAAAAGCGATTTATACTGC
>NZ_JACSOG010000013.1:0-142545 GCF_014349195.1 Pseudoalteromonas sp. BZK2 | reverse complement strand
AACGACTTTTATTTTAAATTCGAGGGAATATCTACGCTGTGACTTTACTTTCATGATTACTGACTCCAAAAAGGTGTCTACTTTTATGGAGTCAGATCAATAAAAAACCTTGTCATGAGAGTGACAAGGTTTTTTTGTGTCTGTAGTAAAGCTGTCAGCCGTCAGCTATCAGACTTCAGTTTTTGAAGTCACGGCTTAACTACCTGCCATCAATTCACTGTTATCTTCTAGGTATTTAATCAATTCATCTAATTTTTCGGTATGGGTAGAAATATAAACTTTGCCATACTGCCCTGCATCTGCCACGACGGCTTCAATACCGTTATCTCTAAATAAGTAAAGCTTCGAAATGGACTTGATTGGAATGCGTTTTTTAATGAACCAATAGTTCCTTCCTTCAAGATAACCATTATCGATTTCAACTGCCGCATACTTAATTAAAATTGATACTAAAAATGCAAAAAAAAGAGAACCTAAAAAAATGCAAATGAAGAAAAAGGGTAATTGATAAACAGTAATGTGTTCAAATGTTATCTCAATACTCATCCCACTTTGGAAGTAACGGATGATCAGCATAAAGATAACGGGTATTAAAATTAAAACAAAAAGAGTCTTCGTAAGTTTTTTCCAAAGCTTTTGCCACTCAACATTAAACTTCACACAACTTCCTCTACTTATAAATTACATCAAAAAAGCCTCATGCTAGATTGCTGAGGCTTTGTTAGTTTAATCGTTATGAGCCGATGGCTGGGTATGCGTAGCTTGATTGAAGACCTAGTGGAATACCTAAGCCCCAGTACGCGAGTAAGAAGATGCTCCAACCGATTAAGAAGGCAATTGAGTACGGTAACATCATCGCGATTAAGGTGCCGATACCGGTGCCTTTAACATACTTTTGGCAGTACACAACAACCAGTGGGAAGTATGGCATTAGTGGCGTGATGATATTCGAGCTTGAGTCACCTACACGGTACGCAGCTTGCGTTAAATCAGGTGAAATACCCAGTTGCATCAGCATGGGTACAAAGATTGGCCCTAATAGCGCCCATTTTGCTGAGCTTGAGCCAACAAATAGATTCACGAACGCCGTTAAGAAGATAATACCGACCACCGTGACTGAACTTGGCAGAGCCATTGCTTTTAATAATTGCGCCCCTTCAATTGCAAGTAATGCACCTAGGTTTGATTTACTAAATGCAGCAATAAATAACGCACAGAAGAACGCCATAACAATATAGTAAGCCATACCGCTCATCGCTTTGCTCATTGCATCGATCATATCTTTAGAGCTTTTGAAGGTACCCACGGCAAAACCGTAGACGGCACCAGGGATCCAAAACAGTAAGAAGATAAGTGGCACAATTGATTGCATTAACGGTGAACGGAAATTAGTTAATGAGCCATCACTGCTTCGCATTGCAGAGTCGGCTGGCGCTGAGACAAACCAAAGTAGAGCAAGGCCTGCAATCATCACTGTGCTTGCAATATAGAACGCACGTTTTTCATCACTGCGTGCTTCATCAAAGGCAGGTAGGTCTTCTGTATCACCATCAAGTGGCGTATTTTGTAAACGTGGTTCGATGATTTTATCTGTGATATACCAGCCTAATAAGATAATAAACAGGCTCGAAGCTGAGGTGAAAAACCAGTTGTTGAGCGGGTTAATCGCCATATCTGGGTTAATAATTTGCGCAGCACTTTGGGTAAAGCTTTGCAGTAACGGATCAATCCCTGATGGAATAAAGTTTGCGCTAAAGCCACCACTTACCCCAGCAAACGCTGCTGCAATACCAGCAAGCGGATGACGCCCCATCGCATAGAAGATAACTCCAGCAAGAGGGATAACTAGTACGTAACCGGCATCAGTTGCGGTATGGCTGACAATCGCCACTAAAATAATAGACGGTGTTAAAAGCTGCTTAGGCGTTACTTTTAACATTAATTTAAGGCCGGTATTGATAAAGCCAGAATGCTCAGCAACACCAACACCTAACATAGCAACCAGCACTACACCAAGCGGCGCAAAGCCAGTGAAGGTTTTCACCATCGAAGATAAGAAGGTGGCAAGGGAGTCCCCTGCTAATAGGTTATTTACAACGATGGCTTCGCCAGTGCGCGGATCGATTGCATCAAATGTAGTGCCCGAGAAAAGCCAAGATAAAAACCAAATAAGTAGCATTGCGACTAAAAAGATAATCGCTGGATCAGGTAGCTTGTTACCCACCCTCTCAATGGTATTTAGAAAACGTGCGATTGCACCACTTGGTGCCTGCACATCATTATTGTTATTCATTTTCAAATTCCCTAGAAAAATATCTCGTTAACCTTAACGTATCTAACTAATAAGGTAAATTTTAAGTTAATGGGATTACCTGATAAAGGTAAAGTGATTATGTAAAAAAAGCGACACAGGTCGCTTTACAGAATTTTATTTAATTAGATTAGGCTGCAAGTGCTTTCACTTCATCCCACAGGCGCACAACAAGCTCTTTATCTTCTTCGTTTAACTCACCGTTGCGATAAGCTTTAACGAGGCTAGATTCAACTTGATTGTTTAACTCATCAATCGATAAGTTTAATTCTTCTACTTGTGCATAGCCTACAGCTAAGTCAAAGTGACCACGTAAATAGCCACCAGCAAATAGCTCGTCGTCTGTTGCTTTATCAACTAAATCATCAAAATATTGCTGCGCTGCATCAATATAACTTACTAAACTCATTGTTACTTCTCCTCTGGGTGCAGCCCATCTTGATGACCCACTGCATACATAATATGGTCATTGAAACCGGTGGTTACGCGAATATAACCACTTAATTCATCGTCTAACTCACTATCACCCGTATCGGCAATCAGTGGTCGGCCATTCAAGGCCTGTAATTTAGTTTTAGTGGCTACAACAATAATGTTGTCGCGGCCAATAGCACGAATAAGTGCAGGGCTTAATTGCTGATTACCTCGGCCGAAGATATGGCCTTGGCCACCAATTAAGGTGATCACCAATTTGGTTTCTTTACCTTGTGTGAGCTCAAGTAATTGCTGAGCAGTTAAATCCTGCGCGATAAGCTCTTGGTCTGCCACTAAGTCTACACCTAGCAAGGTATTTTCAAGACCCATTTCTTCCATAATTGCCGCGACTGTAGAACCACTGCCCATCACATATAAGCAGTCTTCATCCATTTCACTAACAACATAGGCAGCTATATCGGCAAGCACTAATTCATCGGTTTCTTTACCGCCATTTTTAACTGCCTGTACATAACGTACTTCACTAGGCACTTGCATTTCACCATAGCGCTTAGCTTTTACCGTGCCTTCGCGAAATGCTTCTTCGTCGATATCCATCACATCAGCATCGCCAAGGCTGACAAGTTCACCTTTAACTAGCATCTCAACAACACGCCCAGCTGCTTTTGGGGTAATAGCATAAACCCCAGAATGAATTTTGCAGCCTGCAGGAATACCTAATACAGGAGTGCTATCGCCAACCGCATGACAAACATTGCGGGCAGTACCATCGCCACCTGCAAATAAAATTAGGTCGACACCTTGCTCAACTAACAGCTTGGCTGCCTGCTCTGTGTCATCTGGGGTGGTGATATCGTTTGTGTGGTAAATAACTTGGCTTTGAAAGCCTAGTTGCTTTGCCGTTTGCTCGCCCATTTCACCGTTTACAGTGTAAATGATTAAGTCATCTTGATGGGCAAGCAGCACTTCAAGTGCCGCTCGGGTGCGTAGGTTTGCTTTTGGCTCAGCACCAAGTTGCATTGCTTTTGCGGCGGTATCTGCGCCATCACTGCCCTTTAGTGCGACACTGCCACCTAAGCCGGCAACCGGATTTACAATCAAACCTAATTTAAACTGCATCAGATAAAGCTCCTGGGTTGCCATGAAAATCGCGCTGCCACGTAAACTGTGCAGCCGTTAGTGGCCATGGGGTTTTATAGAAATCACTCAATGCTTTAAGCAGTGCTGTCGTGCGCTGGTTAAAGCCAGATGCTAAAAAGCTCAACACTTGCTGGTGAACGCGCGCTTGAAAATCGAATCGGCAGGTTTGCTCGCCATTTAAATTATCAACCGATACATTAAAATCGAAACCTGCTGCAGTACTGAGCGCCCATTCAATAGCTTGGGGCTTTACTTCAACTGCTTCAAATTCAGCTTGCTGGTGCTTATCACGACCATCTGGGCAATACCAATAGCCATAATCTTCTTTTAACCGACGTGCCTCACCAGCCACCAGCCAATGGGCAATTTCGTGTAAGGCGCTGGCATAAAAACCGTGGGCAAACACAATTTGGTGATAAGGCGTTTGCTCATCAGCAGGCAGGTAAATAGGTTCATCATCACCCTTTATCAAACGCGTGTTATGGCTTTGATAAAAGGTGCTTTCAAAAATAGCGATTAAGTCAGCAATCTGATGCATACGGCTTGAATTCATCTCGTTAAAAGCGTCACTAAAAACGAGGCGAATTGTACGGACTTTTCACTCCAAAGTAAAAGCAACCGCCCTCAGTTACAGGTATTTTGCGATATCAACATCATCGATTTGCTCTGGGTTTAAATAGCGTTTTGCATACTTTAGGTAAATACCAGAAGTTAAAAATAGCTCAAATACATCATGGTCAATGTGATCGTCAGCAACCATTTTCGCTAAAATATCAATGGCAACACTGAGTGGTTTGGCTTTTTTGTAAGGTCTATCTGCCGCGGTTAATGCTTCGAAGATATCAGCAAGTACTAACACACGTTCGGGTATTGATAACTGCTCAGCGGTTAATTTTCGCGGATAGCCTGTCCCTTTTAAAGTTTCGTGATGAGTAGAAGCATAGCGCGGAACTTTCGCTAATTCTTTCGGGAATGGCACACTACCTAGCATACGAATTGTGCTGATCACATGCTCATTGATCTTAAATCGGTCTTCCGCTGTTAACGTGCCTCGTGCCACAGATAAGTTATACACTTCACCAAGGTTATATTTATACTCAGGAATTGCCATGTTAATGCCTAAACTTTCTGGGTACTCAACGGCTTTTTCGTGTGGAATTAAATCACTTGGCTTATCGCTCAGGAGTGACTCTTCAACAGGTAAATGCTGATTTTTCAAATCAGCCATACGCATTTCTTCAAGGGGCGATAAACCTAAACTTGCGTCAAAATGACGCTGCCACTTGATGCTAGCAACCTCATGTAAACGAGACAACTGCGCTTCATCCATAAACTCACCACCAACATTACAAGCGGCAATGAAGCGAAAGTCTGCGTGTAACTTCTCTGTTTGTTGCTCAAGCTTTTGTTTAAGCACAGATTGCTGCTCTGGATGCGCTAATAGTTGCTCATAGTAGGTAATTTTTGCATCACGTAGTAGCACTTCAAATCGGGTGCGTACCTCATGAATACGGTTATAAATGGTTTCGAGCTTAGTGCCTTTATCAACAATATGCTCTGGTGTAGTGATTTTA
The DNA here is from genome assembly GCF_014349195.1 of Pseudoalteromonas sp. BZK2. Taxonomy (NCBI): domain Bacteria; kingdom Pseudomonadati; phylum Pseudomonadota; class Gammaproteobacteria; order Alteromonadales; family Pseudoalteromonadaceae; genus Pseudoalteromonas; species Pseudoalteromonas sp. BZK2. The sequence goes on along the minus strand of NZ_JACSOG010000013.1, from coordinate 137,085 downwards.
CCGCAGTCATGTAGCCACGCTGCTAAGCGGAATTCTCGTCGCTCATCCGGGGTTTTAAAACTGAACTCAGAAAACGCCTCATCTGTTGAACCTGATGCTGCATCAGCAAGCCAAATACCCAACTCAGGCACCCGCTCACAATGCCCTGCCGTATATGGCGATTTATCATCAATGGCTTGCGCTATAAGCTCTACAAACGACTCCATCAACGCTTTTTGTGAGTTTTCATGTTGCTCAATCGAGCGACTCATATCAACCATCGAACTAGCTAAATAATGAATTTCTAAAATATGACTCGAAAGCGTTGAAACCTCATTGTAGTCACGCTGTTGAATTTTTTTATTCTCACCCACTAGTTTAAGTATTGGGTTAACGATTGAAGAGGCAAAAAACCAAGAGACGGGCAGAAGCAAGAGCAAACATAACCCTGTAACTAATATTGAGATCTGAATCTTTTCTTTAATAATTGCTAATACATCGTTTTTAGCCACAAGAACCGCAAAATAATCAATTTCATCAGATTGCATTTCACTACTGAGTGGCAGTTGCAATACAAACATATATTTCTCAACACCATCCTCATTCACACTTAGCATTTTGCCAAATTGATGTTGTTCATTAGCGAGTCCTATGGTTTGCTCATTTGTTTTGATTATCTTGGATAAGTCATCAAACGAGTGATGATGACCTTGTGTTTTACTTTTAGCGATTATTTCACCATCTCCACGATAAACGTACATTTCGGAAGAAACTAGAAACTGCATTTTTTGCTGTTGTTTAATTAAAAATGCACTCAAGCTAGAACTTGCAACATCAATAGCAAGCACTCCTCCCGTTTGTTCAGATTTTATTGTGTACGTATAACCAGGTATCTTTAGTAGATTAAAAATATACTGTTGAGTTTTGGTAACTGTGCCAACTTTTGCATCGTTAAACCATAACCGCTTTCGAGGGTCGTAATCTGGAGTTTGTTTGTATTTCCTATTTAATGATAGGTTTTCATCTAAATAATATGTAGTTTGATGACGAGACTCACCCTGCCCTAACACCTTAAAAATAAGCCATCTATCTTCAGCTCTAAGATCGTTAGGTTTTGGTAATTGAGCATGACCACGTAAATTCACAACTTCAATGAAGTCACCATTAGCATACCCTAACAACAATGAATGGAAGTCTGGGTGTTTGTTTAATACTTCTATTAGAATATTTCGCAAAGAATTATTTTCATCAAAGTTCCCTGAAAACAGTCTGTTATCGTGGATCATAACACTTAATGTATTATCTACCCGCTGATTAATTCGAGTGATGTGGTCAGCTATTTGTTGGCTGGTTGATTTGAATTGTTCGGTTTTGGTTTGAAGGACTAATTTTTCACTGAAATAATAGTGCAGACTGATCGCCACAATTCCAGTTAGCAAGCTCGCTAGTGCAAATATTAATAACACACTTACGCGTATTGAAATTTTAAATCTTCTTTCATTCTGTGAAAACAATGTGCGACTCCCTGCTAGCTCTAAATAATTATCCAGATATAAATAAATCTAATACATTTTGCTAAACTTACACATAAACCAAATAATCTAGACTCGTTAAATTTTTACTACTAACTGATTTCTACCACTACCTTTTGCTTCGTAGAGTGCAGCATCAGCTCTAGCTATCACTGATTTTTGCTGCTCCTCTCGCATTACTGTTAAACCAAAGCTAGCTCTAATTAATAATGAAAGCTCTCCAACTTCAAATGGTTCAGTATTAAGCTTGGTGATCATATTTTCGATTATTTTTGCAGCATCAGACACCGAACAAAGCGGTAAAACAATAACAAACTCTTCACCACCAAAACGATAAACATCGTCGGAAGTGCGTAATGACTGAGTTAAGAAAGTAGAAAAAAGCTCAAGTATACCATCGCCAACTTCATGACCATGGTTATCATTGACCTGTTTAAAATAATCTATATCAGCCAAAATAACGCACACTTGCTTCATTTTTTGCTGCTGTTGCTTAGTTATCCGTTGATAGTCTTCATAACTATTATCAAAAGCTCTTCTATTCGGTAATTGAGTCAGTGCATCTTTAAATGCTTGGCTCTGCATTTCTTGCGCTAATTGACCTAGTTGCGTATTTCGAACAAAAAGTTCGCGGCGCATTAGGTGCTGATGGGCTGACATGATCATACCAGTTAAATTTACAGCTACATGCGCTAATATGACCATATATGAAGTATGGCTATTAATATCCTTGGTAAAAAAAATCACTAACAAGGCAACTACACTATATGAAAGGCCAAGAAAAGCTGACAACCTAAATGATACCAAAGTTGAAAAATAGAAAGTAATCAAAATTATTACATCGAAAAAAAGGTGCAGTATGTAAGTACGCTCATAGGTATACGCCATTGATTGCATACTTAGAGATAAAAAAGCCATAAACAGAACTGTGATGTACTTAAATTGTTTTAAGCTCTTTACAAAACTAAGCCCTATTCCACCGATAATACAAATAGAAACAATAACGGTTCGACCTATCAAAGCAATGTTAGGCCAAAATTCAGCTTGAATAATCAATTCATCAAAGAACGTAACTAATGTTGTGACCAATGCAACTGTAAAACATAAAAACTGCGCGACCCTTCTATCCTGTTTAAATTTGCTTTGCAAAAATATTTGCTCGACCTGCAATGAATTAAACTGGCAAGCAAAGCGCTTTATTGTCAGATCTTTGTTTAATAACTTTGCAGCAAATGCGCCCATAAATACGTGCCTAATGAAATGAGTAACAGAGGAATGTTCAAATAAAGAGCTATTCCCCTATTATAGAATGATAGTTCATTAATTAAACTAGTCATTTTGTATAAAAATACCTCAAATTAGCCATTAAAAAGCAGGGATTAGTTACAAAGCATTAATAAAATACTCTTTATTTTTTTACCAAGCATTCTCGCCGGCCTCATCAGACTTGACTATATCGGTTTCTTTTAACGCTTCTCGAATCCAGGTTTGCATGACTGGACACGCAAATACATGCTGACAATAAGCTTGTGCAGCACGCGAAAGCGTAACCTGATACGTTTTAAAGCGCAGTACCACAGGTGCAAACATTGCATCAACAATAGAGAATTCGCCAAATAACCACGCATTAGGATACCTTTGCTGTTGAGCAGAAAATATCTCATCGATACGCGCAATGTCTTTTTTAGCTTGCTCTGATAATTCAACATGCCTGTTAGCGCGAATATTCATTGGCATTTCATTACGAAGTGCAGCAAAACCAGAGTGCATCTCAGCCGCTAAACTGCGTGCTTTTGCTCTTTGGGCTATTTCACTAGGCCAAGCAGCACCATTTAGATAAGCATCATTGATGTATTCACAAATAGCGAGTGAATCCCACACGATTAACTCAGCATCAATAAGGGCCGGCACTTTTTGCACGGGAAACTTACTTTTTAATGCTTCATAAAACTCAGGCGTATCTAGAACTAATTGTTGTTCTGTAAAAGAAATATTGAATTTACTCAGTAAATACCACGCTCGTAATGACCAAGTTGAGTAGTTTTTATTGCCAATAAATAATTGCATTGTACTTCCTTTAACGTTTAGATTGGACTCACTATAAAACAGCAATTGGGCAATTACTCGCCAATTGTTTTTATGTTAACTATAAGAAATGCTGATACATTATGGATATTGATGCCCTTAGGACTTTTTGCGCCTTTGTTGATACAGGCAGTTTCACCCGCGCTGCAGCACAAATTTGCAGAACCCAATCTGCAGTAAGTATGCAAATGAAAAAGCTGGAACAAGACCTCGCAAGTCCGCTATTTGAAAAGCAAGGCCGTCAACTGGTGCTAACCCATCAAGGCCACCAGCTAGCAAGTTATGCAAAGCAATTGATAGCGCTTCATGATGAAGCCTTTAAGCAATTAAAAGCTGGCACTGGCAATTTACGTGTGCGCATTGGTTGTCCTGACGACTATGCCCACTCTTTACTACCAGAGCTTGTTGATGCTTTACACCAACAGTTTAATGCGCTGGATCTACAAATAAGCTGTGCCCCAAGTACTGAGCTTAGAGCCAAACTAGACCAAGGTATGCTCGATTTGGTGATTGCCACTCGCTCGCCAGACAGCGAAGAAGGCTACTTATTGCAATCAAGCCAAGGTGTGTGGGTGAAAAGCCCTGCTTTTGAGATTAACGATTCAACCCCACTTCCAATCGCCTTGTTTCAACGAGACTGTAAGTTTCACCAAGCCAGTATTGAGGGTCTATTAAAAACTGAGCGTCGTTTTAATATTATTGCCTGTTGTGGCTCAGCGGGAGCGTTACATGGCTTGATTAAACAGGGACTGGCAATTAGCAGTATGGCGCGAATAAGCATGCAATCGGGTGTGGAAGAGGTGAGCGATAACTCCCTACCGACACTACCTGTCATTGATATCGTCCTGCTATACGGTAATCATGCCCACAACCCTCTCAGTCATGAGCAGTTAAAACAGATTGTGGGACTGATAGCAAACACAGCCTACTCCCCTTATTAAAATTCTAACAGGCATAAAAAAGAAACAATCAACTTTACATCTGTTTTTCAATCTATTAGTGTTCCCTAAATACGCACGGATTGCTTATGAAAAAATCAATTACAAACAAAATTACCCACATTATTCTAGCTCTCTCTACGTGTGTAATTATTTCCACAGCTATAGGTCAAGGAGACGATATGTTTAGCTGGTTCAGAAAGAAAAAAGAAGTATTTTTAAGCCCAGAAGTCAATGGTATTGTGACTGAAAATGGTCAACCTGTTGCTAACTTAGAGATAATTCGCTCATTAATCTACATAGATGAAAAAGTTCATCGCGACACTGCAATAACCGATGAAAACGGGTGCTTTCACTTTCCTAAGAAAACAATTTTATCTTCAATACCTAATAAATTGATTGCTGAGCATCGTGTTTCTCAAGAAATTTTTATTGAAAGAGATAATGAGCTAACTCCTTTATGGGTTGCAACTCAGTCTGGGATTGATGAAATTCCAGAGTACAGCAAGAAGCTGTCATTCTTGAACTGCCAGATGACCGCTCCTCATGTTGTATTTGAGTTCAAAAATCAAAAAAATAAGCACCGTAACTTCGTAGCTCAAAGCATCTGTAGATGGGAAGAAGATTTTCTACCCTATAAGCTTTTAAAGAATGGTAAACAATACCGAATAAATAATTATGACCTAACAGATTTAACTGAAATATAAGGAAGATTGACATGGAAAAAGTCAAAACAGTTCTACCACCTAATATAGCTGCTTTAATAGCTAGTAGAGTATACGATATTAGAAAATCTACATCTTTTAAAGAAGAGTTCGGGCAAAACTTTGACAGCAGTTTCAAAATCACCAGCAATCAAATCAAAGGCGTCAGTGGTGGCTTAATTAACCAACTTCTAAATCGCAGTACTGGGTTTGCCTTAACAGCAGAAGGTGCATCCCCCCAATTTAAAGGCCATCATATTATAGGTATCCGCGGAACTGTTTTTACCTCCTGTTCTGATTGGCTAACCAATTTAAATGTAGCCATTACCCATGGACCTAAAAACTTAGAGGTACACTCTGGTTTCGAAAAAGCATTTACCAGTATGAAGCCCATGTTTGAGGCTTATGTAAAAAGTCATAAACCTAAGTGCTTGCACCTTGTTGGGCATAGCCTTGGTGGTGCAATCGCACAACTCACGGCAATTTGGGCAAGTGAAAAAGGCATTCCTGTAAATTTATATACCTTTGGTGCGCCGCGGGTTGTATTGAACCACTCCGTACATTCTGCCGCGCATAATATTGGCCAGTATCGCGTTACACATGGCGCAGACCCCGTCCCATGCGTGCCTGCTTGGCCTTTTAGCCATACATCTAGCGAATATCAAACGGCAATGAATGAGGGGGCTTTTTTTAATATTGCAGCTCATTCTATGGAAGGTGATACTCCTGGTTACGCTAATACTGTTGCCGCCTATCAAGACTACGCCAGCATGGAAAGCTCAATTAAACCCCTTCACTACAACCATACTGTATTAAAGTATGAACAGCGCTTTAATGTTAGATTCTCGCTTAACTGGCAGCGAGTAATTACCAATGGCTTAATTACTTTTTTAAAGAAAACAGGACAATACGCCTTCATCTCTGCACAGGCAGGTTTAACTGTCGGGTTAACTTTTTATGATATTTTAGCCCGCTGCCTATATGAATCAGTGGTTAAATTTGTCGAGCTTACAGAAGAGTTAAAAGGGTTAATTGGCCATATGCTCGCGTTTGTTGGTAAAGCATCGTATGAAGTCAAAGAGCTTACCGCTCAATTTATTCGTTGGGTATTAGGTTTAATGATCAAAAAGCTATACATGGTAGCAAAGCAGGCAATTGATCGTATTTAAGTTTCTTTATTGACCTTCTGCAATCAAAAACGCGGCAAATCAAGCCGCGTTTTAAGTTTATAGTTCTTTGCTAAATCAAACTAAGTTAATCAATCGAACCTTTGATTGGTCCATGTTCGTGACTTACATGTGGGTTTTGACCACGTTGGCGCAATAAGTGATCCATTAAGGTAATCGCCATCATCGCCTCAGCAATAGGAATAGCGCGAATGCCTACACAGGGATCATGACGTCCTTTGGTGATCATCTCTACCGCTTCGTTGCTAGTATTAATGCTGTTACCCGGTATGGTAATGCTTGAAGTTGGCTTAAGTGCGATTGAGGCAATGATATCTTGCCCTGTCGAGATACCTGCAAGTACACCGCCCGCGTGATTTGATGTAAACCCGTCTGGAGTTAACTCATCACGGTGTTCAGAGCCCTTTTGCTCAACCACATCAAAGCCATCACCAATCTCAACGCCTTTTACCGCATTAATGCTCATTAATGAGTGTGCAAGCTCTGCATCAAGGCGATCAAATACTGGCTCACCAAGACCAACAGGCACATTTTTAGCAACCACTTTAACTTTAGCGCCTACCGAATCACCTTGTTTTTTTAGGTCGCGCATATATTCATCAAGCGCATCTAATTTACTCGGATCAGGAAAGAAAAATGCATTGTTTTCCACTTCATCCCAGTTGTAATCTTCAGCTTTAATTGGTCCAAGCTGGCTCAAACAAGCACGCACTTCAATATCGTGAAATTGTTTTAGGTATTTTTTTGCAATTGCACCCGCCGCTACACGAATCGCCGTTTCACGGGCAGAAGAGCGACCACCACCTCGGTAATCACGGATACCGTACTTATGCCAATAGGTATAATCACCATGACCTGGGCGAAATACATCGGCAATTTTGCCGTAATCTTTTGAACGTTGATCGGTGTTTTCAATCAGTAAACCAATGCTAGTACCAGTGGTTTTACCTTCGAACACACCTGAAAGAATTTTTACTTCGTCACTTTCGCGGCGCTGTGTTGTATATCGACTTTGCCCCGGCTTGCGACGGTCTAAATCAATTTGTAAATCGGCCTCGCTAATCTCAAGACCTGCTGGTGTGCCATCAACAACGCCGCCTAATGCAACGCCGTGGCTCTCACCAAAGGTGGACACTTTAAATAGTTGCCCGATGCTATTACCTGCCATTAATTTTCCTCATTCCTAATGACTACTGAGACCGAGCCCTCAGGCTCGGCTTTTAAAATCTGCTGTTAATCTGCGAAATAGTTAACAAGCTGTTGTTTGCTGATCACAAACACGCCAAGTCCACCTTGTTCGAATTCAACCCACTCAAACGGAGCGCCCGGGTACAGCTCTTCCATATGTACCATAGAGTTACCAACTTCGACAAATAACAAACCGTTATCAGTTAGATGCTCAGCGGCTTCAGCTAGGATGGTGCGAGTAACATCAAGACCATCATGCCCTGATGCTAAACCAAGCTCTGGCTCGTGATGGAATTCACGAGGTAAATCAGCCATATCTTCAGCATCAACATACGGTGGATTAGCTACGATCAGGTCATATTTTTGACCCGGAACACCACTAAACACGTCTGACTGAATTGGCAGTACACGGTCATTTAGCATGTAATCGCTAATATTAATATCAGCAACTTCGAGCGCTTCATATGAAATATCAACCGCATCAACCTGTGCATCTTCAAATGCTTGCGCAAGTGCAATAGCAATACATGCAGAGCCGGTGCATAAATCAAGAATGCGCGTTACTGAGCTTGGCTCTTCTAACCAAGGTGCAAAGCGATTGTTAATTAGCTCAGCAAATGGCGAGCGTGGAATTAACACGCGCTCATCAACATAAAACGGCATACCTGCAAACCACGCGGTGTTGGTCAGGTACGGTACTGGCGTACAATCATTAATACGCTCTGCAATTAGTTCAGCTAAGCGGTTTTTCTCGGTGCTGGTTAAACGCGCATGCATAAGCTCTTTTGGCGCATCGATTGGCAAGCTTAGTGCTGGTAATAGTAAGCTAACTGCTTCATCCCACGCATTATCTGTGCCGTGCCCAAAGAAAATACCACTGCTGGCAAATTGACTGGTTGTCCAACGTAACCAATCATGCAACGTTGAAAGTTCTGCAATTGCCTCGTCTAAAATTGCGTCTTCTATCTGGAAATGGTTCATGTATGTTCCTTAACTTTCAAAGTCTGTTCTGACGCGTATTGTACCGTCTTTTCAGTTGGTTTTTACTCGATTTTTAGCGTTTTTTTGTTTAGACTGCCGCCATGAAAAAAGATCCCCACGCCAACAACCACATTAGCACTGACGATATTGACTTATTTCGTCAGAGTATCAGTGGTGCCAAAGCATTTAAACAAGACACTATTCGATTCACCAATAAGCCTAAAGTGTCACAAGCGAAGCAATTTTCCCAGCAAAAAAAGCAACATCAGGCAGAATTTTTCTTTTCTGATGAATATGTACCAGACATCGACACTCATGGCACCGTAAGTTATGTCAAACCAGGTCACGATAGCTTTTTAGCAAAGCAACTTCGCCGTGGAGATTACCCACCTGAGTTAACCCTTGATTTACATGGCTTAAATAAAGAATTAGCCAAAGATGAGTTGGCGGGTTTAATTCATGAGTGTAAAAAACAGCATTACTATTGCGCTTGTGTTGTGCATGGCATTGGTGAGCGCATACTTAAACACAAGGTACCGCAATATTTAGTTCAACACCCTGATGTGATTGCTATGCACCAAGCGCCTCTTGAATTTGGTGGTAAAGGTGCTGTACTTATTTTAATTAATCTTCCACAAAGTGATGAGTTCAGACGCTAACGTCTTCTTGTCATAAGGCCTAAAGTGCATATTTTTTCGATTATCTTTCCACTGATTTTTATCGTGTTAAGTGGTTACATCAGCTCGCGAAGCACGTTTTTATCGAAAGAGCATATTGCAGGGTTAAGTAAGTTTACTTTTTACATTAGCGTGCCTGCTTTTCTATTTTTAAATATGGCCCAAGCCGATTTACAAAATAGTGTATCTATTGCAGGCTTTTTGAGTTTTTACATCCCGGTATTGGCCATTTACGCCCTCGGCTATGTGATTGACCGCTACCTCATTAGCAAGCAATCTGCGCCGTCACGTCATGCTGTATTTGCCCTTGGCAGTAGTTACTCAAATACGGTACTGGTAGGTTTGCCTATTATTATTGCAGCACTTGGGCAACAGATGGTCGGTATTGTATTTATGATCATCACTTTTCATAGCGCACTTTTGTTTACCCTCACCTTTTTGCTCAGCGCTAAATCGAAGCAAACATTCTCTTGGCGAGCATTTGCTAAAAACATGCTGCTCAATCCAGTCGTGTTAAGCATCAGTAGCGGCTTGGCTGTTAACCTACTTGGCTTTACACTTTTTGATGATTTTGCAAATGGCCTGAGTCTACTTGCGAAACCTGCCATTGCCTGTGCGTTATTTGTATTAGGGGCAAACCTTGCATTTTATAAAGTGGCCGACAACTTACAAGCATCACTCATTGCAACCATCATCAAGCTTTTAGTGTTACCGTGCGGGGTCTACTTTTTTGCAGGCAGCGTATTCAACCTAGAGCAATCATTACTGAACGTGTTAGTACTTTTAAGCGCCTCTCCTTTAGGGGTCAACGCTTATCTAATCGCCAATCAAATTAAGCAACACCAAGCGACACTGGCAAGTAGCGTCGTGCTTTCAACAGTATTGAGTGTAGTGAGCTTTAGTGCTTGGTTAAACGTGTTACTCTAGCTAGAAGTCATTACTAAAAATATTGAAAAAGCAGTATTTAATATATTCGCTATAATGAACTTGACTTATAATTGCACAACATCGTCTTTTAACTAATCACAAATTTATAAGCACCACTTTAGAAAGGCTTTCAGTGAAAACGATTTTACGGCATCAACGAAACTTATATAGCATTTTAATTTGCATCATTTTCGTCATAGGTTACGCATCTTATCTCACTATAAGTAATATAGTGGCTGAACAAAGTCGCTTACAACAACAGTCTATTGCCCCTGTTTTTTCATTGGTTGTCGAAGAACTCTACAAGCCTGTTCATACTGCTCAAGCCTTAGCGAGCACAGGAAGCTTAAGTAACTTACTTACTGATAGTGAACTAGACCAAGCCGCCATTCTAAACCACTTAGAACAGCTTCAGGAAAATTTAAATATGCTCGTTTTTGTAGCAAGTGAGCAACAGCAAATGCAATTTAATTCTGATGGCACAACGATTGATTTACAAAAAGAGAATATCGAGTGGTATCCAAAAGTAAAAGCAATGCAAGGCGATACCGTTGCTATCTTAGGAAACCGCGAGAACGTACATTTATACGTAGATATCAAAGTTTATTCTGAGCAAGGCGACTTTTTAGGCTTTATAGGTGTAGGTAAAAGTCTTCAGTCATTTTGGGAAGCTTTTCAACAATATAAAGCTACACATGGCTACGACTTACTTTTTGTCAATAACGTTGACGAGGTGGTGCTTTCTTCTCATCGAGACTTTCAAGCACAGTTTACTGATATTGTTAACTTAAATGAACTTAGTTGGTTCAAAAATGCGGCACAAGAGCTGGCCAACATGGAGAATTTGAGCAGTATCATTATCCAAATAGAACAGGATGATCATGTTGTTACGCAATTCAACTTGCCCCAGCTAGATTGGCGAGTTTTTTTAATATCGCCTATGGCTAAAAGGCAAGCAGAAATTAACTATGCATTTTTCAGTCACAGCGCTCAATTGGCTGCAATTTTGTTTTTCTTATTATTGTTTATTTATGCTGCATTTGCTTATCAACGTAAAAGTATTGAGGCAAGAATAAACATAGATCCACTCACAAAACTAGCGAATAGAGACAAAATAAACCACTGGTTTGAAGAACATACCGAAAAAGAGAATAGCCTCGCTTTAATCATGGTTGATATTGATCATTTTAAGAACATTAATGATCTGTATGGCCATAATACCGGAGATAAGGTTATTAAAGAGGTAGCAAAAATACTCAGAAGCAATTTAGGAGAGCAAGATGTTGCTAGCCGTTGGGGAGGTGAAGAATTTATTATTTTTATGCCTAACACAAGTCTATCGGTTGCGAGCCAGTTAGCTGAAAAAATTAGAAAAGACATTGAGTTAAATTTATTTACCGTAAATAGTCAATCATTAAAGGTGACGGCAAGTTTCGGAGTTACTCAAGCACAAAGAGCTGAAAAACTTGAGAGCATTGTAGCTGATGCTGATAGAGCGTTGTATGAAGCAAAGCAGCAAGGCCGCAATCGTGTGCGTAAAGCTTTTTAACTTAAAGCCCACCCGATACATCGATAAAACTGCCTGTTGTGAATGAGGCTTGCTCACTTGCCAAAAAGTAAATCGCTGAGGCGACCTCTTCTGCTTCACCACCACGCCCTAGCGGCAACTTAGATTTTAACCTATCAACTCGGTTTGCTTCACCGCCATCGCGGTGCATATCGGTATAAATAAGGCCTGGCCTTACCCCATTAACCCGAATACCTTTACTCGCTACTTCTTTAGCAAGGCCTATCGTGAAGGTATCAAGCGCTCCTTTTGATGCGGCATAATCTAAATATTCATTTGGTGAACCTGTGCGTGAAGCACCCGATGAAACATTCACAATACTGCCTTTGTCCATACGCTTTATTGCTTCGCGCGCGCACAGAAAGGCGCCTGTAACATTACAACTTAAAATAGCGTTGATTCGCTTAGCATCCATCTCTAATAACGGCATTTGCGGCATCATCATCGCTGCGTTATTAACCAATACATCTAACCGCGAAACCTGAGCATCTAATTTGGCAAACATGGCGAGAACTTGTTGCTCATCGGCGATATCGGCTTGCAACAAATAGGCATTCACGCCAAGCGCTTTTATCTCATCAGCGACCTGCGCTGCACTTGCGTGATCTGACTTATAGTTAATACACACATCGTAGCCATGTTTAGCAAATAGCTTTGCTGTCGCTGCGCCTATACCGCGGCCGCCTCCGGTAATAAGAACCACAGGATTCGTGCTCATTCTGACTCCTTGAAAACTAACTTAAACTGCTCACACACCAACGGCATTTCTGGGTGACATTGATACTTTGTGCCCGCGAGCTCTCGCTGGTAATAATCCCAATGTACCTGCTGCCAGTACTCAAGGCTTTTGTCGCCCTCGCCTTCTAATGCGGCGTAATCGGCGCTTATTTGATTAAATGCGGTGATGGTAACTGAGACGGTTTCAATAATGCCGAGGGGCTGTCCCTGCCAATTGGTAAAAATAGCTAAACCACCAACTTCAGGAAGGGTTTCATTATTGGCTTTAAACCAATAAAGTGAAGGAGTTGTGGCTTGTTTTACGCCATTTAAAACCAGTAATGCGCAGTCATTAGCATCTTGCTCATTGTCACAAAAATGCCAACTTGGTAGTTCAGTCACTGCGCGGCCTGATTGCTCATTAAAGCGAGCAATCAGCTGCGCGATACGCTGCTCGTTACTTAACTGCTGCAACGACAGAAATCTCTACAAGTAGTGCGTCACGCGCCATTTTTGCCTCAACACAAGCGCGAGCAGGCGCATGACCCTGTGGTACCCAAGCATCCCAAACTGCATTCATCTGTGCAAAGTATTCCATGCTTTTCAAGTAGATTGTGGCGTTTAGCATGTGCTCTTTGCTACTACCTGCTTCAATAAGTAGCGCTTCGACCTTATCCAGCATGGTTTGAGTTTGTTCGGTGATATCTTTTTCGGCATCGGCACAAACTTGGCCGCATAAGTAAACTGTGCCGTTATGCTTAACGATGCGGCTCATTCGGGCACCGGTTTGTAAACGTTCGATTGTCATAGTAAGAACTTAAAAAATTAACAGTGGCGCTAATTTAGCAAATCCACTATTAGATTTCGACGTTATTTGGCGAGTGAATACTAAGGTAGTGACTGCGCTGTTTGTGTTCATCATATTCGATAACAGCAATCGCCCCGGTATTGAAAATAGGCATATGACCTGGACTTAACTGATCAACTAAATAGCTAACAATAGGCATATGAGCAACGACCAACCAGGTATTGCAGTCTGGATGCATAGCAATCAAGGTTTCGAGGTAATCAGCGGCAACTTGCGGCACACCATCAGGGGTAATGTCGTTACAGGTTTCATTAAATTGTAACGAAATATGTTGCGTAGCATCGGCAGCTGTTTGTTGAGCACGAATGTAAGGACTTACCAACAGAGCATCCGGTGTATGATGTGTTGCTAACCATTGCCCCATTCGACTAGCTTCTTGGTGACCGGTCTCGGTCAGTTGTCTTGCTGCATCATCTGCTTGCATTGGCGTAGCTTCGCCATGGCGCATGATTAAGATTGTTTTCATAAAAAATCAACCGATTAAAGAATATAAAACAGTAGCCAGTTTGCTTGATTGTTCGCTATATTAGAATATCATCACTAGATACATTAAACATCCGCTTATGATATTCAGGTAGATTTTCGTAGCTCTGTCTTTTTTAGCTTTCCTGAAAATATCATCTGTTGTTAGGACATTAACGCACTCTTTCAGGAGCATCTTTTGAATATCAGCCGCAATGATAACAGAACATATCAACCCCTAACACTGGACAATGGTCTAAAAGTACTTTTAGTGCAAGACTTAGAGTCAACAAAATCAGCGGCTTCTATGGCGATTAACGCAGGCCATTTCGACGATCCTCTTGACAGACAAGGCCTTGCGCACTTTTTAGAGCACATGCTTTTTTTAGGCACTGATTTGTACCCAGAATCGGGCGATTTTTCTAATTTTGTATCACAATCTGGTGGCAACACCAACGCCTGGACTGGCACTGAGCACACTTGCTACTTCTTTGATATAAACAGCCAGCAGTTTGCTGAAGCACTAGCACAGTTCAGTCGTTTTTTTATCGCACCACTACTAAATCCTAAAGAGACAACAAAAGAACGCAATGCTATAGACGCAGAATTCAAACTAAAAATAAAAGATGATGGCCGACGAATTTATCAGGCTCACAAAGAAACGGTGAACCCAGCACACCCTTTTGCAAAGTTTTCGGTTGGTAACCAGCAAACCCTCGCGGATCGTGAGGGCTGCATCAGTGATGAGCTACGTGCTTTCTTCGATAGTCATTATCAGGCTCAGTGGATGACACTGGTGGTCTGCAGCAATGAAGATATTGCGACCATGACCACCTGGGTAAAACAGTTATTTAGCGCAATAAAAGGTCAGCCAAAAAGTAAAGAGATTATAGAGCAGCCACTTTACCGTAAACAAGACTTAGGTAAGGTGTTACACATTGAGCCACATAAACATATGCAAAAGCTCATTATTAGCTTTGCGATGCCAAATATAGATGACTTTTATCGTCACAAAACCGTTAGTTTTATCGCTCACTTACTTGGCTACGAAGGCAAAGGATCGCTGTACTCTATTCTAAAAGAGCAAGGCTGGATCAATGCCCTCTCAGCAGGTGGTGGCATTAATGGCAGTAACTTCAAAGATTTTAATATCAGTATGGCGTTGACTGATGAAGGTATTGAATACTATGAAGATATCGTCGAAATGGTGTTTGAGTATATCTGCTTAATTAACCAAAACTGCGATAAATTGCCGCGTCTTTATCAAGACAAAAAGAACCTCTTGCAAATTGCCTTTGATAACCAAGAAAAAGCACGTTTAATTGATTGGGTGAGTAACTTAAGCATTAATATGCAGCATTACGATGAAGCCAATTATGTGCAAGGCGATTATTTAATGGAAGGCTTTAACCGCTGCGCTCATGAAATTGCCATGCAATGGCTAACACCTGATAACATGCGCTTGGTACTCATTCATCCAGGTGTTGAGCCTGAGCACACTACAGCTTGGTACAACACCCCTTATAAAGTAGAGGACATTTCAACAAGTTGGTTAGAAGCGCTAAGCGAAATAAACACGCCATTACCACAGATGTGCTTACCAAGTGCTAACCCATACCTCACCAAAGAGGTTGAGTTATTGCCTTTAGAAAAGCCAACTAAATCACCAGAGCTTTTAGTCAAAAGAGAGGGCTTTGATTTTTGGTTTAAACAAGATGCGACTTTCAGAGTGGCAAAAGGGCATTTTTACTTAGCGATGGACTCAACCTTTGCGATTAAAGATGTTAAGCACATGGCCCTTACCCGCTTATTTGCAGACTTGTTTATGGACAGTGTAGCTGAGCAGTTTTATCCGGCTGAGCTTGCTGGCCTTAGTTATCACTTAACCTCTCACCAAGGCGGGTTAACTCTACACACTGCCGGTCTTTCATCGAGTCAGTTGGAGCTAGTTAATGAGTTACTTGAAGCACTCTTTAATGTTGAAATCTGCGCAAAACGCTTTGCTGAGTACAAAAAGCAGCTCGTTAGACATTGGCGAAACAGCAATCAAAACAAACCTGTTAGCGAGCTATTTAGTATTTTGGGTGCGCAAATTATGCCATGGAACCCAGAGCCGAATGCCTTAGCGCAGGCTTTAAAGGATACGAGTTTCCATCAGTTTAATTGCTTTAGAAATGAGTTTTTTAAAGCCTTGCACGTTGAGTCTTTTTTACATGGTAACTGGCAACGCTCTGATGCGCTTAAGTTCCAAAAACAAGTGACGGAGCACTTAGCTGGCAGCACCACAATTATTGATTTAACGCGACCACTAAACGATATAACCGAAGTAGGTCAACAGCGCTTCATGTTAAATTGCAGCGATCATGCAATGGTACTGTACTATCAAGCACAAACGGATGACACCAGCGAAAAAGTGCAAATGATGGTACTTAACCATTTAATAAATCAAGATTACTTTAATGAGCTAAGAACAAAGCAACAACTCGGCTATTTAGTTGGTGCAGGCTATGCTCCGTTTAATACCCGGGCGGGTATCGCATTTTATGTGCAGTCACCTAAGCACAGTGCTGATGAGATACTTCAGCGTCACCAGCAATTTATTAATAATTATGTATCACAAGTAAACAGCATTTCTGAGCAGCAATGGTTAGATACCAAAGCGGGTCTTGTCACACATATTGCTGAAAAAGATAAAAATTTACGCTTACGCTCGCAACGTTTATGGTTGGCAATCGGTAATCGCGATACTGAATTTAATATGCAACGGCAGCTTTTAGAGGCACTTGATAAGTTAAGCCTTGATCAAATGCAGCAGTATATTACCGAAACCTTTAGTGAAAACAGGCCAAGAATAGAACTTTTAAGTGAGCCAAAGGCCAAAAAACAGCCAAAAACAACCCTTTCTTCGCATTCTCTTTGACTCGAACGCGAGCTTAGATTAGATTAATTGTTGCGAATTAAAGTAATGCATTAATGACAAAAATAATAAAAATGATTTCTGCTTTTTTAACAATAAGTATGGCTGGGGTTTTTTCTGCATCCGCCAGCCCCATAGAGCTTGAACAGAGCACATTGTTGCTTATTCCAAGTGCTATCATGATGCTGTTATTGCCATACTTATTATTCATAATTTTTAAACTAAAACGCTCTCGACAGCAACTTCGTATCTCAGAACATCGTTTAAAAAGTACCGTAGAAGGTAGTGGTGACACCCTCTGGGACTGGAATATTAAAACCGGCGAGGTGCTACGAATTAATGATAAATACACTTCAGATACAAATAGTAGCAGCGGCTTTCCCCCTAATCGCGAATTAATTCACCCACACGACTTACAACACGTCGAAACAGCCCTTAAAAAACACTTCGCCGAGCATACCGCTTTTTTTGAAGCGAGTTACCGCATTAAAGACAGCTTTGGTCGTTGGCACTGGGTACTAGATCGCGGCAAGATCATCGAAAAAGACGCAAACCTCAACCCTTTGCGTATGACTGGCACTGTAAGAGATATTTCTCAGCTGAAATCAACAGAAGCACGTTTAAACCTATTCGCTAAATGCGTTGAATCGCTAACTGACGCCATCGCTATTTACGATAAAAACTTCAAATTGGTTGACTTAAACCCAAGTTTTTTAACACTATTTGGTGGTACACGAGAGCAATACTTAAAGAAAGATTTTACCTTAAATGGCTATGACCAAAGCTATGTAGATGAAATTAAAGCCACTGTAAAAGCGACAGAACACTGGCAGCAAGAGGTAAAACTTCGCAATGCGAAAAGACAGCTGTTACCAATTGAAATTTCAATTGATGAAATCAAAAATGAGCACAACCAAATATGTAACTACGTCGTTGTTTTTTCAGATGAAACTGAGCGTAAAAAAGCAGAGTCACAATTACATAACTTATCAAACCGTGACCGTACAACGGGCTTACCTAACCGAAACTTGTTTTTCACCAACCTGAAAAAGCTCGCTAAGCAAGATAATCATCACGCTTTGTTAGTGTTTGACCTAGATAACTTTAAGAAGATTAACGACTCTCTGGGTCACCAACTTGGTGATAGCTTATTGTCTAAGCTTGCGATGCGCTTGAATAAGTTAACCCGCGAAAAAGATGTGTTTTATCGTCTTGGCGGGGATGAGTTTGCGCTCGTAATGTCGGGCACCAACGATATTCATACTATCACTCGCATGGCTAAACTCTTTTTAGCCGCAATTGCTACACCTTTTAATATGGCAGGCCATGAACTGGTGATCACCTCAAGTGTCGGTATTGTGCTGTTTCCTGAAGATGGTAATACCCCCGAGTTATTACTTAAAAATGCGGATACAGCCATGTATCACGCTAAGAAAAAAGGTAATAGCTATCTGTTTTTCAACGACACAATGAACCGTGAAGCGGTTAAACGCTTACAAATCGAAAATTTAATGCGTTACGGTCTAAAAGAAGACCACTTTGAAGTGTACTACCAGCCAAAAATGAATATTCGTACAGGTAAACTAGATGGTATGGAAGCCTTGGTACGCTTCATTACCCCGAAAAAAGGTGTAATTAGTCCAGGTGTGTTTATTCCTATTGCTGAAGAAACTGGGCAAATTATCGAAATTGGTGAAGTTGTTTTAAACAAAGCATGCCGCGATGTAAAGGCGTGGATTGACCAAGGGTTATTCAACGGTCGTGTTGCAGTGAACTTATCCGCTAAACAGTTCAGCTTGCCCGATTTAACCACCCGTATTGATGTGATTTTGCAAAAGAATGAACTGCCCTCTTACTTCCTTGAACTTGAGATCACCGAAGGTACGGTTATGGACGACCCAAACGAAGCTATTTCTGTCATGCGCTCACTCAGTGCCCGAGGTATTCACCTTGCAATGGATGACTTTGGTACAGGCTACTCATCGTTAGCTTATCTAAAACAGTTCCCGCTTAATACTTTGAAAGTTGATAAAGCCTTTATTGACGACATGCAAACAGAACGTGGCCGGAATATGGTCGACTCGATTGTAACCATTGCTCATAACCTTGATTTACATGTGGTTGCAGAAGGCGTTGAACAAGCCGAACAAGTCATGATGTTAGAGCAGTTAAAATGTCAGACGGTACAAGGTTACTATTACTCAAAGCCACTATCACAGCCAGAATTTACCGCCTTCTTACAACAGCAACTCGATAAATCTGCGCCTAGCCTACTAAAAACAGCAAAAGCTTAAGGTCGCCAGCCACACGATTGATGGCCAACGTGACGCACAAATGCGCGGCGGTAGTGCATGTTAAATAAACACCAAGCAACAGGCCCAAGCACACCGCCTAACAGCATCCAGCGCTTTACCGGCATTCCTTTAGACAGAGACTCTAAATACATCACCAAAATAAATACACAACTCAAAAAGATAAATAACACACAGCACCTCATAAAAATCAGCGGCAGTGTACATAATTTCCGCAAGCTTTAAAACTTCACTCATGCTATAACCTCTATAAGGCTTATTTATACTGGCCTTTATGTTACAAAGCTTTACTTTCTAGGCTGTTGAAATGATGTACAAAAAGCAACCTCACTGTTATTATCGATGCGTGCTATCAGCACAAAGGAATATAAAAAATAATTATGAGGAATCGTTATGTCTGAAGAATCAGCTAACATCTATGAAGCACCAGAAGCTGAGCTTACTCAGCAAAACAACGGTGGTAATAAACCTATTTTAAACTTTGACCGCTTCTCTGCTTGGGGCGTGTTCTTTTTATGTCTTTTCACATTTGGTATCTATAGTGTTTATTGGTTAGTGAGCCGAACTAATAAAGCCAATGCATTAGCAGAAAACCAGATAAGCCAAGGCTTAGTTTATGGCTATGTTGCTTTGTACATTGTGAATATTGTGTTGTCTTTTGCAGGAGTTTCACCTGAAATTGGTGGTATTGTATCACTGATTTCGTTTGTTGTTGCCATTGTATTAATTTTCTCTCTTCGTACATCGATTAAAGAGTTAATTAATGAAGGTAGCAATGAACCAGTTCATTTAGGTGGTATTTTAACGTTTTTCTTTAACGTTATTTATTTCCAATACAAAATTAACGAAGCTATTGATAATCAAAAATAATCGTTTCGTTATTTAATAAAAAAGGCATTGAATTCAATGCCTTTTTTATTGCCAGTTGCTATTAGGGTTTTACAATGCCCCGGAGTGCTTCACATTTAAATAGGTGTTAAGCACATGCGGTAGCAGCTGTTCAGGGTTACAATCTATGGCTATTACACCTTGTTTTTTCAGCTTCGCCATATTGGCTTTATGTGAATTTAGTAGAGCTAATGCTGCACAGTAACTGGTTGCATCTTCGTACTTTTCAATAGGCTCATCGAGCACCTCATTTACAGCACGGTTATTAATATTAATAAGTGCCACTAAGTGGTGTTTTTGTAATAGCTTAATTGCAGGCATTAACTCATCAATGCTTTGCTCATCAAGGGTGGTAACTAATAACACTAAAGAGCGCTTACTGCGCTTGGCGATTAATTGGTTCACAGCCACTAAATAGTCACTGCTGCTCTTATCTGGGTATAGATCATAAAAGTGATTCATTACCCGTGATACATTCTGTGCGCCTTTAACATCGGGTAACCAGCGCAGGCTTTGGTTAAAGCTTTGCATGCTAAACCAGTCACCTTGCTTTAAAACTGTATGCGACAGCAGTAACAATGCATTTAAAGCATGATCAAAGTGGCTACCTTCATTGGCTTCGATGGCCATTTTTTTAGAGGCATCTAGCATCACTATAACATGTTGGTTTTGCTCTTCTTGATACTCTCGAGAAATGAGTTTTCGACGCTTACTAGTCGCCTGCCAGTCTATTTGTCTAACACTATCACCTTGGCGGTATTCGCGTAACTGCTGAAACTCAATACCATCACCGCGCTTTTTAGTGAGTTTTAACCCTGAAATAGGCTTATTCACTACGCCATTTAAATGCTGCTTTGAAGTCACACGGCTAAAATCGGGATACACTTTTAGTTGAATCGCTTGCGCAGCTAGCCAGTTTGTTTGCCAAAGGCCAAATGGCGACCCAACTCTAAGTTCAATGGCACTGATCTGCGCATCGCCTCGCTTGTGAGCGCGTAATGTAAAGCTCTGCTTTGCTTGTTGCATTGCATCAATAAACACCTTTTGCTGTGGCTTTTGCAGCTCAATTGCATTGCTCAAATGAACACTGACATCTAGCATGGTCGCATGCTTCGCTTTGTTTTTAATCACTATCTGCAAGGGTTGGCGTCGATACAAAGCCATGTTGAGGTTCGTTTGTGCGCTTACTTCAAGTAAAGGCTCTGACTTTGCCGCCATATAATCGAAAAATGCGACCAATAAAGGCACTAGGAGCAAGGCCGTTAACACTAAGCTGTCAACCGATGCAATGGCACAGACAAACAACAATAACAGCAACAAAGCTGTTAATTGTACTAAGCGTTTTGCAGGTCTATGCTTGATGCGATTCATGAGCGCGGCGCTTCAACACTGGCTAAAATGGCATTGATCACTTCATCAAATGACACTCCTTCCAGCTCCAGATCAGCCGATAAAATTAATCGGTGCCTTAAAATATTCACTGACACTGACTTCACGTCATCTGGGGTTACAAAGTCACGACCATTCATTAATGCCATTACTTTTGCGGCTTTAATAATATTAATTGAGGCACGTAACCCTGCACCGTGCAACACGCCCTGCCAAGTTCGTGAACTACGCACGATATCAACGGCATAATTAAGTATTTGTTCGTCGACTAAGATATCTGCACAAAGCTGTTTAATTTCCGCAATACGCTTAGCATCTAATACTGCTGGCAGCTGCTCTACTTTGGTTTCATTAGACACAATTTGTGTATTCAGTTTTAAAAGCTCAACTTCCGATTCATGAGAAGGAAAACCAAGCTCAACTTTCATCATAAAGCGGTCTAATTCAGCCTCTGGCAGTGGATACGTCCCCTCTTGATCTAATGGGTTTTGAGTCGCTAATACCATAAACGGTGAATCAATAGATAATGACTCCCCATCAATGGTGATTTGTTGCTCTTGCATCACCTCAAGAAGGGCTGATTGCGTTTTTGCGGGTGCACGGTTGATTTCATCAGCCAGTAAAATATTAGTAAATGCTGGGCCTTTTTTGATATTAAATTCACCTGATTTCATATCATACAAACTATGACCAACAACATCTGAAGGCATCAAATCCGGTGTAAACTGCACTCGCGAAAAATCTACATTTAAGCTTTTTGCTAATGCTCTAACCAGTAGCGTTTTGCCAAGCCCTGGAACCCCTTCAAGTAACACATGACCACCCGCAAAGAGTACCGTAAGCACATCTTCAACAATGGCATCTTGACCGACTAACACACGCGAAATGTTATGCTTTACTTGTTTTACTGCATCAGCTGCCTCAACTAAGCTCATGCGATTAGTGTCTAATTCCGTGCTCATAAGGCATTCCTTAATTGTTTAAATCGTTTTATATATTCTGTTCGTTGTTCTTTTGACTCAGGCAACTTGCTCGCAAGCAACTCTGCCACCTGTTGTTTTTCAAAATGAGTTAAATTAGCGATGATCTGCGCCTGTTTTTCAGCACTGAGCATTTTAAAATTAGGTACTCGCGACTCAACTTTGGCGTAAAAATCTTTTTCTAGAGCAGTAAATAACACGGCTTCGTGACCATGCTCAGAATAAAAGTTTGCTACTGCTCGAATATGCTGATTAAAGCTGGTTTTTACATCGAAGTCAGGAGCATAAGAGCGGCCGATGCGACTACTGATGTGCCATACTGCAAGCACAATTAATAACAGCAACGTCACCACACATTGCCAGCTCCAGTGCCATAATTTGGCAAACCAATTTGGGTAAGTCAGGTAAGGGACATAGGTTACTTTTTTAGCCCCTTTACTTAACCAAAGTAATAAGCTGCCATGATCAAGGTGGCGAAGTCGGTAATTAGTAAAAGGTAACAGCGATGGCATCACAATGACCCGACCTTGACCAAACGCAAAGTCACACATCAAGGTGTCGCCGTTATCATTATTGGTATTCACACCGGGGCAGTTTTCAATAAAAAAGGCACGGCTTAGCTCAAGGTCAAGCTGAGTGTTTTCATCAATTGAGAGCGTACTATTTTTATGCCCCTCTTTGAGCATTGCAAAATCATATTCAAAGACATCTTCTTGGCTTTCTACATTAATACCAAGCTGACTAAAAAATACGGTGCTATCAATTGCCAGCTCATCACGTTGCCTGTTTAATACATAAATCAAGCGTCCGCCTTCAGCGACCCAATCAGCCAGCTGTACATCTAACAGGTAAGAATCAGCAAGCACTGCCTCATCCAAAATTAAGATACTTTGCGGGTCTATGTTTAACTCATCACTTTGTGCTTGCTCTGCCAAGCGCTTGTTTTTATTCCAATCGATACCATTGGCTTTAAGTAGCCGTTGAGCCATCGTAAAGTTATCTTTTGCGACATCACTATGAAAGCCAATCTCTATTTCTTTTTTCTGCCAATCTAAAGAGGCAATACCCGCAATAACAAATAAGCTAAACAATACGAGCGCCGCAATAAGCACAACCTTAAGCTTCATGGGCTTGCTCCTTAGTCTCTGCTGTCATAGCTGTAATTTGCTCAATCAGCTCGATAAAGTCGATATCAGGGGTTTTATGGCCCCAAGCGACCGTGACCCACGCAGAAAATAAGCGAGCAAAAATTGCTTGCCCTTGATTTGGCACCCTAGCATCAATTGCACGTTTACATTCGCGCTCAGTCATCGAGCGGTGTAAGCGCACTTCATGTCGTTGCTGCGCCCAACTCAGCGCATGATGAAGCAAATACGCCAGCGCCAAGCGGTGCTGCCCTTGCTCAAAACACTGCTTTGCAGCAGCAATTAAATCAGTAGGTAAATCCTTACTTTTAATTTCTGCAAATAAGGTTGGGATCACTGGCTGTTCATTCACTTTACTGCGCTCAGGCAAGCTTAAGTTGGCAAAAAAGCCACGTTTTTGCATCAGGTAATACACTAGCCAAATAACTAATAAGCCGACCAATACCCAAACTAACACGCCAAACACTTCACCAATGGCAGTAAATACATCGATAAGCCAAGACCAGTCACTATCTGATGAACTCGCTTTTGCTTCGATATTTGGCACCCACGTAGTCTCAGTTTCGATGACATTAGGCTCATTATAAAGAGCAGTAACTTGCTCTTTTACCGCTTGCTTATCGATTTGCTCTGCATAGCTTGTTGATGGTTGCAGCGTAAATGTTGTCAGCAGAAGAAGTGCTACAGCACTGACTACGCCTGCAAGACGGGTGCGAATATTTTTAAATGCCAGCTCGATATCCCAGCCCTCTAGTTCAACTCGGCGGTGTAAATATGCAAGGAAACCGCCAGTAACAAAAAGCGGCGCCACTAATGAAATACTGAAGATATAAATAAAGTTAAACGCTATCTCAACCCAGATTGGCGCTTCAAAAATTTGGTACATGGCTTCTTGTGCAGAGAATGAATGGGGCACAAGTGCAATTGTCAGTGCAGATATTCCCATCAATAAGATAAACTCAAAATGTACACAAAACAGCATCCACAATGTCTGCTTAGGCTTAGTTGAAGCAAACAACACCTGCTTACGTTTGGTTTTGCGTTCACCTGATAGTCGTTCAAGTTGCTCTACGGGGGCTAAAAATGCTCTATTAGGGCTGAGCCTAAAAACGGTTAAATGCGCAAGCATATCAGTCATTTTTAACTGCTTGAGTAACTTTAAGCTACTCATTATGCTGGCTGGCTGATTGAAAACCGCTTTTGACATGTAATCAAGTAATGGTCGCTCAAATACAGGTTTAAGCCACCAAACAACAAAGCCGCCTATGCCCCAGTTTACTAGAAAACCAACAATTAAAAATACGGGCACGGCCATCATCAAATACAAAGAGACCAATGCGACAGCATGCTGCTTAACTAGCAACACTGTTAAATCAAAGGTTTCGTAAGCACTGCGCTTGCGAGGATTGAAGCTAAGACGATTAAGCTCCATAGCGCATTCCCCTGTACAAGCGAAAAATGACATAAGCCCAACAACCGCTGCCAACTAAATATTTAATTTCGTTAGCAATATCACGGGGTGACCAAAATGCTTCGATAAAAGCGGCGATGACTAACATTAAAAATGCGCCAACAATCAGTGGAAGTGCTTTTTGTGCAGCCTGT
The DNA here is from genome assembly GCF_014349195.1 of Pseudoalteromonas sp. BZK2. Taxonomy (NCBI): domain Bacteria; kingdom Pseudomonadati; phylum Pseudomonadota; class Gammaproteobacteria; order Alteromonadales; family Pseudoalteromonadaceae; genus Pseudoalteromonas; species Pseudoalteromonas sp. BZK2. The sequence goes on along the minus strand of NZ_JACSOG010000013.1, from coordinate 112,037 downwards.
TTCATCGCATATGCGCGAGTATACTGCCCAGGATTTAACAAGCCGTAACCTATTTGACACCCGGCCGCTGAGGCAATGATGATAGCGGTTAACTCAAATGAGCCATGGGTTATTACAAATGAAAAAAACGGCCCTTCAAACCCAACATTGACAATGTGAGCTGCAACGGCACCAAAATAAAAACTATTGAACAACAGGAAAAAAGCTGCGCCAACGCAGAACAGTACGCCACCTGCAAACATCTGAAATGCAATGCCAATGTTATTGTAGATATAGACCCCGAACATCATTAGATCTTGTGATGCGCCACGCTCAGCCGATTGAACGCTACCACTAGGGTTATACATTTGTTCGATATTAAGCACTGTCCCTTGCCCTAAAAATGTATAAGCGGCATCAGGGTCAATTGTCACCCAAATAAAAGCAACTAAGGCCAATCCCCAAAATGCCAATAAGTTAATGCCAAGCATTAAACGATTTTCATACAGTGCACGTGGAAATGCCGTGCGGGCCACATGCCATATTTCAGAAAATTGATTGCTTCGAGATAAATAAAGGCGCTTTTGTCCTAATTGCACCAGCCTGTTTATTTGCTCAATCAACACTGGGCTGTATTGACGACTTTGCGCAATGGCTAAATCATTACAGACTTTGCGATACAAGTTAGGGAAATTAACAGGTAAAGACTTTGCACTATTTTGCTCGCAAAGCGCTTCAAACTCATCCCAACTGACACTATTTGATTTTACAAATTGAGTTTGCTTCATTGCTTACCCTCCTGATGCGGGTAATCGTTATCGTGTTGAACTTGACCTGCAAAGTGGCGTGCGTAACTAACAAGCTGCGCCTCAATCTCATGCTCTGCGGCAGAAAAAGGAGTAGCTAAAATAGCTGCCAACTCACGGCGCCTTGCATCAGATAGTTCATCATGACGCTCTGCAAAAGCAAGCACCGCTAATTGCTCTTCGGTGGTTAAGCTAATGGTAGGAATATGCACTTCTCCTTGTGATAATTCAGGTCGCGTTGCTAACTCATCATCATAAATGACCATAGTGCCTGCAGCCCAATCACCAATGCGTTTAAAACGGTTGTTAAACAACATAACCACAAGGCCTAAGAAATAGCCTATAGGTAGCATATCGGCTGGACGTAGTAAGTTACGCACTACAATTTGCGAAAAGCTCGCTGGTAAGCCATTGTCTTGCACAACACGGATTTTAAGGCGTTTTTTACCCGGCGTTTGGCCACTTTCCATTTCAAACAGGATGTTATAGCCCCATGAAATTAAAAAGTAAGCAATTAAGATAAGCCCCTGCCCTGCATCACCAAAGAAGGCCAATACAGTACCAACAGCAAGTAGAACCAAACTACGGATAATAAAATCGATAATGTAGGCATAGCTTCTGGCAACAACGCCAGCGGGAGTAATGGCGATATCAACGCCTTCAGGGAGTTTGATGTATTCTCTGTTTTCCAATCCGTGGTTCAACATTAATCTACTACTGATAATTATTATTGTTTTCGTAAGCCGATAATAATGCGCGTTTTTCGTTCCTTTTTCAATGAATTTTGTAATGAGCGAGTTACTAATAAAGCAAAAAACCGGCAAAAAACCGGTTCTCTAATGGACCACAGAGTTATTTTTCTGCGCGTCCCATAAATTTTTGTTCAACGGTGTTGATACGAATACGGTCACCTGTTGAAATATGCTCAGGAACTTGAATCGTTAAACCCGTTGTTAAACGTGCTGGCTTTGAACGTGCACTTGCTGAAGCGCCTTTGATTGAAGGGTCTGTTTCTTCAACAACAAGCTCAACACTTGATGGTAAATCTAAGCCAACTGGTGAGCCATCAATCACAATCACGTGAAGGCCTTGAGTTTCTTCATTAACGAATAAAATCTCTTCGCTGATCGCTTCTTTATTAAGGTTATATGGCGTGTAGTCTTCATTATCCATGAAAACATACTCTTCACCATCAATGTAAGAGAACATTGCTTCGCGACGAATGAGATCAGCAAGCTTTAACATATCGCTGTCTTTAAATGTTTCATCAACTTTACCGCCTGTTACCACATCGTATAAACGCATGCGGTATAAACTGCCACCAGCACGACCTTGTGGTACAGAACGTTGAATATCTTTAACTACTAAAACACGGCCGTTATGCTCGATAGCGGCGCCTTTTTTAACTTCACTTGCCTTAGGCATGGGTGTATTCCTATCGTTTTTTGATGACAGAAATTTACCACGTAATAGCTTTTGTTCAATAAAAATTTACAGTTTAATCTCAGAGCCTTTATTTATATTATTTTTCAGCAAATTATAACGATAGTTGTCTCCAAACTACGAAAAAGCTGCTATGTTTATAACTACGAAAAATGACTTCAAGGATTGGATCATGAATCAACACACAGTACACGAGTATTTAATGAAAAAGCCATTGGTGATGATCACCCAACCATTTGGCCAAGATGTCGACGTTTACAAGGTGAATCATAAAATGTTTGCTACCCTTGCCGAGGGCAAAGAAGGTCAAACTGACGATGAGGGAAACCTTGTATGGTGGCTAAATCTGAAATGCGATCCAGATGAAGCCCAAGCACTGCGTGATATTTTCCCGTCGGTGATCCCGGGTTATCACATGAACAAACGTTTATGGAATACGGTTATTTTAGATGGCACCGTACCACAGGGAGAGATTGAACGAATGATTGATAATTCGTTTGATTTAGTGGTTGCGAATATGCCAGAAAAAGACAGAAAAGCAATTGAGCTTCATCTGTAAAATTGCGCACTGATCACGCTCTGTGATCAGTGCAACTTAAATGAAAATGATGATCGGTATACAAAACACCGCCAATAGCATACGCATCTAGTTGCTTATCGACTAACTGAAAACCACATTTCTCAAGTACTTTTTCTGAACCGATATTACCCTCGGTGACAACCGCTTTAAATTCACGCACAGCATGCTCTGATTTGGCGTAATCAAGCACCGCTTGCAAAGACTCTGTGGCATAGCCACGACCATGAAAGTTAGGCAGTAGCAAATAACCAACTTCTTGACTATCTGGCACTGTTGATGAAGTAAACCCCGTCACACCCACCTCTTTACCCGTACTGGTTTCAACAATAACTAAACAAAGTGGTGAATTCGAATTTGGCTGCCAAGGCTTTAAACGCTCATTAAACTTTGCTCGTAGTTGCGCCTCTGAGGGCTTATCGAAGCACTTCTCTATCACTTGAGCATCATTATGCAAAGTATAAAACAGCGGCCAGTCATCGGCATTTAACAGCCTTAATGTTAATCGCGCAGTGGTGAGAGTCATGGTGATTAATCGCTTTGTAAATAAACCTAGTTATAACAAACTGATTTCGTGAGTTAAATACCACTTATGGCCAATATAGAAGAAAAGCCCACATTTTTTAGACTTAACTTAGTTATACTTCAAAGCCAAAATGACTCCCGTCCGGGAGCTCAACATCAAGTCTTAAGGTACCCCCAGCAGCTTCAACATAGCGCTTTAATGATGATAATCTAACGTCACGACCTGGTTTCTCCATGTCAGATATCGTTGGCTGCTTGACGCCAAGCTCTTTCGCCATCTCACCTTGTGTTAGTTTCATATGTTCACGAAGCTCTGCTAAATGAATATTAAGAAGCATATCTGACGCCGCTTTCTTAGCTTTGGCTACCACTTCTGGTTTTTCATTCGCCAATAACTTTTCCAGTGTTCTAGCCATTATATTTACCTCTTTTCTAACTTATCTAGGTGAGCCGAATATTCACTATCAGCTATCGGGATCATTTGCTCATAAAACCTTTTTTCATTTGAGTTTTTATTACCCGCACAGAGAACAATCGCTTTTCGATTTGTATCAAAAGCAAAAAAAGCACGTATCGGAATCCCTTTACTTTGAATCCTTAGCTCCTTCATATTACTAAAACAAGAACCATACACTGTATCTGCATAAGGTCTTGCTAGCATAGGACCTCGCTCCTGAAGAACCAATAAACACGCAAGTACATTAGTTCGGTCTGTGTCATCTAAGGCGTCAAACCAATTATCGAACCTGTCGGTTGTTTCAACTAACCACATATGAGTCCTCCTTGACCATAGATTTAAATCTATATAGATAATAACATATAGTCAAGATTTAATCCGCTCAACTTCTAACCAAGTTCGAACCAATAAAAAAGCCCCACTCAATGTGAGCAGGGCTTTTAAAATTAACTAATTTAAAGAATTAGCTTTTAGTCGTTTCTGTATCAGCATCTTCTGACGCTTGCTCGTCTTCAACCACCTCTTTGGTTAATTCAACCGGATCGACAGGAGCAGCTTCAACTACTTCAGGCTCTTCGCTTTCTGCTTGGTAAAAACGATCACCCTTTTCAGCCATTGCTTTTAACGTATCGCAAGGTGTGAAAATTGGGTTGTAGTTAGCAAAAGTCGCCATTTCTGAGCTCACTTTTGCTGCACCCAGTTTATCCATATAGCTAAATGGACCGCCTAAGAATGGTGGGAAACCAATACCAAAAATAGCACCAATATCACCATCACGCGGGCTTGCAATAATGCCATCATCTAAACAGCGCACCGCTTCATTTAGCATTTGCGCAACACAACGTTTAGCAATTTCGCTCTTGTTTAAACGAGGTGATGGCGTAACACCAAGTAGCTCGTAAACTGACTCATCCACTTTTTTATCTTTCTTGTCGTAAAGATAAAAACCACGGCCAGTCTTACGACCTAAACGCTTAGAATCGATTAAGCGATTAAAAGCGTCAGGTGCTTTAAAACGCTCGCCCAATTCTTTTTCAAGGATTGGCGCAATTTTAGAACCGATATCAATCCCTACTTCATCAAGTAACGCTAAAGGCCCAACAGGGAAACCAAACTCAACCAATGCTTGGTCAATCTTTTCAATTGGCTCACCTGCAAGCAGTAAATTAGCCGCTTCATTGACATAAGGCGCTAAGATGCGGTTTACATAGAAACCAGCCATGTCTTTAACCACAATCGGTGTTTTACCTTGCTTACGGGCAAAGTTAACAACGCGTGCGATAGTTTCTTCAGACGTACCAGCGTGTGGAATGATCTCAACAAGTGGCATTTTCTCAACAGGTGAGAAGTAATGCAGACCAATTACATTTTCTGGGCGCGCTGCATCTGCAGCAATTTGTGCAATTGGTAATGATGAGGTATTACTTGCAAAAATCGTGTTGTCTTGGCATTCACGTTCTACATCAGCCACCATACCTTGCTTTAAAGCAAGATCTTCAAACACCGCTTCGATAACGATATCAATGTGTTTAAAGCCGCTGTAATCGGTAGTACCGGTAATGCGGTTCATGGTTTGCTGTAGATCAGCTTTAGATAAAATACGACGCTTTTGCTTTTTATCTAAAATCTTATAGCTGTAGTTCATTGCATTGCTAATGCCCTTTTCAGCCACATCTTTAATGCGCACTGGAACACCCGCTTTTACAGCACTAACATGGGCAATACCCGCGCCCATGAGGCCGCCACCTAAAACTGCCGCTTTAGCGATTGCTGGTGCATCATCATTACGCCACTCTTTTTTCATTTCGGTGGTTGCAAAGAAAATACCGCGTAATGCTTTTGACTCATCACTCATTACCAGCGTGGCAAAACCTTCAGCTTCAGTTTTGTATGCTTTTAACTGATCAAGTTCAACACTTGCACGAACCGCTTTAATAATGGCTAAAGGTGCTGGGTAATGACCGCCTGTTTTCTTCAGCACGTTTTCTTGTGCTTTTTTGAAAATAATATTGCGGCCAAATGGGTTCGACTCAAGTAATTGGCTTAAACGATCTAACTTAGGTTTAGTAACCTTCGCCTTACCTTTAAGAGCAAACTCTTTAGCAACATCTAGCAATACGCTATGTGGTACACAGTCATTTACTAAGCCTGTTTTCTTCGCTTGCTTAGCACGCACTTGCTTACCTGTAAGCATCCACTCAAGTGCTTTTTGCAGGCCAACTAATTTTGGTAAACGTTGAGTACCACCACCGCCAGGCAATAAGCCTAACTGGACTTCTGGCAAACCGAGCTTAGTGATATCGCTGTCTGAACACACGCGATAATCACACGCTAAAGCAAACTCTAAACCGCCACCCAATGCAGCACCATGAATAGCACTTACTGTTGGGAAAGGCAGTTTTTTCATATCAAAAAATGCTTGCTGACACATTTCGCTTAACGCTAATGCATCTTCACGGCTATTGGCGCTATCAAGCATTTTAATATCAGCACCGGCGATAAAGTTATCGCTTTTACCACTGATAAATACCATTCCTTTTACTGCTTGCGCTTGTGCGTCTTTGAGTAAGGTTTTTAAATCTTCTGCAAAACTGCTGCGCAGGGTGTTCATTTTCTCACCCGGCACATCAATGGTTACAACGGCTACGCCGTCATCAGCCACTGATAAACTAAATACTGAATCTGTCATTACGCACTCTCCAATACAAAGGCTGCGCCTAAGCCACCCGCTGCACACGCAGTAGTAAGCGCTAAGCCGCCACCGCGACGATTAAGTTCATGTAAGCTTTGCGTGATCAGGCGCGCACCTGTTGCCGCAAATGGGTGACCGTATGCAAGTGAGCCACCTAATACATTGAACTTGTCCATGTTTATTTCGCCGATCGCTTTGCTGCGACCTAGCTTTTCTTGTGCAAATTTATCTGACGCAAACATCTTCATATTAGCCAGTGTTTGCGCTGCAAATGCTTCATGCATTTCGATTAAATCTAAATCAGCTAATGTGATACCAGCTCTATCTAGGGCAATTGGCGTTGAATGCGCCGGACCCATTAGCATATCTTCATGTACACCAATTGCTGAGAAAGCAAAACTGCGTACATAACCTAGAATGTCGTAACCCAATGCTTTGGCTTTACTCTCACTCATCATTAATACCGCAGCCGCCCCATCAGTTAATGGCGTTGCGTTAGCTGCGGTAACTGAGCCGTGTTGACGGTCAAACACTGGTTTTAATTTCGCGTAGCCTTCAACTGTTGAGTTATGACGAATGTTATTGTCTTGCTCAATAAAGCTCTTATAAGGTGCTACATGGGCAGTCATTACTTCGTCTTTCAGTTTACCATCTGCCCACGCTTGGCTTGCAAGGGTGTGTGAACGATGCGCTAAAGCATCTTGATCTTCGCGGCTGATGCTGTGCGTTTTCGCCATTTGCTCTGCTGTTTGACCCATAGATAAACCAGTAGAGTACTCAGCGACCGCAGGCGGAACCGGAAGTAAATCTTTTAAACGTAGTTTAGAGAAAATCTTTAATCGCTGGCCAAGCGTACGTGCCTTGTTTAAATCAACAAGGCTACCGGCTAATTTTTTACTAACACCAATTGGTAATACAGATGATGAGTCAGCACCACCGGCGATACCTACTTGCACTGAACCTGCCATAATTGACTCGGCTACGTTAGCAATGGCTTGAAAACTTGTTGCACACGCACGCGAAACAGAATAAGCATCAACAGAAACAGGCATACCCGTACCTAATACGATTTCACGGGCAATATTTGGCGCTTCTGGCATTTGCACTACTTGTCCAAATACAAGTTGGTCAATTTCAGATTTATCAAAGTTAAGTCGTTCAAGCATTTCGTTGACAACTAACTTACCCATATCAAGGGCTGGTACATGATGGAATGCTGTGGCTTGCTTCGCGAATGGCGTTCGCAGGCCGCTAACGATAGCGATACGATCGCCTTTTGCTGTTTTAAGTATATTTTGCTCAGACATTTATGCTCTCCCGCTGACAGGTCTGACCTGTTTGTTTTTCCTGATTCTAAAACAACCCGTGTACGAATGCCAATAGTAAGTTTTCAACCATAGGCTTTTTTCGGCCTATTTACAAAAAAACACCGTATTTATATGGTAGGCTAAAAATCCTTAAAAAATAACGAACTATTTGAGGATTTTGTGTCTAACACTTGTGTTATAACTTTTGAATCCTTATAACTTGTTAATAGCGCCCACCACGGTACCGCGCAAATAATTTATCGGTACTGAATATAACGCATTGGCGCATAACAAAAACAATTTTTGACTCACGCTTTTAGGACAGTCTTTTTATTATGGCAGTTAACGCATTTTCACAATTAAAATCATATCTAGACACGCAAATTATCGGCCAACCACAATTAACTCAAGCACTGTTAATCGCAATTTTGGCAGATGGCCACTTATTAGTTGAAGGCCCTCCGGGTCTTGCGAAAACGCGTGCTGTCAATGCCTTAGCAAAAGGCGTTGAAGGCAGTTTCCAACGTGTACAATTTACCCCAGACTTATTACCTGCAGATGTAACTGGTACTGATATTTATCGCCAGCAAACCAGTGAGTTCGTATTTGAAAAGGGTCCGTTATTTCATAACCTAATTTTGGCAGATGAAATAAACCGTGCTCCTGCTAAAGTGCAATCAGCCCTACTAGAAGCCATGGCTGAACGCCAAGTAACGGTAGGTAAAAACACCTATCCACTGTCTGATCTATTTATGGTTATGGCAACCCAAAACCCGCTAGAGCAAGAAGGCACTTACCCTCTGCCAGAAGCTCAGCTTGACCGCTTCTTATTGCATTTGAGCATTGATTACCCGGGTGCTGAACACGAATTAGATATCCTACGCCTAACCCGTGGCGAGGCTATTTCTGACAAGCAAGCAACGACACAACAAATTAGTCAAAGTGAGTTATTTGCTGCCCGTAAAGCCATATTAGGTTTGTATTTAGCTGAGCCGCTTGAGAAATACCTAGTACAGTTAATTGTTGCCACTCGTGAAGCAGCTGAGCTTGATGAGCAACTTGGTCGCTGGATTGAATATGGCGCAAGCCCACGTGCAACCATTGCCCTTGATAAGTGTGCCCGCGCGCATGCTTGGCTTGAAGGTCGTGACTTTGTTGCCCCAGATGATATTCAAGCAGTGCTGCATAATGTATTGCGTCACCGTATTATCTTAAGTTACGAAGCACAGGCCGATGGCATCAGTAAAGACGATGTGATCAGCCGTATTTTAGAATTGGTGGCAGTGCCATAAGCTATGTCGAGCCAATTTGATCCAGCGGCGTGGTTAGCAGCGAGTCATAGTCAAGGCGTCAATTTATCACTCAAAGAGTTGATGTATTACAAAGCCAAAGCTCGTTTGCTAGAACTTGCGCCCAAAGTAAAAATCAAAAACAGCTTGGCTGGGCAATACCTTGCGCCTCACAAGGGGCGTGGTATGGAGTTTGCCGAGGTGCGCCATTACCAAGCCGGTGATGACATACGCTCTATCGACTGGCGTGTTACTGCACGGTCTGGCGAAACCCACACTAAGCTGTTTCAAGAAGAAAAAGAACGCCCTGTTTTTGTCTTTACCGACTTTTCTAACTCGATGCTGTTTGGCTCAAAGTTACTGTTGAAGTCAGTGCAAGCAGCGCACATCAGCGCACTGGTTGCTTGGTCGGCGTGTCAACGAGGTGATCGCATCGGTGGTTTGGTGTTTAATCAGCAAGGCCATCACGAATTAAAACCGACCTCTCGAGAAAAAGCCGTGTTAAAGCTGTGTCACAACTTATGTGATATTCACAGCCAAGCTCTGACTAATATCGATCAAACAGCCACCAGCTTATTTAGCGAAAACCTTAAACGTCTTAATCATTTAGCAAAACCAGGAAGCTTGGTTTATATCGTTTCTGATTTTAGTGCCCTTGATGAAGCCAGCTTCAAACAACTTGAAATGCTGAGCAGGCACTGTGAATTGATTGGCTGCCATATTAGCGATCCGTTCGAGCACCAGCTACCTGCTTTTAAACAAACGGTGACCGTGTCTGCGAATGGCCAAGAGCTTGCGTTACCGCTAATGGATAAGCAATTTCGCGAGCGCTTTGCTAAGTCTGCCGAAGCGTCGTTTTCTAATAGATTAAAACGCTTACAAAAATCTGGGCTTAGTTTAATTTCATTCAGTGCAGCCACGCCTCTTGAGCTGCAATTAGTGAGAAAGTAACAATGCAAAAAAATCCGCTAGATGGCTTACATGATGTCATTGCACCGACCGAGGTTGCATGGTGGCCACTTGCTCCAATTTGGTGGCTGATCATCGCCTTAGTTGGTTCGTTATTAATTATCGGCTTAGTGCTTTTATATAAAAACCAGCAGTTTAAAAAAGCCAAAAAACAAGCCATTAAATTAAGTAAAACCCTTAGTGATGATAATGCGCAAGAGCTGCACATTATTTTAAAACGCTTAACTCGTCATTATTACAGCAGTCAGCTTGCTTCTCAGCCTTTGGCTAAGTGGTCAGAAAGTTTATCTAAACTCAGTGGCGACAACTTTAGTTACGACGAACTAATGCCGCTTTATCAACAACAAAGTAATAATGCTGAGCTCGGGGCTAAATTACGCAGTGCTATTAGCAACTTTAAACTCAAGGAGCCAATTAATGTTTGAGTTTAGTTGGCCATGGTGTTTTGTGCTTTTACCTCTGCCTTGGTTATTAAGCCGCTTTATGCCGTTAAAGCAGCAAGGGCAGTTACGTTTACGTATTCCTGGCTTTGCTAAGCTTGGCTTAAATAATCAAGCAGTACAGCAACATAGCCGCAAAGTCTCATTGCTCGAGTGGCTAGTATGGGTTCTATTGGTTGTCGCTATTGCAAACCCAACTTGGCTTGATGAACCTATCACGCTGCCTAATGAAGGCCGCGATATTATGCTGGCGGTGGATTTATCTGGCTCGATGACAGAGCAAGATATGGCCTATCAGAATCAATATGTTGATAGGCTTACCATGGTAAAAGCTGTACTCAGTGATTTTATCGAGCAGCGTCAAGGTGACCGCCTTGGTCTTATCTTATTTGGGGATACCGCATTTTTACAAACCCCCCTTACCCGTGATGTTAAAACGGTGAGCCAAATGCTCAGCGAAGCGCAAATTGGCCTAGTAGGTAGAGCAACAGCCATTGGTGATGCGTTAGGTTTATCCGTAAAACGTTTTGCTAATAAAGATGAAAGTAACCGTATAGTTGTACTATTAACCGATGGTCAAAACACCGCCGGTAACCTTGATCCTGAAGATGCCCTGCTGTTAGCCCGCGAAGAAGGCATTAAGGTATATACCATAGGTGTTGGCTCTGATAACCCTCGTGGTTTCAGCATATTTAATGTGGGTGGGATGAGAGGCGGTAACTTAGATGAAAGCCTACTCACGCGTATTGCCGAGCAAACCGGCGGCTTATACTTTAGAGCAAAAGATGTGGCTGGCTTACAGCAAATTTATCAAGAGCTCGATAAGCTTGAGCCAATTAGTAGCGATGAACAAACGTTCCGCCCACAAATTTCATTGTTTTATATTCCACTGCTTGTGGCGCTAGGCTTAATAAGCATAGCAATGCTCGTCAGTTTTATTCGCCAATTTAAGCAGGAGAGCTAGTATGGATTTTGAATTTATTCGCCCTGCCCTACTTTGGTTATTAATTCCCGCGCTGATTATTTTTAGTGTGCTGTTGGTACGCAACAAAAAAAGCGCCCCCGCTGATTTAATTGCGCCCCATTTGGCGCAGTTTGTAATGAGCGACAATCATAAAAAACAAAGCCAACCGCTTTGGCTAGTTGCTGTATTTACTCTTTTAGCCATCGTTTTTGCAGCAGGTCCAAGCTTTGAAAAGGAACAAGTTCCGGTGTTTCAAGCAAAGAATGCGCGGGTCATTGTGATGGATATGTCGTACTCCATGTTCAGTAACGACATCGCACCAAGCCGATTAGTGCAGGCTAGATTTAAAGCACTTGATATGATTGAGCTTTTCAAAGAAGGTGATACGGCATTAGTGGCTTATGCAGGCTCTGCATTTACTATTTCACCGCTAACTAATGATGCTAGCACTTTGGCTAACCTTATCCCAAGCCTAAGCCCTGATATCATGCCTAGCAAAGGTTCGAATGTTATTGAAGGCCTAGAAAAAGCAGACGATTTACTTAAACAAGCCGGCTATTTAGATGGTGATATTATTTTAGTCACCGATGGGGTTGATAGCCTAGATCAAGAAGATATTAGCCGCTTTACCGCTCAGTCTAGTTATCGTTTAAATGTCTATGGCGTCGGCACAGAGCAAGGTGCGCCAATTAAGCTACCAGAAGGTGGCTTTTTAAAAGATATGCAAGGACAGATTGTGATTCCGACGCTTAATGTTAGCCGCTTAAGTTCGCTTGCGCGCAACAGCGGTGGCAAATTCGCACTGTATCAAACCAGTAATCAGGATATTCAAACATTTGCCCCCACTGCCAATGCAGAAGTACTCAAAGATGAGAAACAAAGCCAAGCATTATGGCGAGTTGATGCAGGTATTTACGGCCTGATTATTTTATTGCCGTTAGCGCTCTTTTTAATTCGCCGTAGCAGCTTAGTGTTTGGCTTTTTGTTTGTTATGCTTCTACCTCAGCAACAGGTTTACGCTGCTGAGTTACCAGACGTATTTAAAAACCAAGACCAACGTGCTCTTGATGCCTATCAGCAAAATCAATTTGAACAAGCCGCCCAAGCACAAAACACACAACTTAAAGGCGCAGCTCTTTATCAGCAAGGTAATTACCAAGCTGCTATGGATGCGTTTAGTGAAGATAAATCTGCAACGGGTTTGTATAACTACGGAAATGCCCTTGCTAAGGCCGGTGAGCTAGAGCAAGCCATAGAAGCGTATAAGCAAGCCCAACAGCTTAAAAATGACTTCACTGAGGCAAAAGAAAACCAAGCCCTCGTTGAACAGTTATTGCAGCAGCAAGAGCAACAACAGCAGCAACAAGATCAACAGCAAAACAATGATCAACAAAACTCTGATGGTCAGCAAGATAACCAACAAAAGCAACAGGGTGAAAATTCACAGCAAGGTGAAAACTCTGAGCAGAGTGAGCAGCAAGATGGCCAACAACCTTCAGAGCAAGGTGAGCAATCAGATCAAAAAGGTGAGCAAAGCGAGTCTAATAGTGACCAGCAAAACAAACCTGAAATGGAATCTGAAAAAGACACGTCGTCACAATCTGGAGAACAACAGCCAGAGCAAGCTCCTGAGCAACAAGAGGCCCAGCCACAGCCATCGCAAAGCGATGAACAAGCTAAACAGCAAGCAGAGCAACAGGCTATGCAAGCACAAGCTGCTGAACTGACCAATGAAGAGAAAGAAAAAGCCCAGCAACTTAACCAGCTGCTGCGTAAAGTTCCCGATGATCCAGCGATCTTATTAAGAAATAAAATGCAATTAGAAGCACAAAAACGAAACTACCAACGTCGTCCACGAGGAGCCGAAAAATCATGGTAATGCGATTATTATGTTGTTTATTGCTAATCGCGGCAGCGCCGCTTTGGGCTGCCACCCAGTTACAGGCAAGTGTTGATAAAAATCCTGTCCTTGCCGGTGAGTTTTTTGTTTTAACCATCTCAGCAGACGATTCTATTAACAGCGAACAACCAGACACTTCGGTGCTATTAAAAGACTTTGTTGTAGGGCCAACCAGTGTCAGCTCACGTACTAATATTATTAATGGTGAAATCAGTAAGCAAACTAACTGGTCTGTAAAGCTGATGACCCGCAAAGAAGGCACTTATACCATCCCTGCCTTTACTGTTGCCGGTGTCAGTTCAAAACCGATTGAGCTAACGGTGGCTAAGCGCAGTCAAACCTCAGAACAAAATAAAGAAGCCTTCATAAAAACAAGCATCAAGCCAACTAGCTTATACGTGCAAGAAGCCGGTGTTTATACGGTTAAATTGTATTTAGACAACAACAAAGAATTGCTGGATGGCAACTTAACTACGCCAGAAATGGAAAACGCTGAGCTAACCCCAATTAACAAACAATCTGAAGACTATGAGTTAATTGATGGCAAACGCTATTTAGTGATCACTCGCGAGTACTTAGTGCAGCCACAAAAAAGTGGTGTAAATACTATTACGGCACCTGTGTTTAATGGCCGTATTCGTCAAAACTATCGCCAAATGGCTGTCTCAGCGATGGGCGAAGATGTTGATGTTGAAATCAAGCCAATCCCAGATAACTACACAGGTGCATGGCTACCAAGCGAACTGGTTAACCTTGATGAGCAATGGCAACCAAAAGACGACACCGTTGAAGTTGGCACCCCTATCACTCGCACCATTACTTTAACTGCATTGGGGGTTACTAAAGAGCAACTTCCTGATATCGATATGCCACAGGTGCAAGGCTTTAGAAGCTACCCTGATGAAAAAGAGAGTAACCATCTGGTACGTGATGGCCGTGTTATTTCTCAGCAAACAGCTTCTTATGCTTTATTACCGCAAACACCGGGCACTTACACATTGCCTGAAATAAAGCTGCCTTGGTTTAATACTAAAATCAATCGTATTAGCTATGCGACCATACCTGCTCGTACATTAACCGTTGTGCCAAGTACAAACCCACTCACACCCACAGCTCCTGCTATCGCGGAGCCACAAACCGCAAGCTCTAATGAACTGGGTGATGCGCCAACTAATATGCAAACGGTCACAAAAGTCACGACCCCTATGTGGCTTATTATCGTGGCAGTGGTCGGCTATGGACTTTGGCTAATCACCTTAGTGCTTTACTTTAATAAAAAGCGTCCTCAGCAACCGACAGCTGAGCCATTACCTACCAGTGGTTCATCAGCATCGTTAAATGAGCTTAAGCAGTTTGCAAAACAAAACAATAACTCTGGGTTTTATAACGCATTGAACCACTACGCAAAACAACAGACTGGTAAAAATGCTGCGGCCATCGAGTGTTTACTAGCATCACTGAAAAACACACAACTTAATGATGAAATTGCTAAATTACGCACTAAACTTTATAGTTCAGCAGATGAACAGGTTGATTTAAGTTTAATCGTCAGCTTGCTAAGCCAAGCCGCAAAGCAAACTAAATCAACAAGTAATGACACTGAATTAAAGAGTCTTTATGATTAACTATTAACCTAAATAGTTGAAAATAAACGGCTAATCTTGAGTTAGCCGTTTTTTTAAGAAAAAAATAATAATCTCAGAAAGTTTTTTTCTGATAGGCAGGTCTTAGTTACTATGACAGAAAAACAAAAGCGATATGAAGCGCTGGTTCATGTCTACCACAGTGAGCTTTTTCGCTTTGCGTATTGGTTGTGTCGTGATCAGAACATTGCTGAAGACTTAGTGCAGGAAACCTTCCTGAGGGCTTGGCGTGCCTTGGATTCACTGCAAGATCAACAAGCAGTTAAACCTTGGCTGTTGACTATTTTGCGCCGCGAGAATGCACGCCGCTTTGAACGTAAACAATTTGATTACGCCGATGTTGAAAACGACACCCTTGTAGATGAACAAAGTTCAACCCTTGATGCTGAAATGGAACAAACAGTGATTCAACGACAAATAGGAAAGTTATCACAAGAATATCGAGAACCATTGCTGCTGCAAGTGGTAATGGGTTGCTCTGGCGATGAAATCGCCGAGATCCTCGATTTAAATAAAAATACTGTCATGACACGACTTTTTCGTGCCAGAAACCAGCTTAAAGAGGCTTTAAGCAGTGATGATGACCAACTTAGAGGAGCATCAAATTAATGGATGAACTCGAGTTTCGCCGCCGCATCCTCGCCGAGCCAAGCACTATTGATAAGGAACTTGAAGCGTTTGCCGAGCAGGACACAGATAAACAGGCGTTTATTGATGATGTACGTGCCTTTGACGATGAACTAAGCAAAGCACTTAACATCCCCGTGCCTGAAAATTTAGCACAGCGAATTATTGATAATACATATAGTTCTGAAGAAGAAAGCGCTGAGCAACCGCTAGACACCATTGTTGAGGCTAAGTCGCGCTTTGCCTTTAATCGACTGTATTTAGCCGCTGCAGCGTCATTTTTAGTGGCAATTAGTGTGTTTTTTGTCAGTAACAAACAACATACGTTATACAGTGTGGGTGAGCATGCCTTTGCGCACCTTTACCATGAAATTGGCTCGCTAGATAAACATGAAGCAATAGATCTTGCTTCGGTAAACGAAAAGTTTGCCACCATTGGCGGTCACTTAGATGAGCTACCAGGTAAAGTAACCTATTTAATGTTTTGTGATTTTCAGGGTAAAAAAGGCCTACACTTGGTATTTGAGTCAGATTTTGGCCCAATGACGGTATTCATTGTGCCTTCTGACGAGCAACCATTTGGCACCGGCTCTGATGATTTCAATGATGAGCGTTTCGCAGGCCACATCAACCGAGGCGATCGGGCTGATACTATCTTAATCGCGAGTATTGGTGCGCCACTTGATAGCTACAATAACATGATCAATGACGCCATTCGCTGGCTGCACTAATACCTACTCGTAGTAACACATATTACAGGCATAAAAAAACCGCAGTCACTGCGGTTTTTTTATCGCTATAAAGCCGATTATTTACAAACGTCTGCTACTGCATTTGCAAAGTAATCAATGTTTGCATCACTGATACCAGCTACGTTTACACGGCTAGAACCAACAATGTAGATTGAATACTCTTTTTGTAAGCGCTCGATTTGCTCTTTATTAATACCTAAGAATGAGAACATACCATTTTGACGGTCAATAAATGAGAAGTCTTGCTCAATGCCTTTCGCAGCTAAGCTTTCTTTGATTAAAGTGCGCAAACCATTAATACGATTACGCATTTCATCAAGCTCGTCATGCCACATTTGCGTCAGCTCAGTGCTACCTAAAATCGTGCTAACAATATCAGCACCATGCGCAGGCGGCATTGAATAGATGCTACGTACAACACTTAATAATACAGAGTTAGAGATATCAGCAGTCGCTGCATCTTTAGCAATGATTGAACATGCACCGATACGCTCGCGGTATAGACCGAAGTTTTTCGAACAAGAAGAACAGATGATTAGCTCATCTACCGCTGCTGCTAATTTACGAAGACCCGCTGCGTCTTCTTCAAGGCTTGAACCAAAACCTTGGTAAGCAATATCAACCAGTGGCGTGAAACCAACTTCAACAGCAAGATCTGCAACTGTGCTCCATTGCTCAGCATTTAAATCCATACCGCTTGGGTTGTGACAACATGCGTGGAATAACACCACATCACCTTTAGGCACTTGCTTAAGGGTATTAATCATGTCATCAAATAAAAGGTCTTTATTTTCGTAATCGTAGTAAGGGTATTCTTTTACTGTTAAGCCCGCCGCTTCAAATAAGCTGATGTGGTTTGCCCACGTTGGCGTAGTTACCCATACTGTCGCATCTTTGTTGCAACGTTTGATGAATTCAGCTGCAACACGTAATGCACCTGTACCACCTGGTGCTTGTGCAGTGCGAACACGATTAGCTAAAAGTGCTGGATGCTCACCCAGTAATAAGTTTTCCATTTTTTGGCAGTAATCTAGGTTACCTGCCAAGCCAATGTACGATTTACTGGTTTCGTTTTCTAAACGAAACGCTTCCGCTTTTTTAACCGCTTTTAATACCGGCGTATTGCCTTGCTCATCCTTATAAACACCTACACCCAAATCGATTTTCTTTGGGTTTGTATCTTGTTTAAAGGCCGCCATTAGGCCAAGAATAGGATCTGTTGGTAATGGTTTTAATTCTGAGAACATTGACTATCTCTTTTTATAGGGGTTAGCGTTGCCACTAGCTTAACATAAAAACCCAGCCTGATTACTAGTTAAATTAGACCAAGAGTTGAGGAATTTTAATACAACAAGCCACAAGTAATGCAAGGGTTTGCTGATCAAAGAAATCATTATTAAATGCTTCCGCATCTATAATACCTAAGCATTCATTTTTGTCTGATAACAGCGGTAGACAGGTCTCTGCTTTCACTTTAGGGTCGCAAGTATAATACTCTCCACCTTGGGCAAGATAATCAGCAACGTTATTGATCACACGACCTTGCTTAGAAAGTGCCACTTGAACATTATTACTAGCTTTAGAAAACGCTTCAGTAAGTGGGAATAATGGACGACTCGGTGCTCCGTGATATACCAATTTTAATAACTGAGAGCCTTCGTCAGTATTGGTTGCTTGGTAAATACCAAACCAATCAACGTGAGTCTGGGCAACGACAAAATCGATGATTTGCTGAAGCTTGGCCAGCTTTTCAGTATTGGTAGCATCCTCTGCAACATAGTCGTTTAATTTGAATGGTTCATCTTGTAAGTAACCAAATAAACTACACGCACCACCCTCGCCTAGCTCAGGAATTTGGTATTCCCAGCGCACTGCAGGTAAAGCTGACTGTGCAAGGTAATGTTCAAGGTTTGATAATTGATCAACAACCAAGCTTTCTGGTAAATCAAGTTGAGCAGTCGATAAGTAGTTAGAAATCATTTAGCCATCCAAACATCTATAATGCCGAGATGATAACATGCGATTTTACTGTGAGCTAGTACTGCTTGCTGTTAATTGATAATAAATTTCGACCTGATTGCCAGCACTATTAAATGTGACGCCAGTCGCAATTTCGCTCAGCAAACATAAACCTCTGCCATGCTCTCGCACTAAGTTTTGTTGCTCAGAATCTTGTTTGTTAAATCCATGTCCCGAGTCACAAATTGTAAAATACAAAGCATACTCTTCAGGGCTATAGCGGATATCAATGATAATTAATGCATCGGTTAAATTAGCTAATGCTTTTTCTCGTTGTTGATAATAAATTAAAAAACCTTCGTCATGATTTTTCACATCAGAGTCTAGTCCTAAAACACCATGATCAAGCGCATTATTATAAGCCTCAGATAAGATAAGAAAAATATTGGCTCGGTGAGCGTTTAAACCTGGTACCCGACTGATTACATTAACAACCTCTAAAACAGGATCAGTGCTTTTAATCTGCTTTGAATTTAAGCTTAAAGAGAAGTTAAATGGCAATTCAGAATAAGGTTCTACCATTTGTTCAGGTTCAGGCACCGGCAAACAATTTAACAACACTAAACTTAAATCGTCTTGCTGCTCGTTACCTTGTGCAAAACGCTTAACTCTTTCGAGCACTTGATGACAGGAAATGTTATCTCTAGAGGCAAGCACATCTTTAAACCGTTTTTCTCCAAAATAAACTTCTCTTGGATTAATCGTTTCAATAATTCCGTCAGTCGCCATAACGATTCGTGATGTAGTTTCAACCTCTGTATGGATCAAAGCGCGTTCAAATTCATCATCCTCTAAAATTCCCAACGCCATATGTTGAGATTCTAATGTACGAATTATATTTCCCTGCTGATCGATGATATAGGTGTCTGGCAGGCCACCTAACCATGCAGAAACACTTTTACCTGTATTGCTAAGCTCTAGAATAGTTGCCGCACAAAACATATGCCCAGGTAATAACTTCGCCAATACTGAGTTAATCTCAGCTGCAATGTCACTTACCGACATGCCCTTACTTACCATCGTATAAAAGACTCTAGATGCCGGTAATGCACCAACAGCAGCAGCTAAGCCATGACCAGTAAAGTCTCCTAGCATACAATACAAGCTGCCAATTGGACTTTGCCCAACCAAAAACATGTCGCCATTAAACATAGCGGCAGGCGATAAATGAAAATCTAAATGGGTAGGGAATGACTGTTGGTTTTCAAGCGCGTTATTAAAAATGTGCTCGACAATTTCATGCTCACGTTCTACTTGATTTTGATGGTACTCAAGTTGTAAATTCTGCTCTCTTGCTTTTTGACTTAGGTTGCGAATGCGGCTGTGTGCTTTAATTTTCGCATTTAAGATTACCTCTTGGAATGGCTTGTGTAAAAAGTCATCCCCACCGACCGCTAAGCAGCGTTCAAAACTTGCTTCGTCTTCTAAAGAGGTTATAAAAATAATAGGTAAGTAAACTTGGCTGTAGCGCTCTTTTATAATTGCAGCTGTTTCAAAGCCGTCCATTACTGGCATAATGACATCAAGCAGTACGATGTCTATCTTTTGTTCATCAAGAAGACTTAAAGCAACAAGTCCATTTTCGGCAGTGAAAACTCGGTAGCCTTGTTGCTCTAACATCACAGTTAATAAACGACGATTTAGCTCTAAATCATCGACTACCAATATATTAAGCATCAATCGATATCAAATTTTTTATCAAAACGAGATATTTGTAAGATTTTCTTTAATTGAGGCTGACAGTTACTTATTTGTATTGTATCAACTTTGCCCGTTAGGTTTTTTTTCATATTGAGCAACATACCTAATGCTGAACTGTCCATATAATCAGTTTCTCTAAGGTCAATAACGACTTTATTGATATTGCTGTTTAAGTCGGCGTATGCCTGACGAAAAGATTGCACCAAATTAAAATCAAACTTTCCTTTTATCTGTACGGTTAAAATAGCGCCATCAGCAGATGTACTGCGCGTCAAACTCATAATAAACTCCTATTTAACAAATCTTTCCGAAGACTTATCTAAATATAACTGCTTAGAACAAATAAGCCAAAAAATAAAACACTTAGGATTAAATTTGTTATCATTTATCTAAGCTTCTACAACGAGATCCACTATGAGCGAAAATAATCTAGTTTACTCAACTTCTACAGGGCGCATTGAACAACCCAAAGAAAGTAAACCTGCACAAAGTAAAATGTTTAAAGATGGTTTTTTACGAATCGAACGCCAAACAAAAGGTCGAAAAGGTAAAGGTGTGATGTTAGTGGTTGGTATTGATAGCCAACAACATGACTTAAAAAAATTAGCCAAAACCATTAAAAGTAAGATGGGTCAAGGCGGTGCAGTAAAAGAGGGTATCATCGAAGTTCAAGGTGATGACAGAGATAAGCTAAAAGCGATTCTCGAAGCGCTGAAATTCAGAGTAAAAATAGCAGGGGGTTAACTTCCCCCCTACTTTATTAATCATTCTTGATTAAATCTAGTGACTGTAAATGCTCATATAACTTAGGTAATTCAGCCTCACTCACAGGCGGACTGAAGTAATACCCTTGCACAACAAAGCAGTTATTATTTTGTAAAAACTCAATTTGCTCTTTAGTTTCGACCCCTTCAGCAACAACGTTAAGCTTAAGTTTTTGTGCCATTGCGATAATCGCAGCAGTGATCTCCATATCATTACTGTCTTCAGGGATATCTTTCACAAAAGAGCGGTCAACTTTTAAAATATCGACTGGGAAGCGTTTCAAATAACTCAGTGACGAGTATCCGGTACCAAAATCATCAATTGAAATTGAAACGCCAAGTGCTTTTAGTTGATGCAGTTGTAAGATCGCCGCCTCAACATGTCCCATTAACATACTTTCAGTCAATTCTAAGTGAATGCGTTTTGGTTCAACACCTGTTTGCTTGATGATTTTATCAAGCGTCGACACCAAATTAGCATCTTTAAATTGACGTGCTGATAAGTTGATTGAAATATTATTTTTTAAGTCTTGGCTTGCTAAACGTGCAGCAAACTCACACGCTTCTTGCAATATCCACGCTCCAAGCTCAACAATCAAACCTGTAGCTTCAGCAATAGGAATGAATTTAGTTGGCGGTATCATGCCTTCATTTGGATGGAACCACCGTATGAGTGCTTCATAGCCAACAACTTGATTCTTGCGACAATCTACTTGTGGCTGATAGTAAACCTGGAACTGCCCCTCACGAATACCTGTACGTAACTCATTTTCAATAAACAAGCGTTCATTGGCAGCAGCATTAAGCTCTTGGCTATAAAAGTGGTAAGTATTACGCCCTTTCGCTTTTGCTTCATACATAGCAAGGTCAGCATGCTTCAGTAGCTGATCTTCCTCTTGGCTATCAAATGGTGCCATCGTGATACCAATACTGGCACTAATTATCACTTCATTGTTACCTAGTTTGATAGGCTCATTAAGAGTACGTTGAATGGTATTCGCCACTTCCATGGCGTGAGTTTGATGCTCAATACCACTTAACAGGACTGCGAACTCATCACCACCTAAACGTGCAATGGTATCTTCGGTGCGTAAACGCTTTTTCAAACGATTAGCAACTTCAACCAATAACTGATCGCCCGCATCATGACCTAGCGTATCGTTGATACGTTTAAATTCATCTAAGTCAAAGTAAAATAAAGCAAATGCATAATGACCACGTTCAGCAAGTGCCATAGACTTGCGTAGCTGCATTCTAAAGAAAGTTCGGTTTGCAAGCCCTGTTAATGTATCAAAATAGGCAAGCTGTTCCATTTTTCGCTGACTTTCTTTCACAAACGAAATATCTTGAGCTGAAGCCACGTAACTGGTGATTTCCCCCCCTTCTTCGCGGATTGGAGAAATACTCAATGAAACCCATACAGATTGACGCTCATTACCCTGTAATAAAGTATCTCCTCGCCAGTAGTTACGGCTACGTAGGTCGATATCAATATCGTCAACTAAAATCGCCATTTCTTGAGAGATAATATTCATCAATGGTGAGCCAATAAAGTGGCGTTCCTCGAAACCCGTCATCTCAACCATTTTCGGGTTCACGTATTTGATTTCAAAGTCTTGATTAGTGATCACAACGCCAGTGCCTGAGAAGGCAACCGCTTTGGATAATCGGTTCGCTGCTTTTTCAGCTATTTCTTTTTCGCTAATGCGCTGATTTAGACCATCGATTAATTTACGAATTTCTATTGCCATGTCTCTAAAAGAGCCATTAAGCGTGCCTATTTCGTCTTTGTTCACTTTAGGAAATTCAGTTTGAAATTGCCCTTTGCCAAAACTAACAACCGCATTTACCAAAGAGTGAATACGACGCAGTACTAATTGATAAAGTGCTTGATGCAATAACAAAGCAACTAAAATAGCGTACAGGATAAACAAGCCAAAGAACTTTACTTTTAGCTCTTCAAGCGCAGAAAGTGCCGACGAGCGCTTTTTATAAATACCAATATACCAATTAAGGTTCTCGACTTTGCGGATATTGATAATATGGGTTTCACCATCTTGTACAAATGAATTTGCAGACTCTGGTAATTTTAAGCGAATGGTTTCAGACACTAATTTTTGTAGATCAGGATTAACAAAATCTTCAGTCAGCAACTTTTTACCTTCACGGCCATATTGCTCAAGCGTTGTTTTATCTAAATCAGGATGAGCTAAGAGCTGACCTTTCGCATCAAACACTAATAAATGTTGCTCACGATCGCCAATAGGCAGCTGTGCCAATAAGGTTTCAAGAGCAATATCACTACCAGTGACACCAAAAAATTCGTTATCAAGATAGATTGGCACAAGCACGCTTACTACCCACTTATGCCAAATAGTATCGTAATACACCTTTGACCATACAGCTTCTCGGCTCGGGTTTGTTGCAGCTTGTGCGTAATTAAATGTCTCGCCTTTGGTAAAGTCAAAATCGCCCGGTACATTGAGCGCCCAATTAGGTGGAGCAATACGTATAAAGTTATCTTTAGTGATTAAATAAAAATTAAAAAAGTCTTGGATAAGCGTTGGTGAGACAATTTTCCATAGCGACTCAGAATCGTTAATCAGCTGCTTATAAAAATTAGAGTACTGGTCTTGTGGAATAAATGAAGCTGATAAACCATCCTCAGAAGTGCTGCGAATACTGCCATCAACTGCAAACTTTATATCTGCGCTGCGGTTATTTTGTAGATGTGACTCATTATGCAGTAGCTGACTACTAACGACATTGTTAGCTTGCTCTGCAATATTTATTTTGGTGTTAATTAAGCGATTGAATTGACGACTCAAGCGTTCACTCGAATGCTTTAAAAGTTCGTGCTCTTCAAAAACAAGCTGTTTTTCTTCTGATTTAAGCATTAAAGCTGCAGCGCAAATACCTGCAATTAAACAAATAGCAGAGATTAACAGCGACAATTTCATACTTAATGAATTCACCCCAAACCGGGATGGCGGTCGTCGATACACCACAGGACTACCTTATTAATAATTGTTATTATTTATTATGCAAAAACAAATATACCAGATTCATTTTTAGATTTATAAATTTTTTATGAAGATTAATGAAATTTCTGAGGAATCTTTCGCTTTGTCCAAAATAGCATGTTTATGCAGTTGACTTTACATAGAAGTATTTTTACATTAGTCCAATGAAACAAAATATCTCTCGCACTTTTTTTTCTTTTTTTAGCTTCTTTAGATAGAGGAGGCTTAACTGTTTGCGAGATAATTTCACCGAATAGCTAAAGCCTCCCTCTTGGGAGGCTTTTTTGTTTGTGCACTGTTTTGGAATGAGGAAACCAACATGAGCATTGATACATTAAATGCGTTACGACACGATATAAATGAAATCGACTCCGACTTACTTGTGTTACTGGCTAAAAGACGCCGTATAAGCCACAGCGTAGTCGAATATAAAATAGCCAATAACAAACCAATTCGTGATGAAGCTCGCGAACAAGCACTACTGGAAAAACTAATCAGTTATGGTAAGTCATTAGGTCTTGACGCTTACTACATTAATAATGTGTTTCAAACTATTCTTGAAGACTCAGTTTTAAACCAGCAAGCCATGCTGCAAAAGAACCTCAACCCAGAAGCTATGAGCGAAAGCCATCGTGTTGCGTATTTGGGTGGGCAAGGCTCATATAGCCAACTAGCCTGCCATAAATATTTTAGCCGCCGCCCTGGCAAAGTGATTGAAATGGGTTGCTCTAGCTTTGAACAGATCACTGGTAAAGTTGAAAGTGGACAGGCTGATTTTGGCTTACTGCCAATTGAAAACACCAGCTCAGGAAGTATCAATGAAGTATTCGACTTATTACAACACGCACAAGTATCAATTGTAGGTGAAGTAACCCATAGCGTTGAGCACTGTTTATTAGCAATGCCAGGTACTGAGCTATCTCATATCAATAAAATTTTTGCTCATCCACAACCTTTTGCTCAATGTAGCCGTTTCATTCAAGGCCTAGGTGACATTCAACATGAAACCTGTGATTCAACCTTCCACGCATTGCAATCTGCGGTTGAAACAGCAAATAGCGCCGCTATCGGCTCAGCTCAAGCTGGCAAAAATGTTGGTTTAGAAGTAATTAAGTCAGGCCTTGCAAACCAAAGCGAAAACCACAGCCGCTTTATTGTTGTCGCCCGTAAGCCGCTACAAGTATCGAAACAAATTCCGACCAAAACCAGTTTAATCATGGCGACTAAACAACAAGCAGGTTCATTGGCTGATGCTTTAATGATTTTTAAACATCACCAAATTAACCTAGTAAAACTAGAATCTCGCCCCGTACCAGGAAATCCGTGGGAAGAAGTGTTTTATGTTGACCTCGAAGCAAACCTTGATGACTTACATGTTAAGCAAGCGCTTGAAGAGCTGAAAGAACACACTCAGTACACACGTGTATTAGGCTGTTACCAAAGTGAGTCTTTGCAGGCTGTTAGTGTGTAATAGCCTGCCTAGATATGACTAATGAAAAGGAGTCTGTCGACTCCTTTTTCGTATAATTTCATCTTAGATACTTGCACCCATAGCCCTGTCTAAGCATAATCTTGAAAACAATTTGAAATTGGATCTTTCATGAATTGGTTAGCAGAATTAGCAACTAAAAGAACACCTTGGTTATTACTAGCGTTTATTTCACTCGCATTTGAAGTCACAGCATTGTTTTTTCAATACAACATGGGACTTGAGCCATGCATCATGTGTATTTATCAGCGCACCGCTGTTTTAGGCTTACTTGCAGCGGGTGTGATTGGTGCGATTAACCCAAAAAGTATGGTTGTTCGCTTAGTCGCATTTGCCACTTGGGGTATCTCAGCAATTTGGGGTTACTTTCTTGCTAAAGAACACATTGCAATGCAAAACAATACCGACCCGTTTGCATTTAGCTGTGCATTTGAACCTAACTTCCCAAGTTTTATGCCTTTGCATGAATGGATCCCTAGCTTCTTTGCTGCCACTGGTGATTGTGGCAATATCGATTGGCAGTTTGCTTCAATGAGCATGCCGGCATGGATGGAAGTGATTTTTGCAGCATTTTCAGTGGTATTTGTGGCTGTTTTAGTTAGCCGATTAGTGAGCAAAAAGTCGCTATAATGATTTATTTTTTTACTAGCCAAATCCCTACTTTAAAAAACTTTAAAGTAAGGCAACGCCAACAGATTATTGCTCTTGCTTTAGCTCATTTAAGCCCGAGCAAAAAGATCATTTTATCGGTATGTAAACTTGCCTTTTTAGCGCCATTATTTTTAGGTTTAGCTTACTTTGAAGGGTGGATGCTTATTCCTTGGTTGCTGTTAGCAGGTTTAAGTTACCCTCTTATCACAACACCTATCGAAAACATGTTCGCGTTAGCGCATTTAGACAAGGCTATCAATGAATTTAAACAGGGCGAATAACGCCCTGTATAGGTGATAACCTGCTATTTATAGTGTAATTTTCCCCTCAAGTTTAGCGAATAGCTTATCACCAATTCCTTTTACTTCTTTTAATTGTTCTAGCGACTTAAACGAGCCTTGCTTGGTGCGATGCTCGACAATCGCTTTCGCTTTTGATTCACCAATACCCGGTAATTGAGTTAGCTGCTCAATGCTGGCTTTGTTTATACTGAGCTTTTGCATTTTAACTTGTGTTGCTTTGGTTGGTGTTTCGGCTGATACCTGTGTAGCAGGTAGTAATGCAAGAGTAGCGGCAAGTAAAATACTTGATAGTAATTTCATAATTTCCTCCATGACGCCCTTGTTTGGACTGATAGTTAGCGATTACCCAACACTCACTCCATCGCTTGTGTTTAACTTTGGGTAACATTTTAAATAAAGCTAATACACAAAGTATTGTCAAATTTACTAAATAAAAATTTTCTCAAGTTACTTGCAAAGTAAGGCTCGAAGCATTACTGTATATAAAAACAGTAACCTTAGCAGCGATTTTACGCTGCAATGCCAGGCTTAAATGCAGGAGAAATCATGGCTGTTGTTGTTAAATATGTTGTAGAAAGAAACGGAGTCGAGCGCATGACGTTTACTACTAAGAAAGAAGCTGATGCGTATGACAAAATGCTCGACATTGCTGAGTCATTAGAACTTATGCTTGAAAAAGTTGATGTACCATTAAGCGAGCAACAAATTGAGTCACTGGCGCTTGAAATGGCAAAAGAAAAAGACCAATTTATGGCGGTACTTAAAGGTGCAAAAGACGCGCCAGCTAAACCTAAAAAAGCAAAGTCAGACGATAACGTTGCTGATATAAAAGAAAAAGCGGCAAGCTAAACGCAAATTTAGATCATAAAAAAGGGCAACATCCGTTGCCCTTTTTTGTGTTTAATCAAAAACTACAGTGACGATTCAACTTCATCAAATAAATCTGTAATTTCTTTTTTTGGCTCAGCCGTCATAAGGCTAACAACAACTATGGCTATTGTTGATAAAATAAAGCCAGGGACAATCTCATAAATGATTGCACTTAATGCTTGGCCATCAATAGTAATTGGCGCGTATATCCAAAACAGCACTGTTGCTGCACCAACAACCATGCCACTAATAGCCCCTTGTAAGTTCATGCGTTTCCAGTAAAGGCTCAGTAGCACCAGTGGACCAAATGCTGCACCGAAACCAGCCCATGCATTACTTACTAAGTCTAAAATAGAGCTATTACGGTCATAAGCTAGGTAAATAGC
Organism: Pseudoalteromonas sp. BZK2; assembly: GCF_014349195.1. NCBI lineage: Bacteria > Pseudomonadati > Pseudomonadota > Gammaproteobacteria > Alteromonadales > Pseudoalteromonadaceae > Pseudoalteromonas > Pseudoalteromonas sp. BZK2. The sequence continues at coordinate 84,462 of NZ_JACSOG010000013.1, read as the reverse complement.
AAATAAGGCAACTAAGATAACACTAATACGACCAACTAAAACCAGCTCTTTTTGAGATGCACTACGGTTTAAGTAAATTTTGTAGAAATCCTCAGTTAGAGAGCTTGAACACACTAACAACTGTGATGAGATAGTACTCATAATTGCCGCTAAAATTGCTGCCAATAAGAAACCGGCAATTAAAGGATGGAAGATAAGCTCAGACAACACTAAGAAAATAGTTTCTTTATCATCAATAGGCATTTGGTTTTCAAGCATATAAGCAGCACCAAATAGACCAGTTAGCACAGCACCAATTGCTGATAGCGTCATCCACGACATACCCACACGACGCATGGTTGGCATATCTTTCACTGAACGTACAGACATAAAACGCACAATAATATGTGGCTGACCAAAATAACCAAGGCCCCATGCCATTGCTGAAATAATCGCTATAGTCGAACCACCTGCAAACCAATCCATCATATTAAGTGCATGAATTTCTGATTCTTTTGGTGAGCTTAATAATAAGTCATAGCGTGCATTGGCAAGTGTATCCATAACTGGCTGATCAAGCATGGTAAACGTCGCAATTGGCACAGCCAGCAGCGAGATAAACATGATACAACCTTGTACAAAGTCAGTCAGGCTCACGGCTAAGAAGCCACCAAACAAGGTATATAACACGACGACACCTGTTGTGATGTATAGACCCATTTCGTAGCTCATATTAAATGAGTTTTCGAACAACTTACCACCTGCAACAACACCTGATGAGGTATATAAAGTAAAGAAAACAATGATTACAATCGCAGAGATAACACGCAGAATATTCTTATTATCATCAAAGCGGTTTGCGAAGTAATCAGGAATGGTGATTGAGTCATTCGCCTTTTCTGTGTAAACACGCAAGCGAGGCGCGACTAAGAAGTAGTTAGCCCAAGCACCGAGTACTAGACCAATGGCAATCCAAACCTTACTTAAACCAAACAAGTACATTGCACCTGGTAGGCCCATTAGCAGCCAACCACTCATGTCAGATGCGCCAGCTGAAAGCGCAGCAACACTTGGTGATAAATTACGACCACCTAGCATATAGCCTGATACATCGTCGGTAGATTGCTTATAAGCATATAGCCCAATCCCCAACATGACGATGAAGTACAATGCTAACGAAATTATCATTCCTGTTTCCAAATTAGCCTCCAAAAGTTGTTTAATGTTGGCTTTTAATCCGAATAATGACTCGCAAGTTATTTAATTTAAAGACATTATTGGGGTAAAAACCTATATCACCCACGACTATATCATGCTTACCCCCCTTAACTCCAATCAAGCAGATAAATGACAAAGCTCAATTTTTCAACTTTTATCTAACATTTTTCTTATATTTAATCGCAAGTTATAGAATTTATCTGCAAATTATCCTAGTCTTTAATTCTTAATAAAATAATAACTTTTCCTCGCAAATGAACATTTAGCTAATGCTATTTCAGGCACAATGCAATATATTGCGAGAAGTAAATGAATTAACAGATGTGGACATGTTTGGACTATGTATTTTTACGCTGCACGCCAACCTATTTTAGACAGGGATAAAAAACTAATTGGCTACGAGCTTTTATTTCGAGATGGCGTAGACAACGTTTTTCCTGATATTGATGGCGATGAAGCAACGTCACGACTTATTGAAGGCAGCCAATTTAATTTTGGTTTAGAGGATTTAACGGATAACAAACCTGCTTATATCAACTTTACTCTAGAAACCTTGCAAAAGGGTTATCCACTTTTACTTGGTAAAGAGCAGGTGGTAGTAGAGATATTAGAAACAATCCAACCAGGTAAACGCCTACTGGCATTAGTTAAAGATCTAAAAGAAAAAGGCTATATACTTGCACTTGATGATTACATTCACCAACCTGTATGGCGACACTTTTATCCTTACATCGATATTATTAAGATTGACTTTCTAACTTGTGATGTAGACTCAATAAAAGCGATCATCGAGGCTATTAAGCCGTATCCACACATAAAGTTGCTTGCTGAGAAAGTTGAAACATACGAAAAGTATCAGCTTGCCCTAGAAATGGGCTTTAGCTACTTCCAAGGGTTTTTCTTTTCAAAACCTGAGATGGTACAAAGCAAAACTTTGCCGCCATCAGAGATGGCTCTTGCCGAGCTTCTATATGAAACATCGAGTATTGATCTAAACCTCAGAAAAATCACTGAGGTGTTTGAACGTGACGTTAACTTATCTTATAAGTTGCTACGCTACTCAAACTCAGCGGCCTTTAAACGTCGCGCTGAAATCAGCACAATTAAACAAGCGCTTATTGTATTAGGAAGTGAAGAAATTAAACGTTTCTTATCACTTTTATTTGCAGCGCAAGTCGCAGCAGATAAGCCAGCCGAACTAATTCGCCTTTCATTGACCCGTGCTCGGTTTGCTGAATTATTGGCAATCAGCCACGGCAAAATGCGAGATACTGGTATGGCATTTTTAACGGGTATGATGTCGTTAATGGATGCAATCCTCGACGAAGATATGCCAAGTGTAATGAACAAGTTACCGCTGACTATTGAAATTAAAGATGCGCTACTCAAAGATGAAGGCTTATTAGCAACGTATTTAAAGCTGGTAAAATTTTATGAGCAAGCAAATTGGGAAAAAGCGAAAGAAATCCAACAACAACTTGGACTTAAACCTGAAGAAGTACCGGACGCTTACCATGATGCATTAAGTTGGTCTAATGACCAGATGAGTGTGTTTGGGGACTGATGAATACCCATCCCTTAACGATATAAAAATGCCAGCAATTGCTGGCATTTTTATTTAACACTTTTAAAGATTTTCTAAGAAGTCTTCGTCAAAGTCATCTGGTTCTTTTTCTAGTGGCGGATTACCATCATGTAGCTCATATAATTGACGCTGGAAGTAGATATCCTTCATGAAGATATAAGGGTCTAGCGACTCATTTAATAGGCTCTCTTGTGGCATTAATGAAGCACGGGCTTCAACCGCTTTAAGTGCAAACACTAATATTGTTTGAGGTGTTGTTAGTGTTATTTCAGGTAATACGAAATTATCAACAACATCACCAGTTAAGTTTCGTGCGGTACTTGGTCCCATACCAGGGATCATCAAGTAAGCACCATCACCCACTCCCCATACACCAAGAGTTTGGCCAAAATCTTCATCGACAATTTCTAAGCCCAGCGATGAAGCAACATCAAAAAAACCGAGTAGACCTACTGTAGAGTTCACTAAAAAGCGCGCTAAGCTAATACCCATATTACCAGGCTTACCCTGCAGACCAGCATTGACCATATCCGTTGGTGCGGTGATGTTATCGGTAAAATTAACAATGCTACGTCTTACCGGTGTTGGCGTTACTGTAACGTAGCCAACAGCTGCTGGGCGAAGAATATAGGCGTCAAGCACGTCCATATTAAAATCATACATAGGACGGTTAAACGACTGTAACGGATCTCGCTCATCCGCTTTTTCTTCGGGTATTTGTGCGCATCCTGCAAGCACTACAAAAAAGATAAAAAATATACTGTGCCTAAACATCGGCTATCCTTACGGTATTAACTCATTAATTAGCAACGCGTACTCTTTAACGTTCGCACGTTCTAAAATACCCGACTTGCCTTCCAACTCGCCGCTAGAAGTTACCACAGTTGCATCTTTTGATAAACGCGCAGTTAAAATAATTTTATCGACACTTGATAAATTCAGACCTTCAACCATTGCATTCGAATCACTCAATGTCACTGTTAGCGGAAAGCTGTATTCCGTCATTTTTACCACGGCTAATGGCATCTGTGGGCCACTGGCTGCTTTTGCAAAAACAAACAAGGTGCCGTTTTGTGGCTGCGAATCTGCTAGAGCTGAGTCTAAATCAACTGTGATGCGAATTTCACTGTGTGAAGCCTCTGCAATTTCTGTATTTGTAACTTGCTGCTGATTATTTAAGTGAGCATCAATTTCAGCAATACGCTCTGCAATCATGCTATAACGCGGATCATTTTGCTGCATACTTGCAAGCAGTACTTCAAACGCAGTTTTAGCTTGCAGCCAATCTTTACGCTCATAAGCAATCAGAGCTAACAATGAGATTGCATCAATATTGGTCGGCTCTGCTTTTAACACTCTCGATAACATCGTCGCTGCACGTGACATATTCGCATCACTGCCTTCCATTAGCAGAACTTGCGAGTAGCTGATCAGCACTTGCTTGTTATCCGGGTTCATTTTTAGCACTTTATCAAATGACTGCATCGCCATATCAAATTCATTTAATGACATCGCAACACGACCTAGCAGCATCCACGCCACTTCATCATCACCACTTTGATCAAGCTTAGTACGCAATGCTAAAGCAAATGCTTGCAACTCATTCGGTGTCAATGGCTCACCATCTTGCATTACGGCACGTTCACCATACGACTTAAGGTTCGCCATCGCGTCATGCCAGCCTTTTATTTGCTGCTGACTACCCGTGTAACCGTAAAAGATAGCCGTTAAAACAATTAAAAAGCCAGCGCCAGTAAGGGCAAAAATACGGTTGTTACCTTTACTATTTAGCGCTTTTTCCGGAGACAGCTCATTGAGCAAACGACGTTTTTGTTCGATAACTGATTCGTCGTGCATTTGTGCATCAATACGTTGGTTATCTAAGTCTGTTTTAAGCTCATCTAAACGTTGATGATAAATTCGGATTAACTCCGAGTTTGCATTGTGATCAAGGCGTTGAATACGTTCGCGTTTAAAAAAAGGAACGACAACAAATAGCAATGCAACCAGTGTGAGTAAAACAAAAGAAGCCCACATTAATGCCATCTAGCTTTGCTCCTGACGTTGATTTTGTTCAATTAAATTTGCAAGTAGTGCCTCGTCTTGCTCTGTCCATGTTTGTTTTACCGATGCCTTACGTTGGCGTAAAACAATAAACCCAAAGCCAAGTACCACAATCAATACTGGCAATACCCATAATACTAAGGTTGCCGGTGTTACGGGTGGATCGTAATGTACGAAGTAGCCATAACGGTCAATCATATAATCGATGACTTCATCTTTAGTTTTGCCATCTTTTACCAGCGCTAACACTTTGTCGCGCAAGTCTTTGGCTACAACCGCGTCTGAGTCGGCAATGTTTTGGTTTTGACATTTAGGACAACGCAGCTCTTTGGTAAGCTCACTGAAGCGTACAGCTTGCTCTTTGTCATCAAATTGATATTTGTCTTGCTCTGCAAATGCACTAAACGTGATAAGCAAACTTGCTAAAAAAATCACGAGTCTCATTACTGTAACTCCTGCATTAACGGTGCGAATTTGGCTCGCCACACACGCGGATTAATATCGCCGGTATGGTGCAGCAAAATGGTGCCTTGCTTATCAACTAAGAAGGTCTCTGGCGCGCCAGACACCCCTAAATCAAGGGCTAATGTGCGCTTTAAATCTAAGATATTGAACTGATATGGGTCGCCAGCACGATTAAGCATACTGGTAACGTCTTCGCGTAGAGCGTTAATATCAAACTGGCCATCAAAGTCAGGGTCGTAGCCTTGCTCGTAGTATAAGCCAACAATCTTAACGCCCTGCTCTCTAAGCTCAGTTAAATAGCCCAACTCAGCTAAACAGGTCGGGCACCATGTGCCCCACACATTGAGTAAGTAAACTTCACCTTTTAAATCACTATCTGTCCAACGCGTTGACTCATCCATCAAGTCTGGCAAGTTGAAAGCTGGCATAGCCTGCCCAATACGCCCAGTTTGCAGCTCACGCGGGTTAGCAAACAAGCCTTGATATAAAAACACACACAGTAAAACGAAAACCAGTAAAGGTGCTAGTGCGAGTAGTTTACGGTTCATGCTGATGCCTCCTGCTTAGTCGATTTTTGGCGATAGCGTTTATCACCAAGCACTAAAAAGCCTGCCAGTGAAATCAAGATACCACCGAGCCACATCCAACGAACATAAGGCTTATGGTAAATACGTAACGACCACGCACCTTGGCTTAATTGCTCACCCAGTGCTAGGTATAAGTCACGCGTAAAGCCAGCATCAACAGCTGCTTCTGTCATAAACTGCATGCCAATGTCATAACGGCGTTTTTCAGCATGTAAAACGGTTACTTGTTTATCATTTTTCAGCACAGTGACAACCCCAGCATGGCCGCTATAGTTAGCGCCGCGAATAGACTTAACACCATCAAAACGGTACTGGTATTCATTTAAAGCCACAGTGTCACCCGGCTTCATTGATACATCACGCTCTACTGAATAAGCAGAGGTGAGCGTTACACCTGCAATCACGAACGCTAAACCAACGTGACCTAATACCATCGCCCAATAGCTTAGTCCTAAACGTTTAAAGCCTTCACCTAAGGTTTTGTGAATGGTTACTTTTGCTGCTAAATCAACCACTGTAGTAACAACAATCCATACCGCTAGCGTAGTTGCAATAAAGGTAATTGGCGCAATTACATCGTAACTTGAATATAACCACGCTGCCGTTGCAACTAGGCTAACTACAGCCGATAGTGCAAATTTGTTTTGCAACATTGACCATTTATTTTGTTTCCAGCGTAACAGCGGACCCATACCCATTAAAATGGCAAACGGTACCAGTAAAATAGCAAACATCTTATTGAAGAACGGCTCACCAATCGAAATGCTACCTAAGCCAAGTTCTTTATGGATCATTGGCAGTAATGTACCTAGCAATACAATCAGTGTTGCCACAACTAAGAAAATATTATTTAACCAAAGCGCAACTTCACGTGAGGCAAACTTATAACGGCCTTCACTTTTCACCTGCGAAACACGCAGTGCATAAAGCGATAAACCACCACCAACTACAATGGCTAAGAAAGCTAAAATAAACATACCGCGGTTAGGATCTGAGGCAAAAGCATGCACAGATACAATGATACCCGAGCGAACAATAAAGGTACCCAGTAAGCTTAACGAGAATGCTGCAATAGCCAGTAATACGGTCCACGACTTAAATACACCACGCTTTTCGGTGGTTGATAATGAGTGCAGCAATGCGGTTGCCACAAGCCATGGCATTAATGATGCGTTTTCAACGGGATCCCAGAACCACCAGCCGCCCCAGCCAAGTTCAGAGTATGCCCACCAACTACCAATGGTAATACCAAGTGTTAAAAAGCCCCATGCTGTCATAGTCCAAGGACGAGACCACTTAGCCCAAGTATTATCAAGCTTACCAGTAAGTAACGCTGCAATAGCGAATGAGAATGACACAGATAAACCTACATAGCCCATATAAAGCAATGGCGGGTGAATAATCATACCTGGGTCTTGCAATAACGGATTTAAATCGCGACCTTCAACAGGGAAATACGGTAATAAGCGCTCAAATGGGCTCGACATTAACAAGGTGTATAACATAAAGCCAACACCTAAAAAGCCTAGTACACCAAGTACACGAGCACGTAATACCCAAGGTAATGATTGCGAGCGCATAGCTACTACGGCTGTCCAACCCGCTTGCATCACTAACCAAAGTAATATCGCCCCTTCATGACCACCCCATGTCGAGGTTATTTTGTAGTACCAAGGTAAGGTGCTACTTGAATGATAAGCAACATACGAAACAGTAAAGTCGTCGGTTAAACTAGCATAAACAAGTGCCGCAAAAGACAAAAGCACAAATACGAACTGTCCAATTGCCAGTGATGGGGCGGCACGCATTAAACGTAAATTGCCGGTATGCGCCCCCCACATAGGAAAAATACACAATAGAACACTGAGCACCATGGCCAGTGTTAAAGAAAAATAACCGAGTTCTGGGATCATATTAATTGCCGTTATCTAAGTTATACGTCGGTTTTTCGTGCTTGATACCCTTCACTGCTTCAGCAACTTCTGCAGGCATGTATTCTTCATCATGCTTTGCAAGTACTTCAAAGGCATCAATTTCATTGGCTTTAACTAACACGCCCTGCGCCACAATCCCTTGGCCTTCACGGAATAAGTCCGGTAAGATCCCTTGATAATTAATTGTCACCATAGGGCCTTTATCAATCAGTTTGAAGCTTACCTTTAAGCTTGATTCGTCACGAACAACTGAGCCTGGTACGACCATGCCACCAATACGTAACTTTTGACCAATATGCGGTTTTTCTTTATTTGGTCCTTTACCATCAACAAGTTCACTTGGGGTATAGAATAAATTGATGTTTTCTTGCAGTGCATACAGCACTAAACCAATCGTTGCACCCACACCAAAAATAATGGCTACAACTGCTAATAAACGTTTTTTACGTCTTGGATTCATTGCCCTGCCTCTTGCTTCGCTTTCTTAATGCGCTCTTCACGTTGTGCTTGCTGCTTTACTGAAGAGAAAATACGTTTTGTATCGTTTAACGAACTAAATAAAATACCGAGTAAAATTAATGCACAGCTACCAAAAGACAACCATACATAAAAGCCATAGCCACCCATGGCAATAAAATCTGCAAAAGAATCAAACTGCATGATTAACCTCGCTCAACCATATCACGCACCCAAGGGCGATGCTTTTCACGTTGAAGAATTTCGTTTTTAAGGCGGATTAACGTCACCACACCAACAAAACCTGCAAACGCAACAATGTTAACCATTAATGGCCAAAACATGCTTGGATCAATGGCTTTAGTATCAAACTTTGTAATGGTTGCACCTTGGTGTAAGGTATTCCACCACTCCACCGAGAAGTGAATAATCGGTAAGTTGATAACCCCAACAATGGCTAAGATACAAGCAGCACGCCCCGCTGCTTTTTTATCTTCAAAAGCATGATAAAGCGATAACACACCAAGGTATAAAAATAACAGAATTAACTCAGAGGTAAGACGTGCATCCCACACCCACCATGCGCCCCACATAGGCTTACCCCATGCTGCACCGGTAATTAATGCTATCGCTGTCACACATGCCCCAACAGGTGCAATTGCAATCACTGCAAGTTCTGCATTACGTAATTGCCATACTAGTGCGATCACTGCTGCAATCGCCATTGAAGAGTAAGCGCCCATAGATAAAATAGCTGAAGGCACATGGATAAAAATAATTCGGTAGCTGTCTTTTTGTTGGTAATCGGCTGGGGCATAAGCAAGCCCCCAGACCCATCCAACAATCATACAAACCACCGTAACGACGGCGAAATAAGGCAGTAAGGTGTTACACAATTGGTAAGCACGATCTGCTTTTGCGTAGGGATGTAACCACTTCCACATATTAACTTACACTCACTTTCAATGCTGACGATATGGCAATTGGTGCCGCTATAATCGCTACGATTAGCATGGCACCAAGGATTGCAAGCTGTCCGCTATAGGCAAGCTCCATAGAGCTGGTATCAATAGCCGAGGTTGCAAAAATTAGTACAGGGGTATACAAAGGCAAAACAAGCAAACTCATTAAAATGCCGCCTTTTTGTAGTCCCACAGTGAGTCCAGCGCCAATTGCTCCAATGAAGCTAAGCAATGGCGTACCTAACAATAAGGTCAGAACGGTTGCTAAAAGCGCTGAACTTTCTAAATTCAATAACAAAGCAAATACCGGAGTCATTAACACTAAAGGCAACCCCGTTATCACCCAATGCGCTGCCACTTTTGCAAGGACAGTTAACGGTAAAGGGTATGATGAAGCAATTAATTGCTCTAGTGTTCCGTCGTGATAATCATCACGAAATAGCTTATCTAGGCCTAACATGGTCGAGAGTAACGCAGCGACCCAAATAATGCCCGGCGCCATACGAGCAAGTAGACCGGGTTCAGGGCCAATTGCTAACGGAAAAAGTGTAATAACAATAAGAAAAAACAAGATAGGGTTAACGATTTCAGCACGCTGACGAAACGCTAATTTAAGATCTTTAGAAAAAACCGCAGAGAATAATTGCCAATACGAATGCTGTTTTACCATCAGTGGCGATACTCCAAAGTCACTGTTTGTAGGTCACTAAAATGTGTCGTTAAATCTTGGTGGGTGGTTAATAGAATCGCGCCGCCAGCATTTAGGTGCTCAACAAAGCGTTCTTGTAAAAATGCAACACCGCTTTTATCAAGGGCTGTAAATGGCTCATCAAGGATCCATAGTTTGGCACTGTTTAACCACAGTCTTACGAGAGCGACACGGCGCTGTTGCCCAGCTGACAACATACGAACAGGCACATCCTCAAGACCTACCAAGCCTATTTTTGCTAAGATCGGATACAAGTCTTGTTTGCTATCGTAGCCATTAATTTTTAGCCAAAATGCGACATTCTCAAGGGCGGTAAGCTGTGTATTTACCCCAGTTTTATGGCCGATGAATAATAACTCTTGTGCATATTCATCATAGTATTTTGTAATTGAGCGATCTTGGAACAAAACATCGCCTTCATCCGCCATAGCGAAACCCGCGATAATACGCAATAATGATGTTTTACCAGCCCCATTCGGACCAGCTAATTGCATAATTTGTCCCGATTTCAAGCTGAAATTAAGATCCGCAAACAAACAACGATCTTGCTTGATGCAGGTGACGGCCTTAATGTGTAACAAGATGATGATTCTCTATACCCAAAATTAGGCGTTAGTCTACCATAATGATAGGGTAATACGAATATTGCTTTAAAACGATTAACTTATATTTGATCTAAAATAATGAATAAACAAAGCCAGTTGACTCTCAGCACTCAGCTTAATCTAGACCCAAAAGCAATCAGCAGTGCATCACAGCAATCACCTAATGATGCCTTGAAAATGCTGGCTGAACAGAGCCTAACTGCCCGTAATATCGTGATTGGTAAGCACAGTGTGCAAATGGACGTGCTAATCAATAACTCATGGCAAACATTACGCTTATCAACAGAGCAAGAAAATCTTAAAACTGAGCGCTTTTTAGCGGCCAATATTCAATTAAGTAGTGATGGTAAACAGCTGACTATCACACCAGCACCACTGACGATTACACTTGGCAAAAGCCAGCAATTACAAGCACTGCTGAACTTGCTAACGCAAGGGAGTGCAAATACAAATATGCCGCACCCAGCTCAGATTGCGCCAAGTAAACCTTTACTACAACTACCGGCATTAAAAGCTGAGTTTGCTCTTAATAATAGTCTCGCTGCTCTTTTAAAAGCTGAAGCACCACTTAAAGCCATTTTACTGCCTGTTAGCAACCAACAAAATAGCTTTAATTTAAACATTATTAATCGCTTTGGGGATTCACTCCATCAGCAAAGTGTTAGCCAACAAAAAGTAGCTGAGTTGGTGGCTAAGCTAACCCCTGAAATGAATTTAAAATTAGCTGGGCAACAAGTACAGTTAAGCGTTGCAAACAAGCAAAGTAATGAATTAACTTTACCGCTACCTACAATATCGCCAAAACAAGCTAAGCAAATTCAAGCCCAGTGGCAATTTCACCCTCATGCATTAAAACTAACCCCCCAGCAAGTTAAAAATACTGTTGAACTTATAAATAAAGCGCCTGTGCAACAAGTACTGTTAAAGAACTCGCTGTCAGAGACATTCAATCAAGCATTAAAAAGCCAAGCAGTTGAACCTAAGAAAACGTTGATAGCGCCATCGAGCAGCTCACATTCACCCATTAGCTCTTGGCTAAAAGACAGTTTTGCTGATTTAAAAACGCGTATTAGTGATGCAGTACGCTATTTTGAAAAGCTCCCTGCTACCAGCAAAGCGGCTGTTAACCAGTCAACCCATCAGCTGATTGAAAGCAAAAATACGATTAGCCAACTAGGTTTTAATGCTCAAAAAATTGATATAGTAAAGTTTGCAGCTGCTCAACAAAGCGCGCACCAACACATTGCGCTCCAAGTAGCGCAAAAACCCAATGGGCCAGTTACAGCTAATACGCCACCACCTGCGGCTAAACAAACAGAGCCATTAACCGAAAGTCAGCCTGCAAAGCAAGTTAGTTTACCCGTGAGCTATAACAAGGCAGTACCTTTAATACAGTTACTACAACGGTTAAAAGTCAGTTTAGAGCCGCTTGTTAGCGCACAAAATCAAGCGACTCAGTTGGCTACAAACCATAGCAAAGCACAACTCCCTGTATTGAGCATAGACAATGCTATGCAAAAAGCACCTGCAGACAACAAGTCAATTAACAGTTCTGTTAATACACTAAACTCTGACAAAGCAGAATCTGAACAGCTTGCCCCAGTTAAAAGTAACCTTGCTAATTCAGTACTGAAAAATATGAGTGAGCAAACTAAACAGCATAACTTCGTGACTCGAGCACCCAATGAGCAAACCGTAGGGTTACAAAAAGTTGTTCAACAGCAAACTCAATTACATGCCCCCTTCTTAGCGTTGAAAGAGCCGAACTTGAGTCAGCCATTATTGCCGATAAGGCCAATCGAAGCCACGCTGATTGCTAAGCTATTACCGCTCCCTGAAAGTAAACCGTTAGCAAGTATGCCTCTGCCAGTGCAATTAACAGAGAAACTTGTAGCCCTGAGCGAACAAAACACATCGTCTTCGGTAGATTTAAACAGGCTCGTTAATCAAGCATTTAATCGCATGATCTCGAGTCAAAACATGCACCCTACAACGGTTGAACGAGAGCTTTTAAGTATCCTCAGGCCAACAGCACTGCCTAGTCAAACTCAGCAGGCAAGCTTCAGCCAAGGGTTAGAACAACTAGCAGTGGCTTCACTTGCCGCGCCAATTATTAATCAAGCACCAACCAACCTTAGTTTTAATAATCAAACTGGTCTTGATGCCTTACTGCAAGTGTTAGTGCCCAACTTTAAAGCCGTTAACGGCAATAAATTACTCGAGCAACTACAGCAGCCTGCGATGCAAGCCATGGCGGCTGAAGCCTCGCAACTGAAAAACACTCTAGCTCAGGTGCAAACAACGCCCATCAATCAGCAACAAGATAACAGTGCTTTCGCGCAGTTTTTCTTACCTATGAAATTACCTCCTGAAACAGGGCAAACAGAAATCAGCTTAGGACAATATAAAAAGCCAAGTAAAAATAAACTCGAAGCTAAGAATGTCTGGTTTGTGCGATTGAATTTTGATTATGCACAGCTTGGCAAGTTACAAATTACCGCAGAGGTGATGGATAAAGCAGTTGATTGCCAATTGCTCGCTTCTTCACAAGAAGTGACAGCACTTGCTCATCCGCATTTAGAAACACTGCGTCATAAATTAGCAGGCCATGGTTTAAATGTAGGTGAGTTAAACTTGCAACAAGGGACATCAAACCACCAAGCTTTTTATAAATCCCATGCGATTATTAACATTAAGGTGTAATTTTTATGAGTGAACAAGCGGTGCATAAATCAGCAATTGGCTTACTCTACGAAGCGGGTAGCTCGCCACGAGTAACCAGTAAAGGCTTTGGTGAATTGGCTGAAGAAATCGTCAAACTTGCTGAGCAAAAAGGCATTTTGATACATCAAGATGCGGACTTAGCTCAAACCTTATCGCATCTTGAGTTAGGTGAAGAAATCCCGAAAGAGCTCTATTATGTTATTGCCGAATTAATTGCTTTTTCGTACGTATTACGTGGTAAGTTTCCACCGGGATGGCAAGACTTTCAAGGTAAGCTCAACATCAAAGCTTAGCTCAAATAAAAAAGCGCCTATTCGGCGCCTTTTTGTTTATGAAGTGACATGAGTAGCTCAGCTTCGGCTCTGGGTAATTCGCATTCACGAATTATTTCTTCTAAATCAGCGCCTAGCTCAACCATTTTAACCGCTCGCGAATAAATTTTCGCATTCGGATCATCATATTTTTGTGCATCTTGTAGCTGTTCAAGCTCTTTACTTTTTTCTTCAACAGCAACAACACGTTTGCCAATACTTAGCATGCCAGCTCGCATTTCAGCCACTTCGCTACGTAAAATACTCAATTGCTGTTGAGCTTCTTGTAACTGTTTTTGCTTAGCTTGAATCGCCGCCGCTTGCTTATTGTTATTGACAAAAATAAGCCCCAAACACACTAATACAAGTAAGATTGAGGCACCAAACAAAGAGTATAACAGCATATAATTTCCAAACGCTTATAGTGCGCTTAGCTCGTCCCACTCATCGTCATTTAATAATTTATTAAGATCAACCAAGATCAGTAACTCACCATCACGGTTAGATACACCTTGGATAAACTTAGCACTTTCTTCTGTGCCAATATTTGGCGCACTGTCAATTTCAGAGCTACGTAGGTAAACCACTTCAGCAACACTATCGACTAAAATACCAATCACTTGCTTTTCAGCTTCAATGATAACGATACGAGAGTTATCAGTGACCTCAGCACCCATTAAACCAAAACGTGCACGCGTGTCGATAACAGTAACAACATTACCACGTAAGTTAATAATACCTAACACATAAGAAGGCGCACCTGGCACAGGAGCAATTTCGGTATAGCGAAGTACTTCTTGTACTTGCATTACGTTAATGCCGTACGTTTCTTCTTCAAGTTTAAAGGTTACCCACTGTAACACTTCATCGTTGCTATCAGCGTTTTTATTTGCTGACAGTAGTCTTTCTTCACTCATGCTATTACTCCGTAAAAATAGTTACTGCTCACGGCTGTCTAAGCCCTGCTCTAGCAATTGATTTAAATTTTCAACGTCAATCAAGGCGCACATTTTCTCTTTGATAACACCTGCAAGCCAAGGCCGCTTACCTGATTTTGCTCGCCATTTTACATCTTCTTTACGAAGCGTAATATTATTTACGAGCTTTTCAGCCAATAATCCCCATTGACTGTCACCTAAGGTGATTAAATACTGATAATCTAATGATTGTTCTAATTTTTCATCATACTTTTCTGGCATAACCCAACGTGCAGTATCAACAACATTTAGTTTTTCTTCACGGTTTAGCATGACACCTTTAAACCATTTTGGTTTACCAAATAATTGGTTAACCTCTGCCAGCTGATGAATTCCCCCTAATGCTTTTAACGGTACAGCAAGGGTTAACCCTGCAACCTCAAAGAATAATGCCTGAAATTCACCATCAAAATAGTCTTCTTGACGATCAGACGAGGTTTTTGCAACCAGTTCAGCTTTAGGTTCTGCGACTATATCTTTGATATTAGCTTGGTTCTCGGTTTTCTCAAGCTCTTTAGTCGGTTCTGGGGGTGGTAAAACAGGTTCTGGAGTAGGCTGAACGTCTGTCAGCTTTTCTTCTGTCTTAGTTTCAGGCTCTTTAACCTGCTCCAGCAGCTTTGCGACTGGCTCAAGATTTTGGTCTGTAGGCTCATCTTCACACAACAAAGCGCCCAAATATTGGGTCATCACTTTTTCATTGGCAAATAAATGCTTACTCATCTTTAACCTTGTGCAACTAAGTAATCAAGCAGGGCGCGATAGGCAAAAACGCCACGCGAACGCGGGCAAAATTGAATCGGCACTTGCTGTGCTAAACTAGCATCTCTAAACTTTGTATCGACAGGAACCACGCCTGACCATACTTTATCTTTGTAATTATCCTGCAGAGTCTTGTAAGCTTCAAGTGATGCTTTAGTACGTTTATCGTACATTGTAGGAATAATTGTATATTGGTACTGTTTTGCTTGCGATGTTTGCATCAGCTCCATGGTGCGCATCATACGATCAAGCCCTTTTAAGGCCAAAAATTCTGTTTGTACTGGTACTAAAATTCGCTCACTAGCTGCAAGAGCATTGACCATCAAAACACCTAAAACAGGCGGGCAATCAATAATTGCATAGTCATAATGGTCGCTAATTTTGGCAAGCGCTTTTTTTAGTATTAAGCCCATGCCATTTTTATTGCCCATGCTTCTATCAAGCGTCGCGATTGCCATCGTCGCAGGTAAGATATCTAGGTTTTCAAGTGTTGATGGACATAGAGCCTGCAAAATTTCTTCACTGGCCATGCTGTTACCACGCGCGAAAATATCATACACGCTGACTTCTAAGTCTTCTGAATCTATACCAAAATAATAAGTCAATGATGCATGCGGATCGGTGTCAATAAGTAACACGCGTTTTCCTTGTAAAGCGAGAATACCAGCAAGGCTAACGGCTGTTGTTGTTTTCCCTACCCCACCTTTTTGATTCGCTACGGTCCAAACTTTCACATCACACCTTATTATTGTTCATTGCGCGTGGTAATCCTAATTCCACCATGTGGTAATTGAATCACTTTAATGCTGTTATCATCGCTTGGCAACTCAATTTCTGTCGTCTGTTGCGGTTGGTTTTGTGACTCTTGTTCTGCGTTTTCTGGCTCTTGTGGTGGTAAACCATATTTAGACAACGCAACAACCACTTTGCGGTTTTCTGCGCGTCCTTGCTCAGTGTCATTACTTGCAAAAGGTGAATATTGCCCGTAACCTTCAATAGCCATACGCGCAGGGTTAATACCTAAACTCTCAAGCTCAACTAGGACAGATGTCGCCCTCGCTACAGATAGCTCCCAGTTAGAGCGAAACATCTCATTACGAATACCTTCGTTATCGGTATAACCACGCACACGAATGTAATTATCAACTGGTGCAATAATATCTTTCACTAAACTAACAACTTGTTTTGCACGCTGCTGTGCAACAGCACTGCCCGATGAAAACAACATACCAGAGCTTAGTTCAATGATGAGCCAATCTTGATGAAGCTCTAAACTTGCTTCGCCATCACGAATTTCATCAATGAGCGCAGACTGTAATTTAGTAAGTAAGCTGTCGAGAGGCTTGCCGAGATGTTTTTTCTCAATATTGCTGGTTTCGCTTTGCCCATCGAGTAATTCAGGGCCTTGCTCATCTTTACGAATGCTCTCACCGTATAGAATGTCGTTCTCAGGGCTGACTCTGTCAGTTAGTATGCCTGTGCCGTTAACCCCAGTGCCAACCTGTTGTTGCTGACGAGCAGACTTTTCAAACACCTGCTCTAGTGAATCTGAGAGAATTTGAAAATCTTCATTTTTACTAATTGCGATCGCATACATGACCACAAAAAAAGCAAACATGATGGTCATATAATCGGCATAAGAGACAAGCCAGCGTTCAGTATGTTGGTTTTTTGACGTGTTATGACGCAGACGACGGCGCATCATAATAAATTACTCGTCAACTAAGCTTGGGCGCTCTACACGGTACGCCTCAAGTTTTAGTTCGATATTTAGTGGGCTTTCACCTTGCGAAATAGCAATAATGCCTTCAGCAAGTAGTTCATGATACAGCATTTTTTGTTCCACTTGCTGCTTAAGTTTATTCGCCATTGGCAAGAATAATAGATTCGCTAAACCAACACCGTAAATAGTAGCGATAAACGCAGTAGCAACACCAGCACCCAGTTTTTCAGGATCCGTTATAAATTGCATGGCCTGAATCAAACCGAGTACTGCACCTAAAATACCAATTGTAGGGCTATAACCGCCCATAGCTTCATAAACTCGACTTACCTCGAGTAAGCGTTCGCGTTCAAGCATTAAATCAATTTCAAGCGTATCTCTAAGCTTTTGCTCATCAATACCATCAACAAGTAGACTCAAGCCCTTTGCCGCATACGGGTCTGAGTGCGACAGCGCTTCCGACTCAAGGGCTAAGTAACCTTCTTGACGTGCTTTATGTGACCAACGCTTTACTTGCTCGATTGCTGCATCAATATCATGATATGGCGGAAAAAACACCCAATGACTGATCTTAAGTGTTTTAGTAAAAACACTAGCAGGAGTCTGAAGCATGACAGCCCCAAGCGTACCACCAAGCACGATGATAAGCGCAGGACCATTAAACAGTGCAGAAACAACCCCGCCCTCTAATGCATAACCAAAGGCGATGGCACTTACTGCGACAATTAAGCCAAAGAAAGACAGTTTATCCACAACCAGTCTCACGCGTTAAACGATTCGCAACATCTGCGAGAGCTAAGCTTTCACTCGCCAAGCCGGCATTAGCAACAGCTTGTGGCATACCATACACCACACTGGTTTTTTCATCTTGCGCCCAAATAGTCGCACCGACTTGCTTAAGCATACGCGCACCATCACGGCCATCTGCGCCCATGCCCGTTAACACTACAGCTAGCACATCACCGCCGAAGGTTTTTGCAGCACTTGCAAAAGTCACATCAACACTCGGCTTGTAAGTAATACGCGGACTATCGTCTTCAAATACTCGCAGAGTGCGAGAACCACCACGCCCCTCTATTAGCATTTGTTGGCCACCTGGCGCTAAGTAAGCGGTGCCAGGCACTAAACGGTCACCATTTTGCGCTTCTTTCACATTGATTTTGCATAAGCCATTTAGCCTTGCAGCAAAAGCTGGCGTAAACGCAGCTGGCATATGCTGAATAAGCAAAATAGGATGTGGGAAATTAGCTGGCAGCTGAGTCAAAATTGTTTGCAGTGCCACAGGTCCACCGGTTGATGTACCGATAGCAACCAATTGATATTTCTTGCCCGAAGCGCGAATATTACTCGTATTCGATGACGATGCAGCCGGCGAACTTGCAGCAGCAGGACGGCTAAAACTGCGATCAGGCTGGACAATACCGCTACTGCTTGTAGCGCCACTACTTCTTAGTGTAGGAGTCGGAGTTGATCTCGAAATAGGTGCAGGTCGCGAGAAACGAGAAATGCGACGGCGACCAATTTCTTTTACTTTATTTTGTAAAAGCGCGATTGCATCTTCATTATTGCGTGCAATGTCTTCGAACTTTTTCGGTAAAAAATCAAGGGCCCCAGCATCCAATGCATCTAGGGTTGCTGTTGCGCCATCACGGGTGAGTGATGAGAACATTAAAATAGGAGTCGGTGTTGCTGCCATTATTTCTTTCACGGCACTAATGCCATCAAGAACCGGCATTTCAACATCCATAGTAATTACATCAGGTTTTAATTCACGGGCTTTATCGACCGCTTCACGACCGTTTACGGCAAAACCAATTACTTGAATATTGCTGTCTTGCTCTAAAATTTCGCTGACTCTGCGGCGAAAAAAGCTTGAATCATCAACAACTAATACTTTGACTGCCATTGGCACTCTCTTGTTTTATATCACTTAAAGTGCAGTTAAACGCTGCACTTTATTATTTATTATTAGCCAACGTAGTGTTTAAGCATGCTAGGTACGTCGAGGATCAATGCAATCCCACCATCAGAAGTAATTGTCGCACCAGCCATGCCTGGCGTACCTTGCAATAAGGCATCTAAAGGTTTGATAACAACTTCTTCCTGGCCAATTAACGAGTCAACCACAAAGCCCACTTGTTTAGTACCGATTTGCACAATAACTACGTGACCTTCAGCTTTACGCTCTTGGCGGTTGGCACCTTTTACTAACCAATGTTGTAAATAGAAAAGCGGGATCGCTTTTTCACGCACAATTATTGTCAGTTGACCATCAACGACATTAGTTTTAGTTAAATCAAGATGGAAAATTTCACTCACACCAGCAAGTGGTAAAGCAAATGTTTGCTCGCCAACAATAACCATAAGAGTCGGTAAAATAGCCAGTGTTAATGGCACCTTGATTTCTAATACAGTACCTACACCCAGCTCTGACTGAATATTGACAGAGCCATTTAACTGGGTGATTTTTGTTTTTACTACATCCATGCCGACGCCGCGGCCTGAAATATCAGATATCTCTTCTTTGGTTGAGAAACCAGGCGCAAAAATTAAGTTGTAAGCTTCGGTATCCGACAAGCGGCTTGCTTGGTCGTGATCAATCACACCTTTGCTGATAGCAATTTTTTTCAACTTCTCAGCATCCATACCTGCACCATCATCACGAATGGTCAATAAGATATGATCGCCTTCTTGCGAAGCAGAAAGAGTGACTGTACCGGTACGTGGTTTACCTGCGGCTTCACGCACATCTGGCATTTCAATACCATGGTCAACAGAGTTACGAACTAAATGCACGAGCGGATCGGCAAGCGCTTCTACTAAGTTTTTGTCTAAATCGGTTTCTTCACCAACCAGCTGCAGGTTAATGTCTTTTTTCAAGCTGCGAGCTAAGTCACGCACAACGCGTGGGAAGCGGCCAAATACTTTCTTAATTGGCTGCATGCGGGTTTTCATCACTGCACCTTGCAGGTCTGCAGTTACCACATCTAAATTAGAGATGGCTTTACCCATTGATTCGCTGTTACTGTTATTTGCAAGGCTAACCAAACGGTTGCGTACTAATACCAGCTCACCCACCATGTTCATGATTTCGTCCAAGCGCTTGGTATCAACACGAACCGTTGTTTCAGCTTGTGGTGGTGGCGCTTTTTTCGGTGCAGCAGAAGCTGCTGGTGCTTTTGCAGGAGCTGGAGCCGGTTTAGGTGCAGCTGCGGCAGGCTTAGGAGTAGGTGCCGGTTTTGATGCTGCAGGCTGTGCCGGTTTTGCAGGTTCAGCTTTAGGTGGTTCAGGCGCTTTTTCTGGCGCAGCCGTTTCTAAAGACTGTGGAGCTGTACCTTTACCATGTAATTCATCAAGCAACGCCTCAAACTCGTCATCGCTAATTTCATCGTCTGAGTCACTGCTTGTAGTATCTACTGCTGGCGCTTGAGGAGTTGGTTGTGCAGATTTTACTGTTTCAGGTTTGGCTATATTTTCTTGTTTTACTTCACCAAAATTACCAACACCATGTAATTCGTCTAATAAACTGTCGAATTCATCATCGGTGATGTCATCACTATCACTGCTAATAGCTTCAGGAGCAGCCGCTGCTGGCCCTTGACCTTTACCATGTAATTCATCGAGGAGGCTTTCAAACTCATCTTCAGTAATTTCATCAATATTCTGTGGTTCTGCCTTACTATCAGCAAGACCGCCGCCATCAAACAACATATCAAACGCAAATGGATCATCTTCATCAATATTGTCTGCTGCCGTGTTAGCTGTTACTTCAGGTGCATCAACAACAGCCTCTTCAACAGCAGGTTCTTCAGGTGCAACTGCTACATCGTCTGCTACTGATACATCTTCACCTGCAAGCTCTTCCGCTGTAGGTGGTTGGCTTAATTTATGAAGAACGTCTAGAAGCGCAGGATCTGCAGGCTCTGGTTGCTCACGATTTTGAATCGTTGCGAACATTTCGTTGATGGTATCCAGAGCTTGTAAAATAACATCCATAAGCTCGGGAGTGACACTGCGAACACCTTGGCGTAATAAATCGAAAACATTCTCTGCACCGTGACACGCATCAACAAGTTCAGTCATGCTTAAAAAGCCTGCACCGCCTTTGACAGTGTGGAAGCCTCTAAAAATGGCGTTTAAGAGATCTTTGTCTTCGGGATTGTTCTCAAGCTCAACTAATTGCTCTGACAAAAGCTCTAAGATTTCTCCTGCCTCAACAAGGAAATCCTGTAAAATATCTTCATCGACTTCAAAGCTCATGCAGCTACTCTCCTCTTAGAAGCCCAGACTTGATAATAGATCATCGACTTCATCTTGTCCTGAGACAACATCATCACGAGAGTCTTTATCAATAATCGGCCCTTCAGGACCTGCTAGTGTATCACTTGTTGCAGGTGCTTTTTCTATGGCCTGTTTTTCTTGTTGTTGATGACCATCTTCTTGACTGCCAAACACAGTTAAGAGATTAATTAAACTGTCTTCTACTTCTCGCACTAACTCAATGACGCGACGGATTACTTGCCCCGTCAAATCTTGATAGTCCTGTGCCATCAGCACATTGGTCATCAAGCCCTGTAGCTCATCGGTTTTAGTATGCGAGTTATTCATAAAATTATCTAAGCTATGACATAGCTTTTTAAACTCACCGAGCTCTATTTCTCGGCTCATTAAACGATCCCACGTTGGTTTAATCGTCGCTATTTCATCTGCAAGTTGTTGCGCTATAGGTAAACTAGCTTCAACTGCATCCATGGTTTTGTTAGCGGCGCTTTCTGTCATTTCCATAACATAATTTAAGCGCTGCTTAGCGTCTGGGATCGCATCGGTAGTTAAATCTGAAAGACGAGTATCTAGATCAAAGTTTTTTAGCGCTTCATGTAATTGTCGCGTCAGTTTACCGATTTCAGCAAACAGCTCTGATTGTTCTTTTGATGCTGTTTCAAGTATCAGCTGATCAGCTTTTTCTTGTTCACCATTTTCAAGAAACTCAACAAGTTGACGAGCTTGCTCTAAACTTATTTGAGGCGCAGCTAGTGCTGACATAAGCCTCTCCCCTTAGATTAACCTAAACGTTCAAACACTTTTTCCAATTTGGTTTTAAGTGTCGCAGCAGTGAATGGTTTAACGATATAGCCATTAACACCCGCTTGAGCAGCAGCAACAATTTGTTCTTTTTTCGCTTCAGCTGTCACCATTAATACAGGAATATGCTTAAGGCTATCATCAGCACGAATTGCTCTTAACAAATCAATGCCTTGCATACCTGGCATATTCCAATCTGTTACAACAAAATCAAATTCTTGATTTTGTAGCATTGGCAATGCTGTTGACCCATCGTCAGCTTCCTGCACATTGGTAAAACCTAAATCCCTTAATAGATTTTTAATGATACGTCTCATTGTAGAAAAATCATCAACAACAAGAATTTTCATGTTTTTATCCAAAACATCCTCCGGTGAGGTTTGAACCTATATTTACTTACTACTAATTAATCCAGTCATTGATTTTTGCTTTGAGCTTAATCATCGCCTGACCATGTATCTGACTCACACGCGATTCACTAACATCGAGTATGTGTCCTATTTCTTTTAAGTTCATTTCGTCGTTGTAGTACAAAGACAAAACAAGTGCATCTCTTTCTGGTAACGATTGGATAGCCGTTAATAGAGACTGGTTAAACCGCTCATTTTTAACGTTATTAAACGGTTTGTCTAGTCCTAAATCCTGACCTACAGGTGTAATGACGTCTTCATCAACGCCTAAGTCCTCTATACCTAATACTTTACTAGAATTTACATCATGTAGAATATGATGGTACTCATCGAGCGTTATATCAAGTTTTTCAGCGACTTCTGTATCTTTAGGTTCACGATTTAGCGTGCTTTCTAATTCGGAAATGGTTTCAGCCACAAGGCGAGCATTTCGGTGAACTGAGCGTGGTGCCCAGTCACCTCTACGAATTTCGTCTAACATCGCACCACGAATACGAATTCCAGCGAAAGTTTCGAAACTAGCCCCTTTGCTAGCATCAAAGTTTTTTGATGCTTCAATTAGGCCTATCATGCCTGATTGAATTAAATCATCGAGTTGGACACTGGCAGGTAAACGAGCAATTAGATGGCACGCCACTTTTTTAACTAAAGAGGCATGTTTTTCAACAATCGCATTTAAGTTTTGTGCTGATTGATATCCCATCGCTTTATTCACCGATGTTGTCATAGTTAGCCGTTTACTAGTTTTTCAATGAAAAATTCTAAATGGCCAGAAGGTTGATTAGGGATCGGCCACTTAACTGCTTTTGTTGCTAATGTTTTAAACGCCACCGCAGCTGGTGAGTTTGGAAATAATTCAACAATCACCTTTTGACGTCGCGTAGATTTACGCATGTTCTCGTCATAAGGAATGGTAGCTACCAACTCCATTGAAACGTCTAAAAAGCGATCCGTTACTTTTGAAAGTTTAGCAAATAATTCTTGCCCTTCACGCAAACTGCGCACCATATTAGCAACAATTTTAAATTTATATACGCCATGCTCACGGCTAAGCACTTTAATAAGCGCATAAGCATCGGTAATTGAGGTAGGTTCATCACATACAACCACAACAACGTCTTGGGCTGCACGAGAAAAGCTTAATACCATGTCAGAAATACCTGCGGCGGTATCGACAATTAAAATATCAAACTCGGTGTTTAACTCGCTAAAAGCGCGAATAAGACCTGCATGCTCAGATGGCGTTAATTCAACCATACTTTGCGAACCAGAGGTCGCTGGTACAATTTTGATGCCTGCAGGGCCTTCAACGAGAATTTCGTCAAGCTCACACTCGCCTGACAAAACATGAGATAAGTTACGTTCAACACGAAGGCCAAGCATCACGTCACAGTTTGCCAAACCTAAATCGGCATCTAGTACTAATACACGATTTCCTTGCTGCCCTAATGCGATTGCGGTGTTGAGTGAAACATTGGTTTTACCCACTCCACCTTTACCGCCAGTCACAGCGATAACTTTAACGCCACTATTATTATTTTGATTCATTTTGCGCAGGCCGCTTGCTTGATCTAATACTGTGTTAATCATACATCCCTACTGTGTTCGACGCTACTGCTTGACGTCGTGAATGTTGTGCTTTTGCTCGTTTTAAATACAATTGTTCAGCTTTTTTCACTAGTTTTTCAGCATTCGCTACGCGAATATCTTCAGGAACACGCTGACCGTTAGTAAGATACCCTATTGGCAGGCGATTTTGAATCGCTATACTAATAATCTCACCTAAACTTAAAGATTCATCCAATTTAGTGAAGATACAGCCACTTAGATGAACCTTTTTAAAGTGTCTTACGGTTTCTTGCAACACATTTATCTGTGCTGTCGCACTTAATACTAAATAACTACGAATATCAACACGCTGATTACGCATTAAGGTGTTTAATTGCTCAGTTAAACGTAAATCACGTTGGCTCATACCCGCTGTATCTATTAATACTAGACGCTTATTACGTAAATGGTATAGCACTTCAGCTAATTCATTCGCATCTTTTACCTGCTTAACACCACAGCCAATAATACGACCATAAGTAGCCAATTGTTCGTAGGCACCAATTCTATATGTATCAGTGGTGATCAACGCCACTTTATCAGCACCATATTTTTGTGCACCCAGTGCAGCTAATTTCGCAACAGTCGTTGTTTTACCAACACCCGTTGGGCCCACTAATGCGAATACACCACCTTGACGTAGGATTTCGTTATTCGTTGTATGCATTTGGTTTTCAACCATTTGCAGTAATGCTTGCCACGCTTGTTGACGTGATACATCGTCAGGAATGAAACAGGCCATTTGCTCAGCAACATCACGTTCAATGCCCATACCCGCTAAGCGGTCAATCATACATGCACGAGTCGGATCGCGGCGAGCCATATCCTGTTGCATTAAGCCAGATACTTGGTGTTCAAGTAATTGACGAATCGCATTCATTTCTTCCCGCATAGTCGTCATTTCTGATTGATTCGCAGGTGCTGAGTTTTTATGCTCAGCGGGTGAATCTAAATCATCAAAACCTGAATCTAAATCGTCATCAAAACCAAGGCTATGAGCTTGAGTTTGTACACGAGGTGCTGCCTGCGGTTGATAACGAGGAGCTTGCTTATATTCAGGCTGTTGCTGCTCAAAGCTTGGCTCTTTTGCTTGATAGTGTTCACTCGTATCAATACCAGATTGACTAAACATTGACGCAAGCTCTGGCGAACGAGGGCGTGGGGCTTGACGCTCAAGTAACGCTTGAAGGCTATCAGCAACTTTCGCTTGCGGCTCAGGTTTAGCACGCATTGGCTCAGGTTTAACAAAGTTATGCTGTGGAGCAGGTGCTGATTGTGCCACTGCTGGTTTAGCTTCGGCTTTCGGGGCTGCTTTGTCGTAATCAACAGCTGCAACGATTTCAACGCCGTTAGCAAGCTTTTTGTTCGACATAATAACCGCATCAACACCTAGTTCATCTTTCACTTCTTTCAGTGCTGTGCGCATATCTTTAGCAAAAAAACGTTTAATTTTCATGGTTCAACCCCTTTACTATCCTATTGTTGGCCTACTGAGCTGACAATCTTAATCTGTCTTTCGTCTGGTACCTCTTGGTAAGACATCACCCTTAAACCTGGGATGGTGTACTTAACGAAGCGAGATAACACAGTTCTTAACATTCCTGACGTTAACAGTATCGAAGGTTCACCGGCCATTTCTTGGTTTTGATGCGCTTCATTCAATGATTGTTGAAGTCGCTCTGCAAGGCTTGGCTCTATTCCGGCACCTTCGTCACCTGCATTCTGAAGTGACTGATGCAACATCTGTTCCAACTCAGGCGCCAAGGTTATGACAGGGATCTCAGAAGACATACCAACAGCATCTTGAACGATCAATCTGCGCAGTGAAATTCGCACTGCAGCCGTTAGTACATCAGGGTCTTGGCTACGTGGGCCATACTCAACAAGGGTTTGAACAATCGAGCGCATATCGCGAATTGCCACCCCTTCATTGAGTAAGTTTTGTAGCACTTTTACGATAGTAGTGAGTGGTAATACGTCAGGAACCAGTCCTTCAACTAAACGTGGATGACTCTTCGCTAACATATCTAATAAGTTTTGCACTTCTTCATGACCAAGCAGTAAAGCTGCGCTATTAGTAAGTAACTGACTAATATGAGTTGCAACCACAGTTGCTGAATCAACGACTGTGTAGCCAAGTGATTGTGCTTCATCTTTTTGATCTGGTTTGATCCAAACAGCATCTAATCCGAATGCAGGGTCTTTTGTGGCAACCCCTTTGATTGGACCAAATACTTGGCCTGGATTAATCGCTAACTCATCACCATGCTTAAGCTCACCCTCACCGCTTGAAACACCCATCATAGTGATTCTGTAAGCGTTAGGGTCCAGTTCTAAGTTATCGCGAATATGCACAGGAGGTACCAAGAAACCAAGCTCCTGAGACAGTTTCTTACGCACACCTTTGATACGATTTAATAGTTCACCACCTTGAGATTGGTCAACAAGTGGAATTAAGCGATAACCCACTTCTAAACCAATAACGTCAACCTGTTGAACATCATCCCAACCCAGTTCTTTTTGCTCTTGTTTATTAGCAACACCTGTTCCTGGTGCACCTCCATTTGCTTCTTGCTCTGCTTTTTCGGCTTCTGTTTTGGCTTTTTGTTGTTGCGTGAAGTAAGCAAGGTAACCCAGTAATCCACCTAAGCTTAAAAATGCAATATGCGGCATACCTGGCACTAGACCCATGATGATCAAAATACCTGATGCGATATACAAAGACTTTTCGTTACCTAGCTGAGTCTTAACTTGGTCGCCCATGTTGTGCGATTCATTTTGACGGGTAACAACGATTGCAGTACCGATTGACAGTAACAATGAAGGCAGTTGTGCAACTAGACCATCACCAATGGTTAGCAAGGTGTACACTTCCATCGCACGGCTGAACGATAAATCATGTTGGATCATACCAACAAATAAACCACCAACGATGTTAATCACTAGAATAACGATACCCGCTATTGCATCGCCTTTTACGAACTTACTCGCACCATCCATTGAACCATAGAAATCTGCTTCGCGGGTAACCTCTTCACGGCGTTCACGGGCTTGCTCTGCACTGATAAAACCAGCGTTTAAATCAGCATCAATCGCCATTTGTTTACCCGGCATTGCATCAAGAGTAAAGCGAGCTGATACTTCAGAAATACGACCTGCACCTTTGGTGATAACCACAAAGTTAATAATGATTAAAATCAGGAAGACCACTAAACCAACTGCATAGTTACCGCCGATAACCACCGAACCAAAGGCCTCGATAACTTTACCGGCTGCATCACCGCCGTTATGACCTTCGAGTAATACTACTCGGGTACTGGCGACATTCAGCGCTAAGCGCATGATGGTTGCAATCAGTAGAACCGCAGGGAACATACCAAATTCAAGGGGTTTCATGGTGTAAACTGTAACCAGTAACACCACCAGTGCTAACGCGATATTAAACGAAAATAGAATATCTAAAAGAAATGGCGGCAGGGGTAAAATCACCATACCCAGCGCAGCAAGTACCATTAACGGCGTGCCGATACCCTTCGCATATTCTTTTTTATCTCTGTTAAGTTGTTGTAATACCGCTTTAAATTCCATAATTCAACAATTTCAAAAAATTGACACTACACGGAATTTGCAATAACTATTCCAAGTTATATATTTACTGTTTAGTATTTGTAGGCATCGGGTATTGGGAGCTTTTTATTGAGTGGTACAGGACGTTTACCGCGCCCTTTTTGGAAGCGTTTTAACTGGAAGACATAAGCTAACACTTGTGCAACGGCAGTGAATAGCTGATCAGGTATTTGATGACCAACATCGGTGGTGTGATACAGCGCACGAGTAAGCATGGGTGATTCAACAATTGGCACGTCATTCCCCTTGCCCACTTTACGAATTTGCATAGCAAGCTCGTCCACGCCTTTGGCAAGAACAATAGGCGCACCCGCTTTAGCTGTATCGTATTTTAGTGCTACAGAATAATGGGTCGGGTTAGTTACGATCACATCTGCATCAGGCACGTCTTGCATCATACGCCTTTGCGACATTTCACGCTGAGTACGGCGAATACGCGCTTTTATTTGCGGATCACCCTCAGAGTTTTTAAATTCGTCTTTTACCTCTTGTAAGGTCATTTTTAACTGTTTATGGTGTTTGTGACTTTGATAAGGAGAATCTATTGCAGCAATAATGATTAACGTACAAGTTAACCCCAAGAACATCCAAGATAGTATTTCGAGTGCATGGATAAAATTTCCGGGCGCGCTTTCAATGCTTAGGTGCAGTATTTCATCAAAGAAAGTATTAATTAAGAACACAGCAAAGCCTGCAACCACTACAAATTTTAAAATAGACTTAACTAGCTCTACTCCTGCTTGAGGGCCAAGCATACGCTTAATACCTTTAGCTGGCGACATCTTACTTGCTTTTGGTGCTGCCGCTTGCCAACTAAAGTTATAACCCCCCAGTAAAGTATTCCCAACAAAAGCGGCTATGACGATGATCAACACAAACATTGCCATAGGGAATAACAATGCATCCGCAACAATTCCCCACACTGAAAACATCTTAGTGGTGTCGTAGGTTTCATTACGGTTAAGGCTTAATAAACGTCCCATTATATTATAAAGACCTTTACCAATTTCAGGGCCATACAATAAGAGTGAAACTGCAGAAAAAATAAGCACAAACATGGTACCTAGCTCTTTTGAGCGGGCAACCTGACCTTTCTTCTTGGCATCATCAATTTTTTTCTGCGTGGGTTCTTCGGTTTTTTCTTGACCAGAATCTTCAGCCATGGCGCGCTCCTAAGGTGTACAACCAACAAGGCTGCACATTAACTCAACCATTTTTAACCACTGAAACTCAAATTGAGTCATAAAGTTGCCTAATGTTGCCCAAATAATCACAAGACCAGCTACTAAGGTAAACGGAAAGCCAATTGAGAAAATATTTAACTGCGGTGCCGCTCGGGTCATTACACCAAACGACATGTTAATAACAAGCATGGCTGTCAGTGGAGCTAAAGCAAGCACCAAGGCTGTGGTGAACATCCAACCACCCCAAGTAACGATATCCCAGTAATGATCAACCGCCCACCAATTGCCATCAATTGGTAGCACTTCAAAGCTATGAATGACCATTTGAATCATCATTAAGTGGCCATTGAACACAAAGAAAAGCAAGGTCGCCAAGATTAGATAAAATTGTCCCACAGCGGGTACACTCAGACCATTCGATGGATCAACTACGGACGCAAAACCAAGACCTGTTTGCATCGCGAGTATTTGCCCAGCAAGAACAAAAGTATTTAGCAATAAAACAGATGCAAACCCAATCGCCACACCAATAAGCATTTGCTGAATGACCACAAGAATCATCTCAAACGAAAAAAGATTGTTGAAAGTCGCAGGGGGCAGCATAGGCACAGCAACAAAGGTTACAACTACAGCTAAACCAAGCTTAATTCGGCTTGGTACATTCTTCGCACCAAGGCCTGCCATAATCATTATCATTGAGCTAATACGCACTAATGGCAGCAAAAAGTCGCTGAGCCATTGAATAATGACCGCAAATGGAAATTCCATTTAGCCTGCAATCTCCGGTATAGACATCACTAAACGGGTAAAATAGTCCATAAGCTCTTGCGTGAACCAGTGACCACCTATAATAAGTGCGCTTATGGTAATTAGCAAACGAGGTAAAAAGCTTAAGGTTTGCTCATTGATTGATGTTGCCGCTTGGAAAACTGCTACGACTAGACCGACTAATAAGCCAGGTACTACGATTGCAGACACTAACTTTATAACTAAAAATAGCGCGTCACTGAGTATATCGACAAAAATTTCGGGTTCCATTTTGTCTCTCCTACCTAATTATGTGCCTTGAATTGCATTGTTACACCCCGAGCCCAAAGCTCTTCGCCAGCGTGCCCATCACAAGGCTCCAGCCATCCACCAACACAAACAGCATGATCTTAAACGGCAAAGATACAATCATCGGCGAAAGCATCATCATACCCATGGCCATTAATACGGAGGCCACCACTAAATCAACTATCAAAAATGGGATAAAGAACATAAAACCAATGATAAAGGCCGTTTGCAATTCGCTGGTAACAAACGCTGGGATCAATACAATCAGCGGCGTGTCTTCTGGCGAATCTAATTGCT
This sequence comes from Pseudoalteromonas sp. BZK2, assembly GCF_014349195.1. Lineage (NCBI taxonomy): Bacteria > Pseudomonadati > Pseudomonadota > Gammaproteobacteria > Alteromonadales > Pseudoalteromonadaceae > Pseudoalteromonas > Pseudoalteromonas sp. BZK2. Next base: position 54,140 of record NZ_JACSOG010000013.1, on the reverse strand, counting down.
CATAACCAGCTATTTTCGCAAAGGTCTCTAAATCTTTTATACGAACTTGCGAGAGCATAAACGCTTTCATTGGCTCTTTGGCAAGTTCTAATGCTTGCACTGAAGTAACTTGCTCATTCAAGTACGGCTCAATAGCGCGCTCATTCACCTGCTGATAAATTGGCGCCATAATAAAAATACTTAAAAACAGCGACATGCCTAACAAAATTTGATTCGATGGTGTTTGTTGTAAGCCTATTGCTTGGCGTAATATCGCCAGAACCACAATAATCCGTGTAAATGAGGTCATCATAATGACCGCTGCTGGAATAAAACTCAGTGCCGTCATGATCGCTAATACTTGTAGCGTCACTGAGTAATCTTGAGAGCCATCAGGGTTGGTGGTAATGGTCAGTGCTTCTATGCCTTCAGCGTTAACCGACGGCAAAAACAACACACTTGCTAAAATAAGTATCCACTTGATCATAGCGTTAATTCTTTTTATTTGAAGGTGATTGTGGGTTCAGTAACTTTCCAAATTTCTTGGCAAGTTCTGGCAGTTCTTTTTCTTGTAATGGTGTTTCTAGTTTATGCAGATAGTTAATACTGTGCGGGGTCACACCAATTAAGTGCTGAGCGTTATCGATTTCAATGACCATCAAGCGCTCACGAGAGCCCAAAGGCAAACTGCGCACTACTTTAAATTCATCACTATTAGCAAGATTTGGATTTAGTTTTTTAACCAAAAAAGCCAAAGCAATGATAACCACCAGCACTAAAAGCAAAGACATCACCATAGACAGTAAATCTGCCGTCGGTGATGCCGTAGGAAATGCAGTGCTCGACGCACTTGTTAAAGCAACTAAAGCATTCATCGTAACTTTTTAATACGCTCAACTTGGCTAATAACGTCAGTTAAACGAATACCGAACTTATCGTTTACAACGACCACCTCACCATGCGCAATCAGCGTGCCGTTAACCAATACATCAAGCGGCTCACCAGCGACTCGGTCTAGTTCTACCACCGAACCTTGGTTAAGCTGTAATAAGTTACGAATGTTGATTTTTGAACGGCCCACTTCCATAGAAATAGTAACCGGAATGTCCAAGATGGTATCAAGTTTTCGCTTTTCGTCGCCCGATAGCTCATGTCTTTCATCTTTTAATTCATCAAGCTCTGCCACAGCAGCATCGCCTGAGCCACCCTCAGCCTCTTCAGCTTCGGCTAGTGCCGCGGCCCATTCGTCCATTGTATCTTGATCATCACTCATTATGTTTAACCTTATAAATCGACTACCAGTCTAAATCTACACCTTCAGATAGATGTAGATCTTCTTCTAGTTCTGCTAATTCTGCATCTGAATCCAGTTTTTTGCCACCTTTTGTGAACACATGTAGTTCTGACTTAACTGATTCAGGGCGTTTAATTTTTTCGCTAATTTGTAGTGCCACATTGTCACGTGAGCGGCCCATTTTCGCTCTAAATGTCGGCAGTTCTTCTACAAATACGGTGATATGCTCTGGCATTTCAACTGGGATAATATCGCCAGCTTTAAGCTCCATAATCTGTTGTAGCGTTAAATCAACCTCAAGCAATTGAGTCGATAGGTCGACTTCTACATCCATGATCTCATCACGTAATGCTTTACTCCAACGTAAGTCGGTGTCTTCGGTGTCTGATTGCACACCGGCATCGAGCAATTCGCGAATAGGCTCAAGCATTGAATACGGTAATGCGATATGGAAATCACCACCACCACCATCTAGCTCAATATGGAAGGAGCTAATAACAACCACTTCAGTTGGACTTACGATGTTCGCCATTGCTGGGTTAACTTCTGAGTCAAGGTACTCAAAAGATACATCCATTACCGGCGCCCATGCTTCTTTATAATCTTCGAAGATAATTTTAAGTAGCATTTGAACAATACGTCGTTCTGTTGGCGTAAATTCACGGCCTTCAATTTTTGCATGATAGCGGCCATCACCACCAAAAAAGTTATCCACTAAAATGAATACTAATCGGGCTTCCATGGTAATTAAGCCAGTGCCCTTCAACGGACGAAAACGTACCATGTTCAAACTGGTTGGCACGAATAAGGTATGGATATATTCGCCAAATTTAATCATTTGCACGCCGTTGATTGACACCTCAGCGGTGCGGCGCATCATGTTAAATAGGCTAATTCGCATATGACGGGCAAAACGTTCATTCACGATCTCCAAGGTCGGCATACGACCACGGACAATACGATCTTGTGATGAGAAGTCATACTGTAAGGTATTACTGTCTAAGTCATCACCTTCGTGAATATCTTCCTCTTCGACTTCATCAACGCCGTGTAAAAGCGCATCAATTTCGTCTTGAGATAATAAATCGCTCACGCTGACCCCTTATTGCATCACAAAGCCGGTGAATAATACCCGCTCTATCACTTTGCTACCTTCAACATCACTTAATGCTGATTGTACTTTTTCAAGTGCAGCAACACGCACTGACTCTTTACCTTCACTGGTACCTAATTCATCTGCGGTCGTTGTTGAAAGAACGCCAAGTAAGGTACTTTCGATAAGTGGAATATGCTTTTTGGCAGTTTCTTCATTCACTTCACCGCGAACAAGTAGCTGAACTTTTATTTGTACAATACGGTCGCGACTCGCACCGGGTACATTAAATACAAATGGGCGTGGCATTGCGACATAGAGAGCCGAACCAATCTGTGCGGAGCTCGATGGTGCAGCAGCCTCAGTCACTGTGGTTTCATCTGCTAGGCTCTCTTCAGGGGCATCATCACCCATAAATAAAAAGTAACCTGCGGCGGCGCCAACTATCAACACTACAGCTGCAATGATGATAATCAGCTTCTTTTTGCCTTTACCCGTATCTTCTATTTCTAAATTTGCTTCTTCGGCCATTGTTACTTCCCTCAAAGTTACAGCAAGTTGTTTATCACACTGTAACTATTTTATTTCTTATAATAGCAGGACTTATGCATAGTAATCTATTGATGATGAAGATTGTTGTCGAGAAGTTTCTGCGCTTTGCGCTGTTACTTCTGGCTGTTGCTCCTCAGCTTGTTGATTTCCTGCAAGCTGCCCTTGCCCAGACTGCTCTTGTTGTTGCTCAGGGTTACCTTGCTGAATACTACTTTCACCAAGTTCAATACCTTGCTGCGCAAGCATTTCTCGCAAACGTGGCATTGATTGCTCTAAAGCTTCTTTAGCCTGCTGATTTTGAACAACAAAATTAATTTGCGCTTGTTCAGCATCGCTACGTATACGAATTTGCATACTGCCCATTTCTGGTGGGTCTAAGCGAATTTCCGCTTCTTTGTTATTTATATTTAGTAACGCACTAACTCGCTCTTGAAGCATCTTTGCGGCGTCACTCTTTATAATATTGATCGCTTGCATTACACCAGGGTCAATGCTCACCGATTTAGAGTGAGCCTGAGTTTGTGTCGTTGCTTGAGTCTGCATTGTTTGTGCGTCTAGTGCTTGCTCATATTGCTGATGAGCCACCTCATAGGCACCCGGTTGTGTTGCTGCATTGGCTTGAGTCGTTAACTGAGTAAATAACTGAGCTACACGCGAAGGCACAGCTTCTTGTGTACGTTCGGTATTAATTTTTGTATCAAGCTCTAAAGTTACTTCTTCACTAGTTGCAGCCTTTGTAACATCGGCTGTAACCTGCGCAGTATTGTTTTGTTTTGTATTATTATTTTCAGCATTGACTGTGGCGGCGGTTATCGGCATCGCTGTGTTGACTATTGCAGGAGCATTAATAGCCTCTTTGAGCACAGTTTGTGCCGCAGAAAGTTTTTCGTACTGAGCAGTACCCGGCGTTAACGTTTGCAGTTGAGTATTCACTTTATTTAACAGTGCTTGCTGCTCATCTTTCGTCAGTGCAGTGATTTGCTTTTCGATGCTAGTCGGCAGTTTAGTATCAAGCGCTTTATTATCAGCTAATTTAGCATCTTGTTTTGTCAGGCTTTCATCAGCAATGTCTTGCTCTACAGCAAATTGTGATACAGGGTTCTGTGCAGTTTGTGTTGTAGGCTTACTACTCATCACATCAGTCAATAGCGACTTGATTGTTGCCAGCTCATCAGCGCCAAGCTTATTGTCAACTTTTAGTTGATTGGTTTGTTGCTCAAGTTGCTTTTGTTGATCAGTGCTGAGCGACAAACCTTTAGCGAACTCACTTACAGCCTGCCCGTCGCCACTTTGTAGTTTGGCAAGCAGGTTAACGATTGACTTATCAGTTACTGGTTTATCTGATGCTTTTGCCGCGCTTGCTTCAACGCTCTTCGGAGCTACCTGCTCAGTAGCTAGGTTTACTGCTGGCTTATCAACGTTGCCATGCGCTTGCTTTGTCGTCACTTCAGCCGCTTTTGCATCAGTTTGAACGCTATTATTTGCATCGCTAAGCATCTTATTTAAAACAGCTTTGCTTTTATCATTTGCGCCAAGTTCATTTCCATCAGCTGTTTTTACAGCGTCTAAATCAACAGTGGTTTCTTTACTGTCAGTTGCTTGTGTTGCACTGGCAAAGTTAGCTACCTGAGGTTTTGTATCCGGTGTATTAACAGCTGAAACACCCTGCTTTTCTTTGTCTGTTAATGGGCCATCAACAATAGGGGTCACGCTATCTTTTGGCGGTAAATCACCAATCGCTTTTAGTTGGCTATCTACCGCTGTCGCAACTTTAGACTTATGTAATAAACTTGCGATTGAGTTGTCACCTTCTGCTGCGACTTTTGAATCATCGGTTTGCGCAACGTCTGTCATAGGTGAAGGTATTACAGGTGTAATGGTATCGATTGGGGTTGGTTTTTTATCAACAACTACAGGGCTAAAGTCATTATTTTCAATCAATTTATTAACACGTGTACTCATAGCTTGAGCCGCATTAATTTGCGAAAGCAGTGAGTTATCTTCACCTTCTACAAGTGCAAGTTCATCGCTTTGCTCTTTAGTTACAGCTTCATTATGAATATCTGGACTTGTTTTAGGCTGCTGATCTGTAGATGTGGGAGCAGTTGCAGCTTTAGCATCAGTCGCTGTATTCTCATCACCTGGTTTTGCATCTGATTTAGGTTCTTCAGATGTACTGATAGCTTTAGGTTCATCAACTGAGTCAGCATCTGCATCACTTTTTGCTTGCGCGTTTGCCGCTTCACTTGCTTCTGTCAGTGAAGTTAAAAAACTTAAGCCCGATGCTTTGTTGTTAGACTCTGAGTCTTTGCCTGAAAAACCAGTACCTTGCTCAGTTTTAACCTGCAAATTGATATCACTGATCGCCATAATTCACCTAAACCTAGTCATCTAAAGTAATGAGGCAATTTGCCGCCGCAAGTGCCAAAATTAATGCTACTGGTTAGGTAAATGCAATTAACATGCCTAAAAAGGAAGTATTTTAAAGAAGTGCATTTTTAAGTTGACGCTGATAAAACTGATTTGCAGCAAATTCATCCAGCATTTTTTGTTCTGCTTTTGCCACTTGCATCGCTTGTTTTTCAGCTTGCTTTTCGATTAACTTCGCTACTGCTTTTGCTTTCACTTGTTGCTTTAACCACAGTGCTTTTCGCTGTGTCACAACTTGTTTTGCGGTATTCACTGTACTTGCTTGCTGGCGTATCGCTTCTTCAATTTTTGCAATAAAAGCATGATATTGGCTGAAGCCAGCACTAGACAAACCAGAGCGTCCTTTCAAATGTAACTGCTGAGAATACTCTAAACGAAAGTTATTAAGCCCTTGCAGTTTTTGTTGATTACTTTGTAAGTGCTGCTGTGCTTTTAAATAATCCATGCGTAAAGACTCTTCTTTATCGCTCTCAAGCTTTAACAATAAATCAAGTTTACTTTTAGCCATTAACCTTGCCCTAATAACTGCGCTAGACCTTGCAGACCTTCATCATAACTGATCACATCTTTCATACCTTGTTGAAGGAATTGATTGACTCGCGGCATCATATTAATTGCTTGGTCGAGCATAGGATCGGTGCCTTTTTGGTACGCCCCTAAGGTGATCATATCTTTGTTTTGTTGATACATTGAATACACTTGCTTGAGCACACGCGCTTGTTGCATATGCGCTTCAGATACAACCTGCGGCATTACACGAGAAATCGACTTTTCAATATCAATAGCCGGATAGTGACCACTGTCGGCTAAATCTCGAGATAAAACAATGTGGCCATCTAAAATAGCGCGGGCAGAGTCAGCAATTGGGTCTTGCATATCATCGCCCTCACTAAGTACAGTAAAAAACGCAGTAATGGCACCTTGCCCTTCACCACCATTACCGGCACGCTCCACCAGCGCAGGTAATTTAGCAAATACTGAAGGCGGATAACCTTTCGTAGCCGGAGGCTCACCAACCGCTAAGGCAATTTCACGTTGTGCCATGGCATAACGGGTAACCGAGTCAAGTAATAACAACACGTTAAGTCCTTGATCGCGAAAGTATTCCGCAATGGTCACTGCACTTTCACAGCCTTTTAAACGCATTAATGGTGACGCATCCGCAGGGGCTGCAACTACCACTGAGCGCTTACGCCCTTCGACTCCTAAAATTTCTTCAATGAATTCTTTTACCTCACGACCACGTTCACCCACAAGGCCAACCACGATTACATCTGCTTCAGAACCACGAGTCATCATACCTAGTAGCACTGATTTACCAACACCAGAGCCTGCAAACAGACCCATACGCTGGCCTTGACCCACGGTAATAACGGAGTTGATGGCTCGTACACCTACATCCATAGGTTGACTGATTGGTCGTCTTGCCAGCGGGTTAATTGCGTTTTGCGCAAACTTTAAGTGATGCTCAGCATTAATAGCACCTAAGCCATCAAGTGGCCGACCAAGGCCATCTACTACGCGGCCAAGCAAGCTCATGCCTACAGGCAATCCTGTTTCGTTTACTTTTGGGATAACTCGCGCACCTGGTAGTACGCCAGAGATGTGATCATTTGGCATTAAGTACAGTGTTTGGTCATTAAAGCCAACAACTTCAGCATCAACAAAGCCGTTAATGGTTTCAATTTTACATTGACTACCAATAGGTGCTCTAAGCCCTTTTGCTTCTAGCGTTAAACCAACAACACGCGTCAGAATACCGGCAACAGCCGGTTTTGGAGCCTTGATATGTTTTTCATAGCGCTGTAAGCGTTCGCTAAGAGTCATTGATTGAGCACTCATAATGAGCCTAAAAAGTGTTAGATACCACTGCTATGCAAAAAGTTTTCCAACGTTTCTTTGACGCGAGTTTTTATCGTCATATCAAGGGATGATTGCGGGGTTTTAATTTCGCAGCCACCACGTTCTAAAGTCGGTTCTGCAACTAACTGCCAATGGTTATCTGCGATAGTTTGTTCGCCATAACTTTCGGTAATTAAAGTAATATCATCAGGATGTAAGTGAATACGTACTTTCGCTTGCTCTTCACCTAACGCATCAATAGCTTGCTTCAAAGCATGTAAAATGACTTCAGGTGAGGTTTTAATTTCTTGGTAAACTAAGACTTCAGTTAACATAACAGCTATTTGCACTAACTGCTTTTCGGCACTTTCATCGACTTTAGATAATGGTTGAGAAAGGCTATCAAGTAAGCTTCTTAAGTTGGTGAGCTGCTCTTCTAAAATAGGCTTAATTTCTTCTTGGCCCTGCTCCTTACCAAGCTCAACTCCTTCTTTAAAACCAGCTTCTTTCCCCTCATGCGCGCCTTTTTCAAAACCATCTATATAGCCTTGTTCATGACCTTGCTTTAGTCCTTCTTCATAGGCATCTTGACGGATTTTTTCAAGTTCAGCCATGGTCAATGACGGAATTTCAGGCTCTTCTGGCTGCTCTTCGGCCTGCTGCTTTTGCTGCTCTTTACGATATAAGTCAGCTAAAGGCGTGCCATACGCCGTTGAGCGTCCAGCGAGCTTTGTTGTATCTTGCGTCACTTCAGGAATTGGCCAGTTTTCCAATAATTCATCGGCAGCTTCACTGGCATGCACTGGGCGTCCTGTATGAAATGAAGACTTACTCATGGCTTACAGGAACTCCTCACCACCACCGCCACCAAGCATAATTTCGCCTGAGTCAGCTAAACGTCGTGCCGTAGAAAGAATTTCTTTCTGTGCCGCTTCTACTTCGCTAATACGAACAGGGCCCATTGCCTCAAGATCATCTGCGAGTAATTCAGCGGCACGTTTTGACATATTGCCCAAAATCTTCTCTTTTAATGCTTCGTCAGTACCTTTAATTGCTTTCATTAATACATCTTGCTGTACTTCACGAAGAATTGCTTGAATACCACGGTCTTCAACATCCATTAAGTTCTCAAAGACAAACATAAGGTCTTGGATTTGCTGTGACATCTCTTCATCGTGTTCACGGATTGAATCCATTAACTGACCTTCAACATTGGTATCTAGGTAGTTCATGATATCAGCGGCCGCTTTCAAGCCACCCATTTTCGCAGCTTGCGCACCAGCTTGACCTGCGAACTGTTTCTCCATGATTTCATTCAACTCTTGCAATGCTGCTGGTTGAACTTCTTCAAGGTTTGCAATACGCATGGTTAAATCTAAACGCACTTTTTCTGGGAATTGCGACAAGATTTCCGCTGATTGCTCTGGCTCTAAATAAGATAAAACAATGGTTTGAATTTGCGGGTGCTCGTTGCGAATGATATTCGCCACTTGCTTTGAGTCCATCCACTTCAATGAATCAAGACCTTTCGCCCCTGAGCCCATAACAATTTGGTCAATAAGGCTGGCAGCCTTGTCTTCACCAAGCGCTGCTGTAAGGGCTTTTTTAATAAAGTCTTCAGACTGGAAGCCAATGGTACTGAAGCTTTGAATTTGCTCAATAAACAAATTATGGACTGCGCTAATTTTCGCTTGCGATAAATCATCTAGTGCGGCCATTGCCATACCCACTTTTTGCACTTGCTTTGGCTCTAAGTGCTTAAGGATTTGCGCAGCATCTTCTTCTGATAAGCTCAGCAATAAGATTGCCGCCTTATCAACACCGTCTAATTTATCAACATCAAACGCCGGTGGTAATTGTTTTTGTTCTTGATCAGTCATCTTCTGTTAACCACGCTTTCACTACTTGAGAAGACAGTTCTGGTTCATTTGCAACCAATGCACGAACTGCTTTGAGTAAATCTTCATCGCCATGTAAGTCTGGCAGCTGTAGTGTACCATCACTTGAGAATCCTACAGCAGCAGAGTCAAAGTCTTTATTTAGCATATCTAGCGTGCTATCACCAATATCTACACCTGCACTTAATGCATCTTCATCATATTCTTCTAGTGTATCGTCTGGGTAAATTAGACGTTTCAGCATAGGTCTTACAACAAAGACAATAAGTACGATGATAACCAGTGCACCTAATGCTAAGCGTAGCATCTTCATGAACCAATCTTGCTCCCAAAGTGGAACTTCAATCGCTTCACCTGTATCTTGTCTTACAAATGGCACTGTGACGACTTCAAGTGCATCACCGCGTTGCATATCAAACCCAACACCACCTTGTAGTAAGCGACGAATATTTGACAATGCTTCGACAGAGCGAGGAACCATAGTTGTTTCACCGTTTTCACCTACTTGTGGTACATAATCAACGGCAACTGACACACTGATGCGGCGGATAACACCGGTTTGCTGGCGCTTATGCGAAATTGTGGTATCAAGTTCGTAGTTACGTGTTGCTTCTTTATGCGAACGACTTGGGTTCGTTGCTGAGCCTGCACTACCTTGGCCAGCGACCTCAGGAATATTAGAGTTAACTGGCGGCTGATTCGTTAGCGCACCTGGAATGCCCACAGCAAGACCACCAATGTTGTTTTCTTCGAACGTGGTTTCACTGCGCACAGCGGGTAAGTCTGGGTTATAACGTTTTTGTGTTTCTTCGACTGCACTAAAATCCATATTTAAGTCGACTTGCGCTGTGTAGTTACCTAAACCTACAACTGGAATAAGGATGCTATCGATTTTATTTAAGTATTCTTCTTCACGCTTACGCTCAATTTCATACTCTTTTCGAGAGCGAGCAGCAAGTGAGTTTTGTGAACCTGAATTCAGTAAACGACCATTTTGATCAGTCACAGTTACGCGCTCTGGCGATAAACCTTGGACTGCTGAGGCAACAATATCAACTACTGAGTCAACTTCTTCACCATCAAGCGTACGGCCGCGTTTTAAGGTGAGTACTACCGTCGCTGAAGGTTGTTTTTCACGACGAGCAAATACGTTTTCTTTTGGAATAGCTAAAAGTACTTTGGCGCGAGTAACATTTTTTAGCTCTTCTATGGTACGTGCAAGCTGTTGCTCACGACCATGTTTTAAACGTTCACGTTCAAGGCGTTGGCTTACACCAAACCCCATGTCTTGCATGATGATGTCAGTACCTGAGCTTGGCGCTTGCTCTAGGCCTTCACGAGCCATCAATAATTTGATGTTTTGGTATTCACCTTCTTCAACAGAGATGACGTTACCATCAAGTTCGTAATCAATCTTTTGAGCATCTAAAAAGTCCAGCGTTTGAATAAGCTCTTCCGTTGGCATTTTGCCAAGCGGACGCATATCAGGCTGACGAGCCCAAATAATAATAAAAATTGCGATAGCCAAACAGATTGCTAAAGCAATCACTAAAGTAGCCTGGCGTAAAACGTCTACACCATTTAAGGCACTTAGGTAGCCTGACTTTTGCTCTTGTTGATCGTCAGTATCGGTTGCATCGATACCGCCGCCTGCTAAGGCTAGATCAGTTGATTGATTAGATTGCGCCACAATAATTCTCCACTACCTAGTTACACAGGCATGTTCATAATTTCTTTATAAGCTTCAACAAGTTTATTGCGAACCTGTACCGTCGCTTCAAAGGCAACTGATGACTTTTGCGAAGCAATCATTACGTCCGCAAGTGAAACACTGCGATCGCCCATTTCAAGCGCGGTTACCTTTTGTTTTGCTTCTTGTTGTAAACCATTCACTGTATCAAGTGCATTGGTAAGTAAATCACCAAACTGTGCCGATGAAGTTGGCTGAGTTTGTGTTGGTAAATTATTAATTGAGTTACTACGACCAACTTCTGAAGCCATAGATTGCATTTCTTGAAATAATGCGCTGTTTTGAACTTTCATAATACTCTCTGACAATGCAGTTTACTTATGCACTGATAAAGCACAAACCGTGCCATAAAATAAAATAAATATTTTCAACAACTTAACTCAATAAATTTACTTGTCAGAGTTTTGACAGCAAACAAGCTCACAAAAATGCGAGCTTGTTTGACTAACTTTTGGAAGGAGTTTATGCAGGTAAGGCGATACCCAAGTCTCGCATTTGCGCCAGTTTATAACGTAACGTGCGCGGACTGATACCTAAGGTTTCTGCAACCTCTTTACGCTTACCATTACAGCGCGCTAAGGTTTCTAAAATAATACGATGCTCTTTGTCTTTCAGCTCGTCTTTATAATTACCCTGCTCACTCACTTGCGGTACGGTATCTAGATTAACTTCAACAGGCTGTTCTTGATAAACTGGTGCGTTGTGTGGTGGCGTAGCGACTGGCTTGATATCCGCCGTAAGCAACTCTTCAATAAAGACATCATCTTGATGAATACTATTACCATCGCATAATATCAACGCCCGTTGAATAACGTTATCGAGCTCTCGTACGTTACCTGGCCAAGCATGCGATAGCAGCTTTTGTTTCGCATCCTCACTTAGTTGAGCTATAGGCTCTTTACTTTTCAGGCAATGACGCTCTAGTAAATGCTCTGCCAATACAACAATGTCACCAGGACGCTCGGCTAATGGTTTCCACATTAGCGGGAATACATTTAAGCGATAATATAAATCTTCCCTAAATAGATTTTCGCTCACCGCTTCTTTCAAATCTCGGTTACTTGTAGCAAGTACGCGAACATCAAGCTCTATGGTTTTACGACCGCCTAAGCGCTCTACTTCGCGCTCTTGAAGTACACGCAGTAATTTTGCTTGTAAGCCTAAATCCATCTCAGTGATTTCATCAAGTAAGATGGTGCCACCTTGAGCTTGTTCAAACTTACCCGGACATGCTTGAATAGCGCCGGTAAACGCCCCTTTTTCGTAACCGAATAAGGTTGCTTCAAGCATGTTTTCAGGAATAGCAGCGCAGTTAATAGCCACAAAGGGGGCATCGCTACGATTTGATTTATCGTGGATAAAACGAGCCAACACTTCTTTACCCGAGCCACTTGGGCCGAGTACCATGACACTGGCATCTGAGCGGGCAACTTTGCTCGCGAGCTCTAATAGCTTAATACTCGATGGATCGGCAACGATTGGGCCATCGGTTTCTTTTTCCTTTTCAGGTAGATAACGACTCACCATGTTAAGGAGCACTTCTGGAGCAAACGGTTTTGCCATGTAATCAATCGCACCTAAACGCATTGCTTCTACAGCATCATCAATGGTGGCATAGGCTGTCATCATTAATACCGGCAGCTCAGGATAATTAAGTTTAATGCTACGTAATAGGTCAAGGCCACTCATGGCGCCCATTTGCACATCACTAACAACCAATGAATAGCTATTTTGCTTAAGCAAGATCATCGCTTGTTCAGCGCTATCTGCAGCAACGCAATCAATACCCGACATCTCAAGGGTATCGATTAGCGCTTCTCGTAAACCTGCGTCGTCTTCAACGACTAAGATAGAGTTAGTATTCATTTTGCCTCCGCTGAGATTGGTTCTGCACTAATTGGCAAGATCAAACTAAAACATGCTCCCCCATGAGCATTATTTGTCACTTCAACCCGTCCTTGGTGCGCATTGGCGACTGAACTTACAACTGCAAGTCCAAGCCCCGTGCCCTGGCTTTTGGTAGTGTAAAAAGGTTCGAATAATTTGTTGACATGGCGTAAATCAACACCCGGGCCATTATCACTGACACTGATACGAACACAGTTTTCGCTACTTTCGTCACGTTCGGCACTCAGGGTTACCACAGCCTCAGAGCCAATAATTTGAATACTGTTGTGGATCAGGTTTTGAATAGCACTCGCCAGAGCCGTTTTATTACCCATAATTTCAATATCTGGCTCAGGCAAGTTCACGCTAAGTTCACTGTTATTTTGCGCAACCATAGCATCAGCACCGGCTTTTACTTCATTAAGTAATTGCTGCATTGAAACACTTTCGACCACTTGTTGCTCACCACTTTTGGCAAATAGCAGCATGTCGTTCACTTGGGTTTCTAAATCTTTTAAACGCGACATTAACTTTGTATGAAAGTTGCCACGCGAGCTTTCTGGCAATCGCTTTGAGCCTAAGTTTGCGGCATACAACATGGCTGCTGATAACGGTGTTCTAACCTGATGAGCAAGCGAGGCGACCATTTTGCCAAGCGCACTTAAGCGCTGCATATGTGCTACCCGCTTTTGTAAGCGCCTGGTTTCAGTTAAATCTGTCATTAAAATTAACTGCCCAGGCTCTGGAGTAAGCGCAGTAATATCAAGCTTAATTAAACGCCCATCTCTAAGTGATACTTCATGGCCATCGTCTTGCTTTGGTCGAAATGAGCGTTGAATAACGCTAAACCACTTTTCACCTTCAAGGGGTTCTCCTAGCATATCAATGGCGATTTGATTGGCTTTTGCGATCATACCTCGGCCATCCAAAACCACCACACCCGCAGGCATGGTATCAACCAAATGACCTAACCAACTGGCTTGTTGGCGCAGCTCACTCAATTCACCCACATACTCTTCTTGTTGTAAGCATGGGTTATATTGTTTGGCTGTGATAAATTGTGGTTTTAGGACATTTGCTAAGGCCATAATCGATACTCAAAAAATCGTGTCTACCTAGCTAAATGCACAATCCGTACCAAATTTATTTTTGTTTTATTTCAATAAATTAAAGACAAAACAACACTGACAAAAAAATGACAATCGCGAGGGAATAATGCAAAAAGAACACCATTGTCGTTGCCCATGGCTCGATACCAGCAAAGAAGATTATGTGGCCTATCATGACCAAGAATGGGGGGTGCCACTATATGATGATCACCGCTTATTTGAATTTATAACCTTAGAGTCAGCACAAGCGGGACTGAGTTGGTATACCATACTTAAAAAGCGTGATGGCTATCGCAGTGCCTTTAAAAACTTTGTTGTTGAAGATGTTGCCAGAATGACCGAAGACGACGTCGAAAGTTTAATGCAGTTTGAAGGTATTATTCGTAATCGCGCTAAAATCGCCGCCACTATCAATAACGCGCAACGTTTTATTGAGATTCAAAAAGAGTTTGGCAGTTTCTCAAATTACCAATGGCAGTTTGTTGGTGGCAAACCATTGGTAAACAATCTTGATAAATTAGAGGATTACCCGGCTATTACTGAAGCCTCTACAGCATTCGCCAAAGATTTAAAAAAGCGCGGCTTTAAGTTTTTAGGCCCGACGACGGTGTATGCCCACATGCAGGCCTGTGGCATGGTAAATGACCATAGCAATGATTGCTTTAGAAAAGCTGAGATAATTAGTGAATATTAAAGAGATAAAACCGAGGAAGAAACCTAACGCGGCTTAATCGCGCGTTAGGTTATATTTCTTCATTTTTTCGACCAGTGTGGTGCGGCGAACACCTAAAATTTCTGCTGCACGTGCAACAACATAATCGTAGCGCTCTAATGCTTGGCTGATTAAGCTGATTTCTAGCTCAGCTAGGTATTCTTTGAGCTCAATTCCTTCATCTGGTAATAAACCTGAGTCAGCCGTTGTTGCTGGGGTATCAAGCTCTTCCTCATCATAATCACTAAAGCCGGTACTGAAAATATCGTTGAAAGCATCTCGCTCCATCAACTCTTCAGGGTACTCAGGCTCATAAGCCTCAACTTCAATATAACGATATTTAGCTGGTAGGTCTGGTACATCAACCACTTTGTCTGGGAACATGATCACCATGCGCTCAACTAAGTTAGCAAGCTCACGAATATTCCCCGGCCACGCATGCTCTTTTAAGCTTTGAATCGCACGCTCAGTGAATTTGGCCGTTGTGCCACTTTGCTCGTTCACACGACGCATTAGCTCTTTTAGAAGTAGAGGAATGTCGTCGGCACGCTCACTTAGCGAAGGGTTTTCAATTGGAAACACGTTTAAACGATAAAAAAGGTCTTCACGGAAGTCGCCCTGTTCAATCATTTCTTCAAGATTACGGTGAGTCGCAGCAATAATTCGTACATCAGCTTGAATAGGCTTAGTACCCCCTACTCGCTCATAGCTACGCTCTTGCAACACACGCAGTAGTTTAACCTGCATTTGCAAAGGCATATCACCAATTTCATCTAGAAACAGTGTACCGCCTTGCGCTAATTCAAAACGCCCCTTTCGCGCAGAAATAGCGCCCGTAAACGCGCCCTTTTCATGGCCAAATAGCTCACTCTCAAGTAGTTCACCAGGGATAGCACCACAGTTTACCGGCACAAATGGCCCGGTATTGCGTTTAGAGAGTAAATGAACGTTACGTGCAACAACTTCTTTACCTGTGCCTGACTCACCTAAGATCAGCACGTTGGCATCGGTTTTTGCTACTTGCTCAATTAAAAAGCGCACATCTTTTACAGCTTCTGTTTCACCGACTAAACCATCAAATGATTTGTTAGATTTCGCTTGTTTATGGTCACCCGGTAGCATGCGCTGATATTGCTGACAATCATGCAATAGCTGAGTAGTTACATCATGATTAAATGGCTCACAAATTAAACCTACTACATTAGCAATACTTAGCAGCGGTTTGAGTGTTTCACCAATTAATAAAAACGGAATGGCAGGAAACTGTTTGATCACAGCCTCGTGATTTAGCTGCTGTAAAGCACCAAGAATGACCATGCATTCTTGCTGTTGATGTTTTTCGCAAAAAGACTGTAATGAAGTCTCATCAACTAATTGTGCAGTTTCACCAATGAAGGTAAGTGCTGCATGTAAACCTATCGCACGATTATTATTATTGTCTAAAATTAAGATCATTATTGGCGAACCACAGTTACCACGAGGTTAGTTAATTTCTAAATTGTAAGCGAGTTTAGGAGGGATGCAAGCGCTAAGCGGCAATTTATTGACATCAACGCCAAAAAATAGTCACTTAGCACTAAAATTTAATACTAAAGAATTAAAGTAAGCCTAATATAGATTCGGCTGAACGATTTGCCTGACCACGTAGGGCAATCGATGCTTGCGATAAAATATCATTAGCTACTTGATCAGACACAGCTTTTGCATAGTCAGTATCTTCTATTCGGCTTTGGCTCGCAGCAATGCTCTCTCGCTGGTTACCTAAACCTTTTATCGTACTCGCCAAGGTGTTTTGAAAAGCGCCTAGCTCAGCTCTTTGCGTGTTAATTTCCTCTGCAGCTTGGTCGCTAATATCAATGGCAGCTTGTGCCCCTGCTTGGGTTGAAATATCGATCCCCGCAATAACTGAAGCAATACTACCATCAGATGGCGTCACTGATTGTGTGGTGTTGGCATCAGGACCCACTTGAAACGACACTTGCTCACCATCAAATAAAGGTTTACCACCGAATGTGGCATTTTCGAATGTTTCTGATATTTGCGTTTGTAATTGCGACACTTCTTCTTGGAGTGCAGCCCTATCACTGTCTGTGAGCGCACCATTACCCGATTGGATAGACAGCTCTCGAATGCGAGAAACGGCATCATTTACACCAGATAGATTTGACTCTGTTACTTGCGAGTAAGAAATGCCATCGTACGCATTATTAATTGCTTGACTGTAGCCATCTTGCTGCGATGTTAATCTATCAATAATTTGCAGTGCAGCGGCATCATCTGCCGCTGAATTTACTTTTTTACCTGATGCTAGTTGCTCAGCAAGCTTATTGCCCGTTTGCTGAGTTTGGTTTAAAAACCCGGTATTGGGTGATTGAATTTTCATGGCGGCCTCCGACAAACCGATTGCTTAAATTATAGCTTAATTTGCCAAAATTTGCACTTTGTACCATGGTTTAGATAAATTAACTTGGCATCTGACTTGCTAGTGTACTAGTTAATAGTTAAATTACTGAGAATTGTGTCAAAATTCTCACTTTGCGTACTTCACTTTTATAAACAACTACGCCAATGATAAATAACTTAGGTAACGCTATGTTCGACAATAAAACGATTTTAATTACCGGTGGTACTGGTTCATTCGGCAAAAAATACGTCAAAACGCTACTAGAACGCTATAAACCTAAGAAGATCATTATCTTCTCACGGGACGAACTAAAGCAGTTTGAAATGCAGCAAGAGTTTGACCAACCCTGTATGCGATACTTCATTGGTGATGTACGCGATAAAGAAAGGCTTCGTCGTGCTATGCGTGGCGTAAACTATGTGATTCACGCTGCAGCATTAAAACAAGTACCCGCAGCTGAATACAACCCAATGGAGTGTATCAAAACTAATATAAATGGGGCTGAAAACGTTATTGATGCCGCCCTTGATAATAACGTAGAAAAAGTCATTGCACTGTCAACTGATAAAGCCGCAAACCCAATCAATTTATATGGTGCGACTAAACTTGCATCAGACAAGTTATTTGTTGCTGCTAACAATATTGCTGGCGGCCATAAAACAACCTTTGCTGTAGTAAGATACGGTAATGTAGTGTGTTCGCGTGGCTCTGTTGTGCCTATTTTCCAAAAGTTTATCGACCAAGGCCGCGACCATATACCAATTACTCATGAAGAAATGACTCGCTTCTGGATTAGCCTGCAACAAGGTGTTGATTTTGTATTAACTAACTTTGAGCGTATGTTAGGTGGTGAAATTTTCGTTCCAAAGATCCCTTCAATTCGTATTACTGATCTTGCCAAAGCCATGGCACCTGACTTACCAATTAAAATAATCGGTATTCGCCCAGGTGAAAAGTTACACGAAGTTATGTGTCCTGCCGACTTATGCTTTGAAACGTACGAATATAGCGATCACTTTGTTATCGCTCCGGGTATTAAATTCAGTAGTCGTAGCAATGATTTTACTGAAAATGCACTGGGTGAAAAAGGCGAGCAAGTTGCCCAAGGTTTCGAGTATAACTCACTAGATAACCCTGATTATATGAGCATTGAAGAAATTAAAAACTTCAATGTCAAAGCGTTACTGTAATACTTCATTATGGCGAATAAGGTAATTCCTTACGGCAAACAAAGTATTTCTCAAGATGACATCAACGCCGTAATTGATGTCTTAAAGTCTGACTGGCTAACGCAAGGACCTGCTGTTCCAGCATTTGAAAGTGCCATTGCAAAATATTGTGGTGCTCACTATGCCTGTGCTACTAACAGTGCGACTTCAGCGTTACATATTGCTTGCCTTGCCTTAGACGTAGGTAAAGGCGACATTGTATGGACGTCGCCAATCTCCTTTGTCGCATCGAGTAACTGCGCGCTGTATTGTGGCGCAGAGGTCGACTTTGTTGATATCGACCTTGAAACTGGCAATATGTCTGTTGCAGCGCTTAAAGAAAAACTGACATTAGCCAAACAAAGCCAGCGACTCCCTAAAGTCGTGATCCCTGTTCATCTAGCTGGTCAGTCATGCGATATGGCAGCAATCAATGCACTTGCCAAAGAGTATGGTTTTAAGGTTATTGAAGATGCCTCGCATGCTATTGGCGCCAAGTACAAAGATAAGCCTGTTGGCAGCTGTGTTTATTCAGATATTACTGTGTTTAGCTTTCATCCAGTTAAGATAATCACATCTGCTGAAGGTGGCATGGCGGTTACCAACTGTGAAGCGCTAGACAAAAAAATGAGCCGCTTGCGAAGTCATGGTATTACTAATATTCCTGAAGAAATGACCGAGTCAAGTCACGGCCCTTGGTATTATCAACAGTTAGAGCTTGGTTTTAATTATAGAATGACTGATATGCAAGCCGCTTTAGGACTGAGTCAGTTAAAGCAGCTAGACAACTTTGTATCAGTGCGAAACGACATTGCAACAACATATAACCATGCATTTGCAAACTCAACGGTAGCTCATTTAACACAATCGAATGAGTGTTACTCTAGCTACCATTTATATATTGTTCGTTTAACACAGTGTGATATAGAAAAACACAAGTCAGTCATTACAGGCATGCGCGAGCAAGGAATTATTGCTCACTTGCATTATATACCTATCCATTTACAGCCTTATTATCAAGCTTTAGGCTTTTCTGACGGTGATTTCCCTAATGCAGAAACCTACTACAAACAGGCTGTTACTATTCCTCTGCACCCAACTATGACAGCAGATGAGCAAAAAGCTGTAATTACGGCATTCTTTAACCTAGTGAATTAAACAAGGAATTAGAGCTTTCATGTTAGCAGACATATCTTACGAAAGTTTAAAACAGGCATACTCTTCTGTTGGTATCACCGAAGGAAAAGTTGTTTATGTTACTGGAGATATCACAAAAGTTGGTATTTCTCTTTCTTTGAGTAAGTTCGAGCTGTTAAATTTACATCTTAAGGTGATTATGGATTTGATAGGCCCAGAAGGTACAATTGTAGTGCCAACTCATAGCTTTTCACTTTGTAATACTAACATTCCATTTTCACTAAAAAATACACCTTCTGAAACCGGTGCTTTTAGCGAATTTATCAGAAATCAAACAGGAAGCATTAGACAGCTTCACCCTTTCTCGTCTCGCACCGCAATAGGAAAAGAAGCATCTTACATTTGTGAAAACACAGCCCCCCATAGTTATGGTATGCACACTCCTTTTTCTAGGATGCTGGAGCTTAACAGTATTTTTATTTCCGTAGGTATTCACCCAAAACAAATTGTCAGCCTTGTTCACCAATGTGAGTCTGACATGAACGTACCTTACAGGTATACAAAAGAGTTCATACATCCAATTGAAACTGGGCAGCACACAGAAATGAAAGCTTTTTATCATCTAGTAACGTATCTAAACTGCGATATAAAAAGAGATAAAAATGTCAAAATATTTGAAAATTTCGAAAAACAATTTAAATTGAATCACTCTAAAATGTGCCATGGCAGCGTCTGGGGCTTCAATATGAGAGAGTTTTATAAAGCAACGACTGAGCTGATGAGAGATGATATTTACAGTTGGCTTGCGGAGCCACCGAATAGTCGCCCCTACCAAGCTTAATGCATTTATTTATTATCTAAAAACTCTATTAACTCAGAAACAGTACCTAACTTAGACAACTGTTCATCGTTGATGTCTATACCTAGCTCTCTCTTAATTTTTAAGACTATAGTCATAACATCTATAGAATCCAGTCCAAGTTCAGCAAAGCTTGATGAAAAATCCGCTTCGTTACTAAGATCCACACTTGGGTTTTGAATTAAAATTAACTCTTTTATGATTTGTTTATTTTTCATATTGCTCACATAAATGCTTTTTAATTAATGCTCTACTTACTTTACCAGAACGTGTTCGTGGTAGCTCACTTAATGTAAATAGCTTATTCGGTCTAAAATTTGAATCAGTATCTTTCAAATGTTTTGCTACATCCTTGAGAGTTACTTTAGTTTCTCCTTCTACACATAAAACAATAATACTATCTTTAACTTTACTGGGATCTTCCATACCAAGTACTGTAAAAGCATTGCTCTTAAATAACGTCACCAGTTTAGATTCTATTTCATCAGGGTGCACTAAAACACCATTATAATTTATTACATCATCACTTCTTCCTGAAAAGACTAGATAACCTTGCTCATCTAAGTACCCAACATCAGAAGTTATAAACCAACCATCTTGAAGCTGACTATTCCATAGCTCATCATCGAGATACCCTAAGCATAAATTACTTCCTCTAATTGCTATTCGCCCACTTTCGAAAGGGGGTAAAGCACAGCCTTGATCATCAATAATTTTTAACTCAGAGCATTCTGAAGCAGGTCCTTCGGTCTTAACCTTATCTAAATTACGGTTTAGCTCAAAGAATGTTACTCGCATAGCTTCACTTAACCCATAATGGAGAAATATTCTTGTTTTAGGCAGTGAATTACATAATTCAATTCGGAAAAAGTGATCAAATCTCATTGCGCCAGTTTGTAGCCATTTTAGGTTGTCTGCAACTGCCGCCAACTCACTTTTGCCTACTTGTAGTAAAGCTGCTAACAAAGAAGGTGCCGTTGATAATGCATTAC
The DNA here is from genome assembly GCF_014349195.1 of Pseudoalteromonas sp. BZK2. Lineage (NCBI taxonomy): Bacteria > Pseudomonadati > Pseudomonadota > Gammaproteobacteria > Alteromonadales > Pseudoalteromonadaceae > Pseudoalteromonas > Pseudoalteromonas sp. BZK2. The sequence goes on along the minus strand of NZ_JACSOG010000013.1, from coordinate 32,994 downwards.
AATCATACTTACTAAACAATGATGAAATTGATAAAGGATTACTAAGCTGAGTTGGTAATACAATTCTTCCGCCGGCCATCAGGACACTATGGCATCGCCCAAAACCAAATGCATGATCTATTGAAGCAAAAACTAATTCTGCAATTCCCTCATCAACCTCCATCTTACTATTCATGAATGCACAAATATCGTTGATGCCACACTGAGATAATCTTACCCCTTTCAATTTGCTGGAAGTCGTTCCAGAAGTAAAAATAACCATAGCTTCTTGATCAAATGAAACATCAATATTCTTTGGCTCTAATTGAGGGTAAGATTCAATAAACAATGCAGCATCACTAGTTTCCAATGCCCCCTGTTGTCTCTGTGGATCAATAAAGGGAATAGGTACTATGCTAACCCCACATTTTGCACCAGCATAATAAGAAAAAAGGAGCTCAACAGGTGAAAAATTTGATACTGCGACTCTTTGACTAGGCTTTATATTTTTTGATTTTAAAAAAGTAGCGAATTTATCTATTTCAGTATGAAACTCATCATAGCTATATTCTTTATCGTCAAACGAAACCGCTATTTTCGTACCTTTTTTGTTAGCTATTTCTGTATAAATACTTGTTAACATTATTTGTCCTTTAGCTCATTCAAAAAGAGATTCACTTTTTTCACAAAGCGCTCATTGAAAGATGACATTCTATAATTTCCTTGAAACGAATGCGCCTTAGCTATACTGTTTTGACTGTCCTGAACCATTAATTGGACTTGCTCGGGGTTTGCACTACCAAGTCCTTTCCTTAAAGAAATAAGAGAAGGTATGTCAATGTTAGAATTAAATACCTGATCCGGAATGTTTGGCAAATCAATATTCAACTGCTGTGCTGCTAACTTTATACTATCAAGAGTAAAACCATCTTGCTCTTCATCACAAGCATTCCTTACTGCCCTACCGATGATTTTATGAGCACTACGATTATCTAAGTCCGAAAATTTGACCAGCATATCGCATAAGTCTGTTGCAACAATAAATTTGTCAGCCGCAGCTTCTGCAAGCTTATCCTTGTTAAATTTAGATGTAGATAAAATCCCGGCAAAAAGGTCGACACACTGAATAGCATAATCTAAAGCCTTTGGTAGTTCTCCATAAGCATAGAGTCGGTTATCAGGCTGCCCACTAATAGTCTGATTTGTTGATAAAATATTTGTCATCATGCCATTAAAGGTTCTAGCTTGACCACGAATGAATGCTAACCCATATGGATTTTTCTTTTGTGGCATTATGACACTTGTGCGGGTAAAGCCATCAGCTAACTCAAGGTAAGAGAATTCTGCGCTATTCCAAATAATAAACTCTTCACTGATTCGATTTAAGCTTGTCATTATCGAACAAAGACTCGTCATCACATCAATACACATATCTGGTGCCCACATCGCATCCCGAGTGTGAGTTAATATGCCATCAAATTCCAGCAACTCGGCAATAAACTCTCGATTCATCTCAATTTGAGAGCCATTAACACTCCCTGAACATGCAGGAGATAAATTCACCATTTTTATAGCTGTTTCTATGCGACCAATGTCTCTTAATAGCGGTCTTTGAAACCCTTGTAAATAATGGGCTAAAGTAGTGGGCTGTGCATGTTGTAAATAGGTAAAGTCTGCCATAAAAGTATTTAAATGTTGTGAAACAACGTGATTAAATACCTCACATAACTGAATTAACTTTTCATGAAGGCAAAATAATTTTTCGCGGCAAACCATTTGCCAAGCTATTGTACTAGCTTCCCTTCGAGCACGTCCGATGTGAACATAACCACTATCAGGGCCAATTTGCTGTTGCAAATATTTATCTCTGTTATTGTAACTATCTCCTACAGCAGGATCTAAAGGAATGTTTTCAGTTCCTTGTAGGTGGACTTCAAGAAGACCTGATAGCAACTTTCTTCCTTTTGATGAAGAAATTACTCCCCCTTGAATTAAAGTCATGACATGACTCATATCCGCTATACTTAAGTTGCTCATAATATATGGGCTACATTCAAGTTCATATTGAAATGCACTGTTATATAAGCGTTGATCTGGACCTTCTTTAAAGCGAGAACCCGCACCTAAAAAACTATTACTCATTATTTCACCTCTATTTCTGAACAGTTTTCAAACTGCGGTTCTACGATCAGGTCACGAACAACTTTCGTGCAATTGTAAGGGGTTATTTCAAGCTCATTGCCAAATTCGGAAACTAACTTTGCTACATTTTCACTGCAAGCTAACATCACTTTGCCATTAACTTTTAAACGACAACTACCACACAACCCTATTCGGCAGTTTTTATCGAAAGCCAGAGTGCTATCAAATTCATACAGGACTCTCATAAGCAAATCGAGAAGAGTCTCTTCATTGCTATAGCTAAGAGTGAAAGGTTGTAAGATTGATGGACTCACTGTTTCTTTGTTAAAACGATAAATGTTTAATGTTATTGTGTTCATTAATTATGAAATCCTAATTAACTCACATGCCATTCCACCTAACTCGTGTTTATAGGTTAGTGTAGCCATTTCAAAAAAATTGCCTTCTGATGGGAAGTCATCACGATAATGGGCTCCTCTTGATTCAGGCCTACAAAGAGCCGCTCGACATATAGCCTCTGAGATTAAAAGCATATTTTTGAGTTCAACATATTGTTTTATTTGCTGATTATAAAAGTGAGTGCGGTCGCTAATTTTTATATCTAAATACCTTCGATTCAAGTCGGCTAATATTTTCAACTGCTCTTTCAACCCATTTTCATTTCTTATTACTCCGGCGTTTTGAGACATTGTCGCTTTCAAAGTGCTCAGAATTTCTCCCATTTTCTCTTTGCTATCCCCAAACGGAAAAGTAAACTCCTTGAAAGAGGCATTTTGGTAATTAGCCTTTTTTTGGAGCTTTGCAGCATTTTGTCCAGCTAGACGACCAAAGACAACCACTTCAAGCAACGAATTCCCACCGATTCGGTTTGCACCATGCACACCATTACAAGCAGCTTCACCCGCAACAAATAAACCATTTATTATATCGCCCATGCAGTTAAGAACTTGACCATTAATATTACAACTAACCCCCCCCATTAAATAATGAGCTGAAGGTATTATAGAAATTTTATCCTTAGTTACATCGGCATTTAGGTAAGTAGCCGCTATCAAAGAGGCTTCTTTCAAAGCAAACTTTTTTTCCTCTGGAATGTTTGTTAAGTCAAGATAGAGTTCAGAGCCTGGGTGATTACTTAATTCTTTTGCAATTGCTATAGACACTTTATCTCTACCAGCCAACTCCTTTTTCTCTGGATAGTAACGTGACATAACATTGTCATTTGAAATTGAGACTATTTTACCACCAGCACCTAGGACAGGTTCAGGTATTTGTATACCACTATTTCGTAAACCCAAAGGGTGAAACTGAACAAATTCCATATGCCTTAATGCAGCACCAGCATTGAATGCGAGGGACAGGCCATCACCAGTTGTAGAAACAGCATTTGTATTATATTTATAGCTATTCAAACCTCCCCCAGTAGACAATACCACTGAATTAGCAAAAATTTTGAATAGCTGAGTATTCCGCAAGTGTAAAACTTGAGCGCCAATAACTTGACAAGTTTCTTGGATTAACTCTACAGCCATCATCTGATCTAGTAAGGTGATTAGTTCATTCTTTTTTATTTGCTTGATTAAAGCGACCATAATCGCAAGCCCGGTCCTATCTTTACTAAAGCAAGCTCTGGGAATATTAGAACCCCCGAAGGCTTTGTTTTTGTAGTGCCCTGACTCATCTTTACTAAACTGCACACCTAATTTTTCTAACCAATGAAGATTTTCAGGAGCAGACTCGCACATATACTCAATACAGTCTTTACTAGCAACTCCTCTACCCGCATTAAGACAGTCATTTATATGAGCAAAAGCATCGGGTTCATTTATGGCAACATTTACCCCTCCTCTGGCACTGACTGAATGAGAGTGTAGAGGCGGAATCTTTGATATTAAAATTACTTTCTTACCTGCATAAGCTGCCTCTAACGCAGCGCAACAACCAGCGATGCCTGCACCGATAACTAAAACTTCAGCATTAAGTGATGTTAATTTACTCAACTAAGCTCCTAGATATCAAATCAGTTAAAAAATAAGTATTTTTGCTAAAACCTAATCTATTATGAAGTAAAATAAAACAAACAGATACAGTAATTCAGGCATAGATAATGCTTAAGCTATCATATATTTTAAAAAAGGATTAGATATGAAACTCATCGACCAAAGACCAACTAAACCGCGCCAAACAGGTAAAACTAATGTGCTTGATAAGGGGTTGGGTTTAGAGCAGCTCAAAATGCAATTAGAAGCCTGCGGTGAATTCATAGATGTTATCAAACTTGGCTGGGGAACATCATTAATTACTCCCAATTTAGAAGCAAAATTAGATTTAATTAAATCTCATGGTATAGAACCTTGCCTTGGTGGTACCTTGTTCGAATATTGTTACTTGACTAATAAAGTGGATGAATACATCGATTTTCTTAAACAACATAAATTATCTTTAATTGAAATATCTGACGGTACAATTTCAATCCCACAAAAAGAAAAAAACGAACTAATTAGCCGATTTGCTAAAGACTTTACTGTGCTTTCTGAAGTGGGCAGTAAAGATGATAAGGTGGTTGTTTCTCCATCAAAGTGGGTAGAGCAAATAAAAAGTGAAATTAATGCTGGAGCAAAAAGTATTATTTTAGAAGGAAGAGAAAGTGGAACAGCTGGCTTATATCGAGGTGATGGCGAAATAAGAATGGGATTAGTCGAGGAGGTAATGGAATCAGGTGTTGAAATCGACAAATTAATCTTTGAAGCCCCCAAAAAAGCCCACCAAGTTTTCATGATTAAGCAATATGGCCGAGATGTAAATATGGGAAATATTGCATATGAAGATGTTATCTCTCTAGAGACACTTAGACTAGGGTTGCGCTCTGATACTTTGTGCTCAATTCATCTCAAATAAAATTTTCTAAACTTCGGCCGATATAATTAAAAGTAATTTAATTCTGAAGTGATGGAGTTATGATGTTGGACACAAATATAGATATCGACTTAATCAATAAACGCATGGTTAGCTGGACTGCTAGCCAACGTATAAGCTGGGCTCTAAAAAACTTACCTAAACAACATATCGTTAGTACTAGTTTCGGTGCCCAAGCTGCTGTTATGCTCCATTTAATGACATTCCATAAGCCTGATATTTTAGTTGTTTTTATTGATACGGGTTACCTATTTGATGAGACAATTGAATTTTCAAAACACCTAACATCTACACTTAACTTAAATTTGAAAACATTTAAGCCATTGCTCGATAGAGAAAAATACGAAAAAAAATTTGGAAAAGTTTGGGAAAATGGTTTAGAGGGCTTGGAACTTTACAATCAAAACCGGAAAGTTGAGCCTATGCAACGCGCATTAAATGATTTACATGCGGCAACATGGTTCTCCGGAATAAGGAAGGAACAGTCACCCACACGTGAACAAAAAATGTTTGTTGAATTATCAAATAATCGATACAAAGTGTCTCCTATTCTAGATTGGACCTCCGAAGATATTGATAGCTACATAAAAGATAACTCTCTAGAGTACAACCCCCTGTGGCATAAGGGATATATTTCAATCGGTGATACTCACACTACTAAATCAATATATGAAGTAGAAAGCATAGAACAAACACGCTTTTTTGGATTAAAGCGTGAGTGTGGCTTACACGAATAAAGACTGGACAATAAATGAAAATAGCGATCATTCCTGCCCGTGGTGGGAGTAAGAGAATACCCAAAAAAAATATTAAGCTGTTCTGCGGTAAACCTATTATCGGGTACGCAATAACAACAGCTATTAGCAGTGGTTTATTTGACAAGGTGGTTGTATCTACTGACTGTTTTGAAATAGCTGAAATAGCAAAGCAATTTGGAGCTGAGGTTCCCTTCATGCGTGACCCTGCACTAGCTGATGATTTCGCTCCTACCAGAGAAGTAGTTCAAGATGCCTTAAACTTTTTTGAGCAAACACAAAGCATTGATTACATTTGCTGTATTTACCCAACTACTCCATTTATAAATCCAGAACAGTTGATAAATTCATTTGATATGCTCAATCAGTCAAACAAGAAAAATGCTTGTTTCAGTGCTACTGAATTCCATTACAGCCCATATAGGGGATTTACCCAGACAGAAAACGGACTTGAGCTTTTATTTCCTCAACACGTCAGCAACAGATCGCAAGATTTACAGAAAGCTTACCATGACGCTGGACAGTTTTATTGGTATAAAACAATCAACGATAAGGAAATTAAAAAAGTTATAGATTCATCTGACGCACTAATACATATATTACCTCACTATTTAGTTCATGATATAGATACTCAAGATGATTGGGTTAGAGCTGAATTGTATTATAAAGCAATGAAACAGAATTAATGGCTATTGGATTTAATTTTGATGCTAACTCAAGTGTTGGTTATGGACACCTTAACCGATGCAATGAAATAGCTAAAGAACTAAAAAAAAGAAAACAAAAAACCATTGCAATTGTCGGAAAAAATTTCAATAACTCATTTATAGATCTACACTTTGATGAGGTCATAAAAATAAATAGTAGCTTTTCAGATGCTGGTGAAATTGCGCAAATATGTATTGAAAAGAATATTCCCAAACTTTTAATTGATCATTATCAATGTGATGTGATCTTCCAGGAAACTCTAACTTCCTATGGGATTATGTTTGGTCAATATGATTTTAAGTGCGAAGGAAGTTATTTAGGTAAGTTTGTAATAAATATAAACCCTTGTGCGAATAAAGGCTGGTACAAAAAGGCGGTACTAAATAGAGAAATCAAGCTGCTTTGCGGCGCTAAATTTGCCATCATAAACCCTAATTTGGTTACTAAACCTTTAGAGGGTGAGGGTGTATTTGTTTGCATGGGCGGTGGTAATGATAATGGTGTTGCCGCCAGCATAATCAACCAGGTTAGTAGGGTATACAAAGGTGAGATCCACCTTGTAGCATCATCCTTATCTAGCTCAGTTCCTTTAGTAGAAAAGCTAAACAACGCTAACATTACAACTCATGTCGACTTAAGTGATTATTCAGAAATAATAAAACGCTGTCATTATGCTATTGTTTCTGCAGGCACCTTAAGCTATGAAATGGCATATATTGGTATACCATTCAGTTGTGGTTACTTCGCTGAGAATCAAATAAAAATAGCTAACTCTTGGCAACAATCAGGCTTAGCACATAGTTTAGGTTGTCTAACAAACAAAATAAGTGGGCAACCCTTTAAGGAACTTCTGAATAACATTTCTCTTAAAAAACCACGAAAGCCACTTATAGATGGGTTAGCAGCAAAAAGAATAGCAGAGGTATTGCTTACATGACCAAAATCCCTTTAAACGAACTTTTATCTGTATTTGATGATATTAAAACACAGAATATTCATAGTGACATTCAAGCAAAATGTACAGATTTTTGTTGGGGAACAGGAGATGAATGCATCGTACTCGCAGCAAATAAAAAATACTTCCAACAAGCTATAAACAATAGCAATGTAGTTTGCATAATTGCTCCTGAAGTAATCATTCAGACTGATAAAGCGGTGATAACAACTAATAGATTCGATGATCTATTTCATTACATTCATAATACTTACTTCTCAACAAAAGAATTAATAACCCACTATGTGAGCCCAACAGCTTCAATTAGTGAAAATGCTGTTATTTGCCCTCCTGTTCACATTGGTCATAATACAACCATTTGTTCAGGAGCATATATTGGAAAAAACACGGTGTTAAATGATGATGCATACATAGCCCAAAACTGCACTATTAGCACCGAAGGAATGCTTGCGAAGTCAATAAATGGCATAAAAAAGCATATTACTCATTATGGTTCAGTCATTATTGGTAAAGGATGCTACATACATGCAAATTCAAACATTTCAAAAGGATTGTTTTACTCGGGAAAAACACTTATCGGTGATTATTGCCACATAGGAATTGGCGTAAACATTGCTCATGATGTTGTTATCGGACAATCCACAGAAATTAGTGGTAACTCAAATATTGCTGGTAGATCAACGATAGGAAGTGATGTGTGGATTGGCGCCAATTGTACGATATCAAACTGGGTTAAAATTGGAGATAAAGCAAAGGTTAGAATTGGTTCAACTGTTGTATGTGATATACCCGAAAAAGCTGATGTTTCGGGTAACTTTGCAATAAAACACACTATTAACCTCAGAAAATTCATAGAAGACCAGGCAAACTAACACTATGTTTAATAAATCAATTGTAATAGATAATTTCAACATTCAAAACCACTCAAAACCTTATTTAATTGCAGAGATATCAGGTAATCATGACAATGAGATTGATCGTGCTAAGAAGTTAATATTAGCAGCGAAAGAAAATGGTTTTGATGCTGTAAAAATTCAATACTTTACTGCTAATGATATGACATTGGATATCAGTGAAGGTGACTTCATTGTAAAAAGTGGTTTGTGGAAAGATCGTAGCTTGTTTGAACTTTATGAACAAGGCGCAACCCCTAAGGAGTGGCTCCCCATTTTATTTGATTATGCGAAAGAGATAGGTATCACTCTATTTTCTTCCGTATTTTCTCATGAGGGACTTTGCATTTTAGAAGAGTTAGGCTGCCCTGCATACAAAATTGCTTCTTTTGAAGCAATGGACCTAGATTTAATTGAGGCAGCTGCTAAAACGCTAAAACCTGTGATTATTTCAACTGGTATCATAGATAAAGTTGGAATAGAGGAGGTATTAGACACATGTAAAAAAGTAAGGAATAGAAATATCGGTTTAATGCATTGTATAAGTAACTACCCTGCCCCTTATGACAAATTTAACTTATCAACAATCGCTGATATGCAACAAAGCTTTGAAATCCCTATTGGGCTTTCTGACCATAGTACGGATGAAATATGTTCTCTTATTGCTATTGCCAACGGCGCTTCGATGATCGAAAAGCATATTACCGTAAGTCAAAAAGACGGAGCAATTGACTCTGAGTTTTCTTTACCTATTTCCCTAATGAAAGAATTCACTGATAAATTACGAAACGGTTTCGCCACTATTGGTAAGGTTGACTACAGTAACTCGTCACCACGCAAAAACTTCCGTTCACTATATGCTGTTAAAGATATCCCAAAAGGACAACTTATCACTAGTGACATGATAAGAAGTATTCGCCCTGGCCATGGCTTACCCCCAAAAAACAAAAACAAAGTATTAAAGTGTACAGCAAAACAAAATATTAATGCAGGAACCCCTTTAGATTGGAGTCTACTATGTCAAACTTTAAAGAATTAGACGGAGAAGCACTACATCAAATCGCACAGGAGTTATTTCCTATTTGCAGAAGCATTACCGGTAATGGTGTTAGAAAGACTTTAGATATTATTGATAATTATATTGAGGGGTACTCATTAGTTAGGCATGAGGTACGTTCCGGTACCCCAGTATTTGATTGGACAGTTCCTAAAGAGTGGAGTATCGAAGAAGCATGGATAAAAGATTCTAAAGGGAATACCGTAGTAAATTTTAAAGACTCAAATTTACATGTACTTGGCTACTCAACCCAAGTCGATAAAATAATCCCGCTTAATGAGCTACAAAAACATCTGCATTCATTGCCTGAACAGCCTGAAGCAATTCCTTATGTTACATCTTATTATGAGCCTCGATGGGGGTTTTGCATAACAGACAAACAAAGAAAGTCTCTAACTGAAGATGATTACCACGTATTCATTAACAGTAATCATTTCGATGGTTCCTTAACCTATGCAGAACTTCTTATCCCGGGTAAAAGTAAAAAAGAAATTTTAATATCTAGTTATGTTTGTCACCCCTCACTCGCAAATAATGAACTTTCAGGCCCCCTTGTCTCTTTGGCTTTGATCAACTGGTTAGCAAAAAGTGAGAATAACTTTTATAGTTATCGCTTTGTTTTTACAACGGAGACTATTGGCACTATCACCTATTTAAGCCGTAATTTAGAACATTTAAAAAATAATATTACTGCAGGCTTAGTTTTAACATGCATAGGGGATGACGGCGACTATTCAACTGTACAATCACGTTATGGCGATAACTTGAGTGACAAAGTCGTTCAAAAGGTATTAAGTGAAAACTATAAAAATGACGCAAAGATATACTCTTTTTTAAAAAGAGGAAGTGATGAACGCCAATATTGTGCACCCAATATCGATTTACCAATTACTTCTATAATGAGGACAAAGTATGGAGTTTATCCTGAGTACCATACTTCATTAGATGACTTAACTTTTATGACCCCCTCTGGTTTAAAAGGTGGGCTAGACTTTGCTAAGAAGTGTGTTCAATTATTTGAAAAAAATCACAAGTATATTACAACTAAGTTATGTGAACCTAAATTAAGCAAATATAACTTATATCCAACTCTTAGCAAAAAAGGTTCATCAAATATTGCTAGGAATCTTCTTAATATTTTAGCTTACTGTGACGGAAAAAATGATGTTATAGACCTGGCTAACATTCTTGGAATCAGCACTGATGAAGTTATAAACTTAATAAAGATTGCATTAGAAAATAAATTAATAGAAGCGCTTTGAATAAAACGCTTCTTTCTTCACTCCAGTCCCCAGTCACATGGCTTATCATAACTCTCAGGGAAATCAGCTTCCATTTCGTCTAAATACTCATTCCACATGTCTAGACCCTCTTTAAACCAATTAAGTGTCAAGTTATCATCCTCATAGCTATACAAAAGAGTTATCAATGGGCAATGATAATATAACAAAGAGCCTTTGAATAATTGAAAGTAGTAACTATAACGCCCCCCTCTCAAAGAATACACATACCTCGATTGGCGTCGAAGAATATCTAAACAATCTTGACGACTCGAAAAGCTTGATTGAGATATATCTTTTATGTGTTTTGCAATAGTAGAGAAAGCTTTTAAGTCAAGCATTTGATAATCATCATCCTTTACTGACTCACTGATAAACTGAGTATTTTTTATATATTCAACAACCTCATTTTTATCTGTAGAAAGGCTAGGAATTAAGACTTCTTCTTCTGTTAGTGGATAAGCTCCTTTTAGTTTTGCACCATGGCCAACATTATAGTAATTAGAGTTTGGTTTATGTTTAATTAATAATTCCATTTGATTTTTAGAAACCATATAGAAATTATTTGCATAAACTATATTCCCAAGATTCCCTTCGACTTCATGATCGTAACCGCTGAGAGGCTTAAACTGTCGTTTTAAAGATGAATCATTGTAAATAGAGTACTTAGAATGATGCTCCCCAGAACCTGTTATCGCATTATCCACACCAATTAAATAGATATTTTTGAACCCAAATGAACTAGCATAAGACAAAGCTGTATTTGCAACTAAAGGGTTTGAATAGGGAATTATTTCTCTACGCAACAACCCATTCCCTATTCTAGCCAAAGCATAATAGTCTGAACCTGCTTCGTTCCCCTTTATTGCAAGACCTGTCCATTTATAAAGCTCAGGAGTATGTGAGTAAATAACATTAGTTGTTAATAAATTTAAATCCGAATAATCTTCTTTCTTTTGAGTCTCAAGCAAAATTTCATAATTACGTTTAGGACGCTCGATTAAAACATGAAAGTCTGGCTTTATACCCATTTTAAGCAGTGAACCTAAGGCGGTTCCTGCAGCCAAAATAATTGCATTATCTTTATTTTGTCTTAGTAATTCTTCCGCACTATCTAATGATGGTCCATTACCCACGACAAAAACAGGTATTTCAGCTACATCATCAGCTACAACATTATCACTTATCCAAAATGGCAAGTTACTATTCATATGTTTAATTGTGTGAGCTATGCTAGTAACCGCATCATTGTAAAAACCAAAGCCATTCTGAAATTGATAAAACTGCTTAAAGAAATTTGAAATTAATGAGTTTAATTCTTTATTTGGGTAGTGTTGATAGCAAAAGGTTTTAGATATTGAAAAAGCTCCAATATCTTGTACAACTTTGTAAAGTGAATCAAAGAAGTTTTCATAGCTAATTCCTAAATGTATAAATAAACAACCTAATGAATCATCTATTCTTTGAATAATTACATCCCACTCTATACAAAAAAGACTTGCAAAAAATAGTTCAAAGTCAGGTTCCACGATGTGGATATAATCAAACTCAACCTTATCAAGCATATATTCAAGATGGTATCCTAAACCAATACCAAAAATCATTGCGCTAGGGAAGCGATCTGGCAGTTGTTTCAATGTATCAGGTTTTTGTTCTCTTATATTAGCTAGTAATTCACTAATTTTATTCATGTATTTGACATGAATGCGATTGTCTTTCTTCTTTTTTCTGAAATCATATTTAACCGCACTAATAGCAGGTTTATTTAGGTTTCTTTCAACTTGTTCAACGCATTGGGAGTAAGGGTTATCACTATATAAAGGTACTTTCTCACCTTTTTTAACGAAATTTGCTTTAAGTTCTTGGGTTACATGTAAACAAAAATCATCCCGAGTTTTATAATTTTTAATCGCTTGAGCAATTTCAGGATAGTACTTTTCAAAAGCAGTTAAATTATTAGTAAACCGAATGTTAGCCTGCTCAGCAAACTTCTCTTCATTTATCTGTTGCTGCAAAGAACTATCAAGTTTTTCTGCGAGCGACTCGATTTGCTGTTCTAAGCTCGATTCTTTAGTCATATGGCTCTCATTTAATACTTTTATAAATGTCTAATTTTTTTTGCGTTTTGAGATGTGTGCCCAAAGATTTTGCTGTTTCGACCTTCAAAGCTGCGACTTTTGTCACCAAGTTATTAAAATCATTTAAAATTGATTCAAGACGACTAACATCTGTATTTGACATGTAAGACGAAGCAAAACACTGTTCCAGTAATTTTTCGATCTGTTTAGTATTTGCAACGGCATCGTCAATATTCATATTTTCAATATTTTTTAACAAAGAACAGATGCAAGTATCTAGTTGATCTAAGCGCTCAGCCAACATTAGCATCAACACCGTTTTCACTCAGTGTTTGCTGACGAATATCATTTGGGATTGAATCCCATGCAGATTTGATTTCTTTTAATAAGCTCGAAACTTCATCTATAACGGTTGGATCATTCTTAATGCTCGCATCAAGAAGGCGGTCTAGCATATATGAGTATAATGCATAAAGGTTTTCTGTAACCTCACCGCCAACTTCAAAATCTAAGCACCCTCTTAATGCTTCAAGAATCGCAGATGCCTTGGATAAATGCTCACTTTTAGCTTCAAGATGCTTTTTCTCAATTGCAACTTTAGCTAATACCATTTTTTCTAATGCCCCAGCCATTAACATTTGGATTATTTCATAACGATCAGCACCCGCGACTCGCGTTTTTAGTGCTTCTTTCTGGTAATTTTTTACTTTCGCATTATACATAATTCACCTAAAAATAATTGCTGGAGATGTTAGTTGCTACATTAAGACTTTGATTTAGTGAACCCTGGTAAACTAGATAACTGAGCGCTCAAATAAGTTTGGGTTGATTGCATCTGAGCCAATAGTACATCTAGACCAGAATACTGTTTACGGAGCCTAGCTTCTAGCTCAGTCATTCTGTATTCATGATTAGCGACATCATCCTCTAGATCGTCTAACTGAGCGTTTAAGTTTGTTTCTCTTTGTTTAATTATACCGTTAGAGTCAACATAGTTTTCTAACAAAGTTTCAAATTGTGTAGCTAACCCGTTTTCACCTGCAAAAGCCTTGCCAATATCATCATAATTTTCATCCATAGCTTCGTTCAAACTACGAACTAAGGACGATTTTTCTAAATAACCGTCTTTATCTACACCTAAACCAATATCAAAGATACTTTCAAATGGGCCCGCATCTGTTAAGTTGACAGATAAATTATTGACCAACTGGGACTGTAAAGAGCGAATCGTTGCATCACCATTGAGTGGCTTACCCACCCTTGATTGAAAGCCTAACTGCCCTATTACATTGTTATAATTCGCTATAAATTCATCTACAAGCTTGGTGACACTTTCACGATCAACCTGAACTGATAACTTTGCAGTTTCACCATCGACACTTTCTCTTTTAGCTGTAATGGTCATGTCTTGAACAGCATCTTTAAACGTGTTGGTATCATTGGTAATAGTAATACCATCAACTTTTATCGAAGCGTCTTTAGCTTCATCACCTGACCCAATAGCAATACCACCAGCAGTAACACCATCGTTAGCAAGTGTCGAAACATTATCAAGTTCAGCAGTATCGTTCGTAATTACTAAGTCATTACCAGTACCTGTAACAGATGAAGTTAGGACAAGCTTAGACTCTGTACCTGTGTTAATAATATTGGCAGTTACGCCAAAATTATCATCTGAATCATTTATAGCATCACGCAATTCAGCAAGAGTTGCACCTGCATCGAGTGTTAAGTCAAAGCTCTTATCACCAGCAGCAAAAGATAAAGTACCACCTGATGCGGTAACCACATCATCAGTGGATGCAAAGAGGCCATCATTAGAAGTAGCTCTACTACCCTGAGCAAGCTCAACCACTTCAATATTGAAGTCCCCAGGAGAGATATCTGAAGTTGGTGTTACTGATATCAGATCTCCATCATCACTAGTAGGCTGTTTGATAGTTGCAATTCTTTTGTTAAAGTTATCTGGATCAGCTAACTTCTCGATGGTATCTTGCAATTTAGAAAGAGCAGATTTAATTTCACCTATGGCTGAAAGCTCTACCTGTAAAGACTCTTCTTTTGCAACAAATGCGTTCATTTTAGGAGTGTTTTCAGCACTTACGGTTGCTGAGATAATGCTCTCAAGATCTAAGCCAGAGCCGATTCCAGCTGAAGTAATTAACGGCATTGTAACCTCCTGAAAATATTACATTGTTATGCTGAATGATTAAATAGCATGCCTTTATTAGTTAATTTATCGGCAAATTCATCCAAAGCTTTAGCCACTTCTCGAAACTCTTCTGTGGGTATCTCACGGATCACCTCTTCACTTTCTTTATCGAGAACTTTAATGATCGGTGGTTCACCTAGCTCATCAAACTCAAAAATTAAGTTCGTTGCAGTTACCGGTATATATTTATTAAGCTTCTCAAGATTTTCTTTTACTTCGGCAATCATATCCTGCTTTTCTTGACGCTTTTTACTTGAAACTTCATCAATATTTACAGGTTCTCTACCTGCAATTTCTGTGCCTTTATTAAGCTTCTCTTCATCTAATACTGATTTTACAGAAACACTGTTTGTAGTATTAACATTGTCTGAAGCTCTAGCTGCGGAATTAATATCTATCATTTCTATCTCCAGATGTTATCTATTAAATTATAAGTCACTGCACTGAAAATTTCCTCTGTACAGCGACTTAAAACTTAGACTAACCTAGTAACGAAAGAGCTACTTGTGGGCGCTGATTTGCTTGACTTAAGATAGAACTACTTGCTTGTTGTAAGATTTGCATCTTAGTCAAGTTAGCAGTTTCTGTTGCAAAATCAGTATCTTGGATACGTGAACGTGCAGCAGTTAAGTTTTCAGCTATATTTGATTGATTTCGGATTGTTGATTGGAAACGATTTTGAACCGCACCTAATTCAGCGCGTTTTTTATCAACAACAGCGATCATTGCATCCATACCTGCTAATACTTGCTGCGCATTAACTTGTGAAGATACGCTAATAGTTGTTGCGCCGAATGCAGAGAAGCCAACTGTTGCTGCTGTTAAACCTGTACCAACATCACTAATACCTGCTGCTAGTGTCGACATACCTTTTCCTGTCACACCTGAAGCGACTTGGGCTATGCCCGACATAGTAAAACCACCATTAGCAGTTAGTGAATTTGCTGTACCACCAACATTTTTCATGCTAAAGCTAATTGTTTGAACTGCATCAGCACCGACTTGGAAGCTGGCATTATAAGTTCCATCGAGAAGGTTTTGACCACCGAAGGTAGTATCTTCAGCCACTCGATTAACTTCTGAAGCTAATGAACGAATTTCTTCTTGAAGAGCAAGACGATCTTCATCAGTATTCGAACCATTCGATGCTTGTTGTGCAAGCGTACGAATACGTTGGAACATTGATGTTACTTCGTCTAGTGCCCCCTCAGCAGTTTGTGCAAGAGAAATACCATCGTTCGCATTTCGGTTACCTTGATTAAGGCCGTTAACTTGTCCTGTTAAACGGTTAGTGATCTGCATACCCGCTGCATCGTCTTTCGCACTATTAATACGTAAGCCTGATGATAGTCGTTGGAATGAAGTGTCTAGGGAGTTGCCAGATTTCATCAACTGACGCTGTGCGTTCAAAGAACTCACATTAGTATTTACATAGATAGCCATGTTAGCCTCCGCTTTATCTTTTAATAGCTAAACAGCGGGATACCCCTACCCTGCTATTTAACCGACATAGAGTCCTAGATTGATAGTTCTCTAAATCAGTTATCGTCTGATAAAGCGAAAGCTTTAGCTTTATTTGTAAATTTTTTAACTCTTTTTTAAATTTTAACCTTGTAACAAACTCAAAGCAGCTTGAGGTCTTTGATTTGCTTGGCCTAAAATTGTTTGGCTTGCTTGTTGAAGAATTTGATTTTTTGTCAAATTCGCCGTTTCAGCCGCGAAATCAGCATCTTTAATTCGTGATTTTGCAGCACTTAAATTCTCAGAAATATTCGCTTGGTTTCGAATAGTCGATTGAAAGCGGTTTTGTACAGCACCCAATTCAGCACGTTTTTTATCTACCACAGCAATCATAGAATCCATAGCTGCGAGCACTTGCTGAGCATTTACTTGAGAAGATACACTTATTCCACTTGCAGTAATATTACTAAAACCTGCTGTAGCTGCAGTTAATCCCGTGCCTATATCACTAATACCTGCAACTAATGTAGACATTCCTTTTCCGCTAACGCCTGAAGCAATACCAGCTATACCCGACATAGTAAAACCACTATTTCCAGTTAGTGAATTAGCAGTACTTCCAACATTTTTCATACTAAAACCGATAGTCTGAACGGCATCAGCACCAACTTGAAAACTAGCTGAGTAACTACCATCAAGAAGGTTTTGACCACCGAAAGTAGTGTCTGCAGCAATACGATTTACTTCAGCAGATAACTGACGAATTTCTTCTTGAAGAGCAAGCCTATCTTCATCCGTATTTGAACCGTTTGCTGCTTGTTGTGCAAGAGTCCTAATTCGCTGAAAGCTTGAAGTAATTTCCTCTAATGCCCCTTCAGCAGTTTGCGCAAGTGAAATACCATCGTTCGCGTTACGGTTACCTTGATTCAAACCTAGAATTTGTGACTGTAAGCGGTCAGAGATTTGCAAACCAGCAGCATCATCAGCCGCACTGTTAATGCGAAGACCTGATGAAAGACGTTTAAAAGAGGTATCAAGATCTGTACCTGTTCTATCCAACTGTCTTTGTGCGTTTAATGCACTAACATTAGTATTTACATATAAAGCCATAATAAACTCTCTTCTTTTCTGTCAAAGTTAAGTCACTTTAAAAGTGAATTTGACAAAGTGACTTGTTACAGCGGCAAACCTGAGTCGCCTGGGGCAAAAAACTGCCACTTTGCGGATTAATTAGTTAACTTGAAAAGATAAGAGCAATTAGTAGGCCAACTATTCGAAAAAATAATGAAAAAGGCTCCATCTGGAGCCTTTTTAAGAGATAAGTTTAAGAGTGGGTTCAATTGACACAAATTATGGCATAATTTGTGCTTTATATTTTATGTTCTTACAAATGTTAGAACACTACTGTCAGGATTTTGAGCGCCTCCGCTTTATAATCCTAATCTAGCGCCTTTGTTAATACCCCATTAGACAAAGGCGCTTTTCTTTTAAGTCAAAGTTTTGACTTCACTTTAACTCAAACTATTAACCTAGTAAGCTTAATGCTGCTTGAGGACGTTGATTCGCTTGGCTTAAGATTGTTTGGCTAGCTTGTTGTAAGATTTGCATCTTAGTTAAGTTAGCTGTCTCTGTCGCAAAGTCGGTATCTTTAATACGAGACTGAGCTGCACTTAAGTTTTCAGAGATATTAGCTTGGTTACGAATCGTTGATTGGAAACGATTTTGAACCGCACCTAGCTCTGCACGCTTTTTATCAACTACCGCAATCATTGCATCCATACCAGCCAAGATTTGTTGTGCATTAACCTGAGAAGACACGCTGATTGTTGTTGCACCAAAAGCTGAGAAGCCAACAGTTGCAGCAGTCAAACCTGTACCTACATCACTAATTCCTGCAGCAAGAGTGGACATACCTTTTCCTGTAACTCCAGAAGCTACACCGGCAATACCTGACATTGTAAAACCACCGTTAGCAGTTAGTGAATTTGCTGTACCACCAACATTTTTCATGCTGAAGCTAATTGTTTGAACTGCATCAGCACCGACTTGAAAACTTGCAGAATAAGAACCATCAAGCAGGTTTTGACCACCAAAAGTAGTATCTTCAGCCACACGATTTACTTCTGATGCTAAAGAACGGATCTCTTCTTGTAGTGCTAAACGGTCTTCATCAGTGTTTGAACCATTTGCAGCTTGTTGTGCAAGCGTACGAATACGCTGGAACATTGATGTTACTTCATCAAGAGCACCCTCAGCTGTTTGTGCTAAAGAGATACCATCATTTGCGTTACGGTTACCTTGGTTAAGGCCGTTAATTTGTGATGTTAAACGGTCTGAAATTTGTAGACCAGCCGCATCGTCAGCTGCGCTGTTGATACGAAAACCTGATGATAAACGCTTGAATGAAGTGTCAAGTGAGTTACCAGAATTCATTAATTGTCTTTGAGCGTTTAATGAACTAACATTTGTATTTACATAAAGTGCCATGATATTTCTCCCGAAGTAAACTTATCATTTACTCTCAAACTTACTCTAATTAAGCCGTAGCGGTTATTTGCTACGTTGCTTGGTTAATTAAGTTATCGGTCCGGTAAAAAAATCCTTTAGTGAATTTTTAAACAATTTTTCATTTTTTATTTAACGCGCTGTATTTAAAGGAAAAATATTTTAAAACTTTAGCTAAACATGGCTGCTGGTTACCTTGAAAGCCGCTATCACGATGTTTTACTAAAGATATAAATACTAAAAAGAAAGCACTAAAAGCACTTTTAAAGTGTGAATCTTAAGGAAGGTTTTATAGGTTAAGCTCATAAAATGAGCTTAACCTATAAAAATTATAAGTAATCAAATAAAGAAAGGTTAGCCAAACGGCCAAATGTTGCCTGTGCAGCTTGCAGTGATGTTTCTTGTTTGGTGAGTTCAGTAATCGCTTCAGCCATATCAAGCTCAACAAGCTCAGCTTTTGCAGCTTTATTGCTAGTATCTAAGTCACCGTTTGATTGTTCAATTTTCTTGGCTGTATTTAAGCGACCACCCAAACCTGCCTGTACAAGTGAAACCTGATTTTTAGCATTATCGAGTTGTACAATGGCATCTGCTAAAACTTGATCAAACTCTTCCTGGGTTAAATCAGGATTGGTTAGTCCTGCTATCAGGTCATCCAAAGTATTTAACGCATTCTCTTTTTGTGGTGCTTCAAGGTCAACATCAACTTGGCCGTTTGCAACAGGCGAAACAGAAATTTCCATACCTTGATATTCAATTTTGCCGTCTTCAAAGCTGCCACTATCAATCGTTACACCCGCTTGCTGCACAACAAATGTATTAGGTGTGCCTGTGGTAGTAATAAAGCTGAGTGTATTAGCATTTGCGGCTGCGGCAGGATCAGCGTTGTAATTTGCCTGATGAAACTTATCGAAATCAGCTTGCTCAGTAACATAAATTTTTGAGCTTGTGATACCGCCTGACACAGTGCCATCGTTTGAGGCCACATTTAATCGAGCATTTACTTTTTCGAACGTATCAAAACCATTGTCACTTGATTTAATTTCTACACCTTCAGCTACTTTGATTTTGTGTTGCCCCTGATCGCCACCATATTCATAGCGTCCAGACGTACTATTAAAGGTGTAAGACGGAGTATTATCTTGGTAACCCGAAAAGATAAATTTACCGTCTTCGGTCTTTGCATTCATCAAATCAAGTACCGTACTTTGCAATGCTTTAACTTCTTCAGCAATACCTTCACGGTCGATATCACTATAGGCACCGTTACCAGCTTGAATAGATAACGTATACGCAGACTCAAGTGCGCCTTTAATATTTTGCAGCACACTTTCTTCTGTCGTTAGGCGGCTATTCAGCATAGTAATGTTTTTTGTGAACTGTTCATTACCCTGAATGCGATCGTTATAAAGTAATGCGCGAGCCGTTGCGGAAGGATCGTCAGCAGCAGTTAATACACGCTTTTGGGTATTAACCTGCTCTTGTGCTTTGTTTACGTTTTGCTGTGAGTTAAGAATAGAATTAAGGTTATTCTTATACATCATGTTATTTGAAATACGCATAATTACCTCGCCGCACTTAATAAGGTGTCAAAAATAGTACGTGCTGTTGAAAGTACCTGTGCCGATGCTGCATAGGATTGCTGAAAGCGCAGTAAGTTTGCAGCTTCTTCATCAAGGTTTACACCTGATAGTGATTCATACCAAGCTTCAGACTGATCAGCTAGTGCTGTAAAAGCCGCACCATTGGTTTGAGCTTGACTGGTCACAACACCAATATCAGTGACAATGCCTGAATAGGCTTGATTAAACGTTTTATGATTATCAGCAGTACTACTTGCTTCAACATTTTGACGCACTAGCTCACCATTTTGTAAATCGGCCAATAGCAAACCATTACGGTTATCATCAAAACCACCAGTGTTAAACTCTACTGTGAAGGTGTCACCTGTTGCAGGTGATCCTTCAATGTTAAAGTCAAACCCATAGGTATCATAAGGCGCGCCAGCTTGGGCAAGAATATTTTCAGCAGGTGGTGTAATAGTAAAGGTCGATGTACCGTTCCCGTCCGTAATTTGATATTCGTTAGCATTCGCCGTTTTCACGAGTGTGATATCGCCATTCGCCAAGCTAGGAGGTGGCCCCACGGTAATACCCGTTGAGTTATCAATATCTGAAACTGTACCAGCAGAAATACTTGCATCACTGGTGTTATTAATATCAGTAGCAGTTCGAATAGGTGATGCTAACGCTAAATCTTCAGGGCGTTCAGTTGCAAGCTCGAGGGTCGTTGCAGCTTGTGAATTTAGCTTCACCATAAATTGGTCACCTGTATTCGCAGCACCCGATACATTAAGCTGTAAACCAAATGAGTCACTTCCTGCAGGTGTAATTGTTGAAGAATCAATGATCCCCCCCACGATATTTGCTGTAGCAGGACTACCTAGCGGCTCACCTTTATTATCAATAGGCTGGATTTCAACTGTTGAAGCACTCGTATAAGTTACAACAAAGTCACTAGCAGGCAATTCACTGCCGAGTCCCGGCTCAACCGTTGCCGTCATTGTTGATGTGCCCGTATTAGCTTGATAACCGAACGCATCAACCGTTGGAATAGCAAAAATATCACCACCAATTTCACCATTGGCGTCCATACCTAAGCTATTTTGTTGGTTAAAGGCATCGGCTAACGCTAAGCCCATTTGACCAAGTTGATTTTGCGCTGGCACTAAAATATCGTCACGAAATGCCAGTAAGCCACCAATTTTGCCTTTCAATTTACTTACATCAACATCAAGCGGCACGGCTTTGCCACCGTTTACATCAAGTTTTAATTCTTTAAAGTTCGGATCAGGGTCACCACTGAATGAAAACAGGTTAAATGTGCCGCTTTGCATGACAAGTGCTTGACCTGAGCCTAAATAAACTTGTTTTTCGCCGTTGTTGCCATCGAGTGTTTCAATATCAATCAGCTCAGATAAGTCACGAATTGCTTTATCACGTTCGTTATACAAACCACTCGACGATGACTCACGTTCAGTGCCATGAACAGATGCAATCTTGGTATTTAGTTCGCTGATGCTTTGAATTAAGTTATTTGCTTCATCAGAGAAGATTTCTAGCTGCTCATTTACCACGGCTTTTTGGTCAACCACAATGCTCGACAATCTGTCCATTTGATCAATTAAGTTTTGTGCATCCGTCATGACCAGTGAACGAGCAACTGTTGATGACGGTTGATTTAAGCTTTCTTGTACGTTGTTAAAAAACGAGTTGATACTGGTTGATAAGCTGTTTGACTCTTCAGAAAACAAGCTATCTACTCGGCTTGCTTCAGTTACAAACTGATCAAAGAATGCTTTATTTGAGGTATCTCTATTTAATTGCTTTTGTGCAAATTCATTCAGTAAGCGATACGTTTCACCACGACCGACTTGGTTATCGATCATGGTTGTGAACTCAGTACGCTCACGCACATAGCCCTCGGTATTAACGTTGGCGATGTTTTTACTGGTGGTTTGTAAAAGCTCAGAGTTAGCTCTTACACCGGCATTTGCTATGTCATATAAGCTAAATGACATGAGGGTCTACTCCTTAACGTACCAATGAAGCAGCGACGCTTTGAAGCTCAACGCGCTTCAATACCTGCTTAATTTTATCGGCATAATTTGGATCAGTTGCATATCCTGCTTTTTGTAACGAATCTAAAAAGGCTGCAGGCTCTGCGGTATTATTAAGTGCTTCTTGATAACGTGGATTTTCATTTAAGAAATCCACAAAGTCGTTCACACTGTCTTTAATCGATTGATAAGAGCGAAAACTTGCTTGCTTTTTAACTGGCACACCTTGTTCAAACTCAAGCGTGACTTTGCTTGCTTTATCACCTTGCCAGCTCCTATCCGATTTAATATTGAATAAGTTGTTACTACTTGTGCCATCAGCTTTACTGATGATGTGTTTACCCCAGCCCGTTTCAAGTGCTGCTTGAGCAACCATTACAGCAGGGTTTAAACCAATTTTCTCAGCCGCATTTTTAGCGTGCTCCCAAACAGAGCTAATGAAAGACTCAGCATCTTCAAAGCGGTTTTCTGTTTGCTCGTTCGCAGCGGTATCTGCAACAGCGTTTGGCTCAGCTTTAATCTTGTGACTGTCGCTTGTTGCACCGGTTGCGCGCTTATCACTGTCGAACTCAGCCGTCGTTATAAGCACAGAACCTGGAGTAAACTGTTTACCATCTGGCGAGAGTTGTTGAACGATTAAGTCAGCTAGGCCTAGCGAGCCGTTTGATGAAAGCTCAACCGATAACTGTTGGTCATGCATCTCTTCAAAAAACTTAACGCCGCTTGAATTAAATGGGCTATCCTTATCTTCAAACGCTTCATTTGCTTTACGCATGCTTTTCAGCAGCATTTGAGTGAAGATAGATTCAAATTGTGCCGCCGCTTTTTTCAGCGCCTCTTTTGACGCATCGCTAGAGGCATCACTTTTTAGAGCACTTTGACGTAGCGAGTCTAAGTTGCCTAAATCAAAAAAGTTTTGCTTGTCGAGATGATTAGTATCCATCAGCTTTTTGACACAATAGTTAATAATGAAAATTAAAATGCAAAAATTGCGCCAATAAAAAACTTTATAAATGAATGGCTAATAACTGATACAGGAATGGAGTAACTTCAGGGCCAAGATTTTGACTGATGTTTATATGCTGAACGATTTAAGAATCACTAAAACAAAAAACGCGCTCGACAGCGCGTTTTAATTTAAATGATAACCAGTTGCCCGTTTATCGCCCCCGCTTCTTTTAAAGCTTCAAGGATTGCCATTAAATCACCCGGTGCGGCCCCCACCTCATTGATTGCGCGTACGAGATCATCAAGATTAACACCTGGATTAAATACAAAAGCACGTGAATCATCTTCGTTCACATCAATAATACTTTGATTGGTAACGGTAGTTTCACCATCACTTAAAGCATTTGGCTGTGACACATTTTGCTGCTCAGCAATCGTAACCGTTAAACCACCATGAGTTATTGCCGCAGGCTGTAGCTTCACATTTTTGCCAATCACAATTGTACCTGTGCGGGAGTTAACAATAATTTTTGCTGCTGTGTCTGCAGGCTTAAACTCTAAGTTTTCAAGGGTAGATAAATACGCAACACGTTGAGATGCATCTCGCGGTGCTAACACTCGCACTGACGCTGCATCAATTGCCTGAGCACTGTCAGGCCCCACCAAATCATTAATCGTTTGCTCTAGGCGTTTTGCTGTTGTGAAATCTGGGCGATTTAAATTAAAGGTAATATAGTCACCTTGCATAAACGGGCTCTTAATAGCACGCTCTACAATGGCACCGTTTGGAATACGACCAACAGTGGGTGTATTAATAATTACACGGCTACCATCAGCCCCTTCCGCACCTAGACCACCAACAACTAAGCTGCCTTGTGCAATCGCATAGGTATTGCCATCAACCCCTTTTAAAAAGGTTTGTAATAAGGTACCACCACGTAAACTACCCGCACTACCAATAGACGAAACCGTAATATCAATGGTTTGACCCGGTTTTCTAAATGCCGGTAACTCTGCATGCACAGCCACAGCGGCAACATTTTTGATTTTAGGTTTTAAGCTATCTGGTAAGGTGATACCAAAACCATTTAACATGGCTTTAAAGCTTTGTTGAGTAAATCGGCTTTGTTCACCTGTGCCAGGCAAACCGACAACCAAACCATACCCCACTAATTGGTTAGAGCGTACGCCCTCAACCATAGATACATCTTTGACTCGCTCAGCCTGTGCAGAAAACTGCAGGCTAATTAAGCAAAGAGCGATGATGTATTTAAACCCATTCATGACTTTATTCCTCTAAAATGGGAAAAGCGAACTACTAAAGAAACGAGACAGCCAACCTGCACTTTGCGTTTCTTGAATTTGCCCTTTACCTGAGTATTGAATTCGCGCATTAGCAATACGATTGGAAGTTACCGTGTTATCTGCTTGCACATCTTCAGGACGAACTAAACCTTCTAGGCGAATAAATTCTTCACCAGTATTCAAAGTGAGCCATTTTTCACCACGAATAACCAAGTTCCCATTCGGTAAAACACGCATCACATTGACAGAAATATCACCAAATAAGCTATTTGATTGGTTAGACTTTGAATCGCCTTTAAACGATGCCCCTGAGCCAATACCAAACTGAATGCTGTCGCCACCAATGTTAACCGGGTTTCCGCCAAGCCCAATAACAGGGTCTAAACTAGCATCTGTTTCTTTGTCGGTTTCAGTTTTTGCCGCTTTAGTTGCTTGGGTAGACTCTTGCAATTTAACAGTGATGATATCGCCGGCGCGTAATGCCTTTTTATCTGAGTACAAGTCATTTGCCGAATAACTATCAAACAACGAACCTGTTGGTACCACTTGTTCAGTACTTGGTTCCGGATACATAGGCGCATAGTAAGGGTCATCCTGAACCACATGATGATTTTGCGTTGTCATACAACCACCCAGCATCAATGCTGCTGATGTGACTAAGATAATATTACGCATGCTGCCTCCTACCCATTAAAGTTGCTGATTGATGTAACTAAGCATTTCATCAACAGCTGAAATCACTTTTGAATTCATTTCATAAATTCGTTGCGTTTCAATCAAGTTAACAAGCTCTTCCGTTACATTCACGTTAGAGGTTTCAAGGGAACCTTGAACCACAGTGCCTAAACCATCGATACCAGGATTACCTTGCACAGGTGCGCCACTCACAGCGGTTTCTGTGTATAAGTTTTGCCCCATAGGCTCAAGACCCGATGGATTAATAAAATCACTAATGGTGAGCTGACCGATGACCACGTTCTCTGCTTGACCTGAAATACGCACTGATACTTCACCGTCTTGTGAAACAGTAATTGATTGTGCATCGTCTGGTACGTTCATTTCTGGCTGTAATGGAAAACCCGCGCCGGAAGTTACAATGCGACCATCTTCGTCAGTCGTGAATTGACCATTACGTGAATAGGCAATATTGCCATCTGGTAATTGCACTTCAAAAAAACCTGGGCCTGAGATCATCCAGTCCAATGAATTTTCAGTGGTAAGCATATTACCTTGTGAAAAGTTCTTTTGGTTAGCAACCACTTTGGCACCGGCACCAAGCATTAAGCCTGACGGCATTTCAGTGTCTTGCGATGAGCGGCCACCTGGCTGGTTAATGTTTTGATATAGTAAATCTTCAAATACGGCGCGGCTTTTTTTGTAGCCTACCGTGCTGGCATTCGCGAGATTATTTGAGATCACCGAAATATCGGTTTGCTGGGCGTCAAGCCCGGTTTTACTGATCCATAATGCAGGATTCATAACTCTACCCTCTCAGTCATCTTAAACAATGCGTAACAGCTGATCTTGACGCTCATCGAGCTCTTCGGCTGTTTTCATCAATTTAACTTGTAATTCAAATTGGCGTTGATTGCTGATCATATCGACCATTTCATGCACTGGGTTTACGTTCGACATTTCAAGCGTTCCCGACAATACTTTTACGTTAGGTGAAATGTCACAAAAGCCACAAAGGTCATTGACCAACATGTCTTCTTTTGGTCGAAATAAACCGTCATTGCCTTTTTCAAGCTGAGTGTTATCAGCCTCAATCACTTTTAAGCGATCAACCACTTCCAAAAAGTTAGCAGGCGCACCTTGCGGGCGAACCTGAATAGCGCCATCTTCACTAAACTCAACTTTTTCAATAGGCAATGGCAAAATGATTGGACCACCTTCGCCAATTACTTGACGGCCATGGCTGGTGATCAATGCGCCATCTGGAGTAATGTTTAATGTGCCAGTTTTGGTGTACGCCTCATTGCCGGATGCATCTTGTACGCTCAACCAACCACGGTCGCTCATCGCGATATCAAGCTCACGGCCAGTTTCAACAAAACCACCCGATTCCATATTAGATCCTGGGCGTTCTTGCATTGCAAACACCCTAGATGGCAGACCTTCACCAAAGGCTTGCATAGAGCGAGCTTGTGCAAAATCAGCTTTAAAGCCAGTGGTGTTAGCATTAGCAAGATTGTTGGCCTTGAGCTCAAGACCTCGCAAACTTTGCTTAGCACCCGACATGGCAATGTAGACCATTTTGTCCATAACATTGACTCACTAAAAATACGATAATTAGGAAATGCAATAAAAGTGCCAAAGTAAAATTGACGCTAAAATAGAAGAGAAAAATGAATAGTAAGAATGAAAAAAGGCTGCCAATAGAGGAAGCAGCCTTCGTGTCGGATTAAGCTTAGAACCGTTAAGATTAACGGATCTGTAGGATGTTTTGTTGTAGTGTTGAGTTAACCTCAAGCGCACGTGAATTTGCTTGGAAGTTACGCTGAGCACTAATTAAGTCAACAAGTTCATTGGTTAAGTTAACGTTTGATTGCTCAAGCGCTGATGAGTTAATTGAACCTAGAGTACCTGAACCTGGTTCACCCGCAATCGGCTCACCTGACGTTAAACTCTTCTTCCAAGATGTATCACCAACTTGTTGCAAGCCCTGTGAATTTGAGAAGCGTACCATAGCAACTTGACCTAGGAACGACGTATCTCCATTACTGTATGACGCAACAATTTTACCGTCAGAACCGATATCAATTCCTGATAGACGACCTACAGTCGCACCATCTTGCTCTAATGCTTTTACTTCAAAGTTACTTGCGTATTGAGTTGGAACTTTATTTGCTGTTGCCGCTTCATCACGCCAGTTAATAGTCACATCATCAGGGAAACTTGCACCATTCGAAAGTAAATCAGAAAGGCCTGTCGCAGCACCTAAACCACTCGGTAACGTTAATGGATTAAATGTTGTATCAGTATTCGCTGTACCATCTGTACTTTGTGGTAAGCCACTGGCATCAAACTGAAACGTTGATAATGGTGTATAAGGTGTTGTGGTTTGCTCAACACCTGTTGCATCAAATGGCTTTTCATCTAATGTAGCGTATACTTCCCACTCATTTTCATTACCAGTCACTGTAGAATCAGTTTTCACAAAGAAGAACTGTAGAATATGCGGTTCACCTAATGAGTCATACACCGTTGTCGATGTAGAGCTGTTATAAGTTGCACTTGTTTCTGGATCGAATGGTGTCACAGTTGGCGCAGAGGCACGTGAATCAAGGTTAAATGACGAATAGACATTCGTGGTTGCACGTGGTGAACCTGATGCATCTGGAATTTGTAGCGCAGAAGATGTACTTAAGCTTACAGAGGTTGTGTCACCGGTTGCTTCATCAACAGGGAAACCTTGTAAGTAATTACCGCTCGCATCCACAATAAAGTTATCTTTATTAAGTTTGAACGCACCAGCACGCGTGTAAGTAAAATCTTGTGCACCTAAGTCATTCGCCATTGCGAAATAACCTTCACCAGTAATTGCTAAATCAAGTGAGTTATTTGTGAAAGAGAGTGAACCTTGGTGGAATTGTTGTGCCACCATTGTTGTTCTTACACCGTCACCATTTTTTGTTTTACCAGAACTAAATACTGATGATGCGTATACATCAGCGAACTCTGCACGAGACTCTTTAAAGCCCGTAGTGTTAACGTTAGCAATATTATTTGCTGTTACGTCTAAATCTTTTTGTGCGGCTGCTAAGCCTGTTAATGCAATATTGAAGCTCATAACTCACCTCTAACCTATCTCTTAGCCTAAGCTAACCCAAACCTTTTATACTTATGCGATTTCAGCTATATCAGTTAGCCTAACCGCACCCTCTTTTGTATTTACGATAATGCCGCTTGCGCCATTAATATTGACACTTTCAATATTCTTAAAGGTCGCCATAGGCATACTGCTGTAGTCTCCATTTACAAAGCCTTCAGCACTGATGTCATACTCGCCTTCAGGGAGCACATTGCCATCGTTATCTTTACCATCCCACTCAAAACGCAGTGCGCCCGCAGACTGAGAACCTAATTCAATGGTTCGTACTAACTGACCTGAAGAATCTGTTATTCTTAGCGTTAAAGATTCAACGGCTGTCTCAGCAACCACCGACCCTTTAGCAAGGTTTTCACCGTCAAAGTCAATGGTGTCAGACTCTAATAACGCTTGCTTACCAACCAAAGTGGAAGCCTGTAACGCAGAATTTGATGTCATTGATGCAGTCAGTGAGTCAAACTTCTCGTTTAAGTTTGAAATACCTTCAGCCATAGTAAAGTTCGTCATCTGCGCGATCATTTGATCATTATCAGCAGGGTTACTCGGATCCTGGAACGACAACTGCTGTGTTAACAACGAAAAGAAATCTTCCTGAGAAAGTGTGTTGTTGTCTTCCTCAGTTGTTTGCGTATTGCTTTGATTCCAACGCAAGCTATCCATATAGGATGATGATGCAGAGCTGATGTCGTTACTCATAACTTATCCTCGATTACCGTTGTCCTAACAACAGTGTTTTACTTAACATTTGCTTAGCTGCATCAGCAACTTGCACATTTGTTTGGTAAGAGCGAGAGGCAGAAATCATATTTGCCATTTCTTCTACAACATTAACGTTAGGTTTGTAGATATAACCATTTTCATCCGCACTTGGGTGATTCGGGTTATATTCAATTTGTAGCGGCTTATCGCTCTCTACAATACCTAAAACTTTAACGCCTACAGAAGAGCCCTGAGGATTGCTTTGCGATGCTGACGCTTTGGTCAACTCTGCAGCAAAAACAGGATGGCGCGCTCGGTATGTCTGGTCTTGGCTAGAGCTAATCGTGTTTGCATTCGAAATATTACTCGCTGTGGTATTTAAGCGCACATTTTGTGCACTCATACCCGTGCCTGAAATATCAAAAACATTATATAAACTCATGATTAAGCTCCTTGACTACCGAGGGCTTTTTTAAGGCCTTTAATTTTACTACTCATAAATTGCAGGCTTGCCTGATACTCTAATGAGTTCTGTACATACAAGTTTCGTTCCACTTGTATATCTACAGAGTTACCATCGCCTGTATCTGCTTGATTTGGCGTACGAAACATTTCTGCACCGCCAACAAAACGACTGCCTCCGGCAATATGTTTAGCATCGGTTCTTACCATGCTATTGCCGCCTTGTTGGTTGCTTTTTGCCGCTTTTAATGCCGAGGCAAAATCAATGTCTTTCGCTTTATAGCCCGGCGTATCAGCATTAGCGATATTGGTCGCTAATAACTCAGCGCGTTGTGAACGGATCAACATTGCATGGGGGTGAACACCAAATGCTTTATCAAAACTGATAGCCATAACCATCTCCAAAAAATTGACTCTAGAGTGATTAATGCAAAAGCTAAGCCAATAATGAAGGGGATATTTTACTTACGTAAGATATTGAATAATAGATAAATTTAGCAACCTAAGAGCTAGGTTGCTAAGAAAGGTTTACTTTTTCTGGTAGATGATGCCTGGATTACAACGAACCATCTCAAAGCTATCACTTAAGCCCGCCATTGATTCTGACGCACCTAAAAAGAGGTAACCTTTAGGGTTTAGGGCTTGAGCAAATTGCGAGATAATTTTAGCTTTTACCTCTGGTGAGAAGTAAATGAGCACGTTACGGCAAAATATAATGTCAAACTTGCCCATTAAAGCGTATGAATCCAGTAAGTTAAGGTGTCTAAAGCTGACCATTTTACGTATAGGGTCAATGACTTGAGCCATTCCATTGCCGCTGTCTTTAAAGAAC
Organism: Pseudoalteromonas sp. BZK2; assembly: GCF_014349195.1. Lineage (NCBI taxonomy): Bacteria > Pseudomonadati > Pseudomonadota > Gammaproteobacteria > Alteromonadales > Pseudoalteromonadaceae > Pseudoalteromonas > Pseudoalteromonas sp. BZK2. Next base: position 2,356 of record NZ_JACSOG010000013.1, on the reverse strand, counting down.
TTTTGACGGCGTTCCATCGACAAACCACGCGCAAGCGCTAGCGAGTCATACTCAGCGTTTTTGCACATATCAAGCATGGTATTAGAGATATCAGTGCCGATTATTTGCGCCCCCATCTTTAATACACCTGGGTTTTTTGACTGAAACTCGGCAACCGACATGGCAATTGAATACGGCTCTTGTCCTGATGAACTTGCCGCTGACCATATTTTTAATGGTCTACGCACATCTTTAAGCTCAGGAAATAATTTCGTTTTCAATAACTCAAACGGATACTGGTCACGAAACCAAAGCGTTTCATTGGTTGTCATTGCATCAACCACAGCGGCACGAAGCTGCCTCTCATGAGGACTCAGTGTTTTACTTACCAACTGCGATAAAGACTCGACATTAAAACGCGCCATAAGTGGAGCGAGACGGCTTTTAACTAAATAAAGTTTATTATCGCCAAGCACAATGCCGCATTGTTGCTCTAAAAAAGAGCGAAATTGATCGTATTCGCTTTGTTGTAAATGCTTATTTTCCAAAGTAATACCACCTATAAACTATTAATCACAATGAACCCATTTTTTTACAGCAGTCGCTAGTTCATCTGGGTTAAATTTAGCAATAAAATCGTCAGCTCCCACTTTCTCAATCATTGCTTGGTTGAATACACCACTTAAAGAAGTATGTAAGATCACATGCAAAGGTGATAATTTTGGATCGGCCTTTATCTCGGCGGTTAAGGTATAGCCATCCATTTCTGGCATTTCAACATCTGAAATTAATAAGCCAACTCGCTCAGTAATATCGTTCTGGCAATCAAGTTGAGCTATTTCTCTTAGTCTTAGTAAGGCCTCTTTGCCATTTTTAGCAAGCTCAGTTTGTACACCAAGTGGCTCAAGCGCTCGTTTTACTTGATTTCTCGCGACAGCAGAGTCATCAGCAATAAAGACGATTCTTTCACCTAAATCTTTCTGGAACTCACCTTCACCAACAACATCTGCGCTAACTTCAGTGTTCACTGGGCAGATTTCATTTAGGATCTTTTCAACATCCAAAATCTCAACCAGTTCGTTTTCTATTTCTGTGACTGCTGTTAGGTAAGAATAACGTCCAGCTCCCGAAGGTGGTGGCATTATTTTTTCCCAGTTCATATTTACGATACGTTCTACACCACCAACCAAAAACCCTTGTACTGAACGGTTGTATTCGGCAATGATGATAAAGCTGTCTTTTATGTTTTCAATTGCAGGACCACCGACAGCCATTGATAAGTCAATAACAGAAATAGTTTGTCCACGAATATGCGCAACACCGCGAATATAGGCATTTGATTTTGGCATGTTCGTAAGTGGCGGGCATTGCAAAACCTCTCTTACTTTAAACACGTTAATACCAAAGCGCTGACGCCCTCTGAGTTTGAATAATAGTAATTCAAGGCGGTTTTGCCCAACCAACTGAGTTCGCTGGTTAACTGAGTCTAAAATGCCTGCCATTTCAATCTCCTAAAGATAAACAATCAGAGCTGGAACAATAATTGCCTTCTTTGTGTTAAAGCTACATAAGGTTACGAAGCGTCTGTTTTTTGACGCAAAATATTTATACCTTGTTTTCAACAATAAGCATAGTCGAAACAATATGAGTTTGTTAAAAAAAAGCCGAAGATACAGTGTTTTTTATTTTCTTTCTAGCCTGTTGTTTGCAACACAACTACAAGCAGAAGTCTATAACAACGAGCAACTTCAACAGATCGCTGTTGATTTTGTGAGTGAACACATGCCTGACTTGAACACAACACCACAGATAAGCGCTTTGCCTCTGGATAGTCGCATTCCTGATAGGTTATGTGAGTCGCCATTAAACAAAGAGTTACCAACAGAGCCTCCTTTTAATCGGCAGGTCACGGTACAACTTAAGTGCCAAGACATAAATAGTTGGACCCAATACGTTCACGTTAGAATTATAGAACTTGAGCCAGTCGTTGTTGTTACAACGAGTCTTACTCGAGGTGAAGTTATTCGTGCCGAACATTTACGCCTAGAAATGAAACCTAAGCAATTTGTTAGAACGCAATACGTTCAAGATGAGTCTATACTTATTGGCAGTCGCAGTAAGCGAAATTTACGCGGTGGTACACCTATTGTTATGAGCCAAGTTTGCATGGTTTGCAAAGGCGATAACGTAACTATCTATGCTTCGTTACGGGGCTTAAGGATCAAAACCACCGGAATTGCGCTAGAAGATGGCACGTTAGACGAATTAGTACGTGTAAAAAATAAAAAATCAGGTAAAGTATTAAATGCGCGTGTGGATGGAGTCGAGTCTGTACAGGTAAATATTTAATTTTAACTATTTATGCTAAAGTATCCGC
>NZ_JACSOG010000012.1:0-143521 GCF_014349195.1 Pseudoalteromonas sp. BZK2 | reverse complement strand
AGGGAGATCCGAATTGAGATCAACTGTTTTTTGAAGTTTTTATGAAAAAAATGACTGTTCGCGCAAAATACGAACGAAACGGGTAAAAATAGCACTAAATTACTCGTATTATGGCTATTTAGGCAGTGTTTTTTATAAATGAGCTTGTATTTAAGTTGTATAGAAGGTGATTTTAACTATAAAAGAACGCGAATTGATCTTTATATGTGATCTTAATTGCTAGGTGCTGGGTGCTAGGTGCTAGGTGCTTCAAGATTGCATGGTAATGTTTAGGGTTGATAGAGCTGTATTATTGAGAGTGAATTTTTAGTAGTGAATTTTAGAAAGTAAAAAGCCGAGCATAAGCTCGGCTTTTTGGTGTCTTTACGACTTACTCTGCAGACTGCGCGTCTTCTTGAACTTCTTCGTTTGTCGCTGGGCGACCAACTAGTTCAATATAAGCCATTGGTGCATTATCACCAGCACGGAAGCCACACTTAAGAATACGAGTGTAACCACCAGGACGGTCTGTATTACGTGGACCGATTTCGCTGAATAATTTACCAACTACTTCATTATCACGCGTGCGAGCAAACGCTAAACGGCGGTTTGCTACACTGTCAGTCTTAGCCAGTGTGATTAAAGGTTCAATTACACGGCGCAACTCTTTAGCTTTAGGCAAAGTTGTTTTGATGATTTCATGTTTCACCAAAGAACCAGCCATGTTGCTGAACATCGCTTTGCGATGGCTGCTGTTACGGTTTAATTGACGACCACTCTTACGATGGCGCATGACCCTATCCTTCTAACTAAACTAATATAGTGATTTAGATTATTCAGCTAGGCTTGCAGGCGGCCAATTTTCTAGGCGCATACCTAGAGAAAGACCACGTGAAGCTAGCACGTCTTTAATTTCAGTTAGAGACTTCTTACCTAAGTTAGGCGTTTTAAGAAGCTCAACTTCAGTGCGCTGAACTAAATCACCGATATATTGAATTTGCTCGGCTTTCAAACAGTTTGCTGAACGTACTGTTAGCTCAAGATCATCAACTGGACGAAGCAGAATAGGATCGAATTCTGGCTTCTCTTCTTTCTCTTCTGGCTCAGTTACATCACGTAAATCTACGAATGCATCTAATTGCTCAGCTAAGATAGTAGACGCACGGCGGATCGCTTCTTCAGGATCTAGAGTGCCGTTTGTTTCCATATCAATGATTAACTTGTCTAAGTCTGTACGTTGCTCAACACGGGCTGATTCAACCGAGTACGCAATACGTTCAACTGGGCTGAATGATGCATCAAGCAGCAGACGACCAATTGGACGCTCATCGTCATCAGAGGATAAACGACTAGATGCCGGCACATAACCGCGACCGCGCTCAACACGAATACGCATGCTGATCTCGCTGCTATCTGTCGTAAGGTGACAGATAACGTGATCTGGGTTGGCGATAGTTACATCACCATCGTGCTGAATATCAGCCGCAGTCACAGGGCCTACACCAGATTTAGTCAGGGTCAGAAAAACTTCATCTTTGCCTTCTAAAGTTACTGCTAGACCTTTAAGGTTTAACAGAATTTCAATGATGTCTTCTTGTACGCCCTCTTTCGCGCTGTACTCATGCAATACACCGTCGATTTCTACTTCAGTTACTGCACATCCAGGCATAGATGATAACAGTATACGGCGTAAGGCATTACCCAAAGTGTGACCAAAGCCACGCTCTAATGGTTCTAAAACTACTTTAGAACGCGTTGGGTTGATAGCGTCGATATCGACTAACCTTGGTTTTAGGAATTCGGTAACAGAACCCTGCATTTTATCCTCTCTTAACTCTTAACTTTACTTAGAGTAAAGTTCGACGATTAGTTGTTCGTTAATGTCCGCAGACAGATCTGAACGCTCAGGTAGGCGCTTGAAGCTACCTTCCATTTTCTTACCGTCAACTTCAACCCAAGTCGGCTTTTCACGTTGCTCAGCCAACTCTAGAGCAGCGATGATACGTGCTTGTGTTTTTGACTTCTCACGAATTACAACAGTATCTTCTGGAGTAATTACGTATGAAGGAATGTTCACAACACGACCATTAACTAAAATCGCTTTGTGGCTTACTAACTGACGTGCTTCAGCGCGTGTGCTAGCAAAACCCATGCGATATACAACATTGTCTAAACGTTGCTCTAAAAGCTGTAACAAGTTTTCACCTGTATTACCTTTAAGGCGAGCAGCTTCTTTGTAGTAGTTACGGAATTGCTTTTCTAATACACCGTAGATACGACGTACTTTTTGCTTTTCACGTAGCTGTAAACCGTAATCAGATAAGCGACCTTTACGAGCGCCGTGCTGACCAGGTGCAGTCTCAAGTTTACACTTAGAGTCGATAGCTCTTACGCCGCTCTTAAGGAACAGGTCAGTACCTTCACGACGACTCAGCTTGAGCTTAGGGCCCAAATATCTTGCCATGTTATTTCTCCTAACCTATTGTTAAACGCGACGTTTCTTCGGTGGACGACAACCATTATGAGGGATTGGCGTCACGTCAGTGATGTTGGTGATACGGTAACCAGCAGCATTCAAAGCACGTACAGCAGATTCACGACCTGGACCTGGACCTTTGATGAAAACTTCTAGATTTTTTAAACCGTATTCTTGAGCAGCAGTACCTGCACGCTCTGCAGCAACCTGAGCCGCGAATGGAGTAGATTTACGTGAACCACGGAAACCTGAACCACCTGCTGTTGCCCAAGATAGTGCATTACCTTGACGGTCGGTAATTGTTACAATAGTGTTGTTGAAAGAAGCATGAACGTGAGCCATACCATCAGCAACTTGCTTTTTAACCTTCTTACGACGAATTGGTGCTTTAGCCATAATCTACCCCACCTTATTTCTTGATAGGCTTGCGAGGACCCTTACGAGTACGCGCGTTAGTCTTAGTACGTTGACCACGTAGTGGTAACGAACGACGGTGACGTAGGCCACGGAAACAACCAAGGTCCATAAGGCGCTTGATATTTAATGTAACTTCACGACGAAGGTCACCTTCTACAGTGTACTTGCCAACTGCTTCACGCAATACGTCAAGTGTTTCGTCTGAAAGTTCACCGATTTTTGTGGTCTCGGCGATACCAGTCGCTGCTAAGATAGCCTTAGAGCGAGTCTTACCTATGCCATAAATAGCAGTTAAACCGATAACTGCGTGTTTATGATCAGGGACGTTAATGCCAGCGATACGGGCCACTAACACATCTCCTATATTTGAATTTGGTAATCATCTGTTTGAAAAGCCCGTAAGGATACTCAAACGAAGACCAAATCACAACTAAAAACACAGGCCGAGTAAATAACTCAGCCTGCACGACTGTTTAATTAGCCTTGCCTTTGCTTGTGCTTAGGCTCACTGCAAATTACGCGTACTACACCAGCACGTTTAATAACTTTACAGTTACGGCATATTTTCTTAACGGAAGCACGTACTTTCATTGCTCAACTCCGTAAAATGACCTTATCGACCGTAGCCTTTAAGGTTTGCTTTTTTCAGCACAGAATCATACTGATGTGACATCAGATGCGTCTGTACTTGTGCCATAAAGTCCATGATTACAACAACGATAATCAAAATTGATGTACCGCCGAAATAGAATGGCGTTTGCCATGCCATAGTCATGAATTCGGGCACCAGACAGATAAAGGTTATATACAAAGCACCTGCCAATGTCAGGCGTGTCATCACTTTATCAATGTATTTAGATGTCTGCTCACCTGGACGAATACCTGGGATAAATGCGCCAGATTTTTTCAGGTTATCTGCTGTTTCACGCGGGTTAAATACCAACGCGGTGTAGAAAAAGCAGAAGAAGATAATAGCCGCAGCTAAAACCATCGCATATAAAGGTTGACCTGGAGTCAACGTTGTAGCGATTGCTTGTAGCACATCAGCGACCGGACCTTCACCCTGGCCGAACCAGCTTGCAATTGTACCAGGGAACAGAATTATACTGCTAGCAAAGATTGGTGGAATAACACCCGCCATGTTTACTTTCAGTGGTAAGTGCGTGCTTTGAGCAGCAAATACCTGACGACCTTGTTGACGCTTTGCGTAGTTAACGACGATACGACGTTGGCCACGTTCAAAGAATACAACTAGGTAAGTAACAGCGAATACGATTACAGCAATCAATAACAGTACAAGTACATTCAGATCACCTTGGCGCGCCATTTCGGCTGTCGAACCAATAGCAGACGGCAGGTTAGCTACAATACCAACAAAAATCAGAACTGAGATACCGTTACCGATACCACGCTCTGTAATTTGTTCGCCCAACCACATTAGGAACATAGTACCAGTTACTAAACTCACTACAGCAGTGAAGTAGAAACCGATACCTGGGTTAACAACTAACCCGTCCATCATGCCCGGTAAGCTAGTAGCAATACCGATTGATTGGATTGTAGCAAGCACAAGCGTGCCGTAGCGTGTGTACTGGCTAATTTTCTTACGCCCTTGCTCACCTTCTTTCTTAAGCTCTATAAACGGCGGATACATATGCGTTAATAGTTGCGTAATAATCGAAGCCGAGATGTACGGCATAATACCCAGTGCTAACACTGAAGCGCGCTCAAGCGCACCACCGCTGAACATGTTAAACATTTCAACAATGGTGCCCTTTTGTTGCTCGAAGAAATCGGCAAGTACAGCGGCGTCAATCCCAGGGATCGGCACGAATGAACCTAGACGGTAAATAATGATAGCACCTAATACAAATAGTAATCGACGCTTCAATTCCGAAAGCCCACTTTGTGCACTTTTCATATCTTGACCTGGTTTAGCCATTAGTACTTCCTTAGTCTTCTACCTTGCCTCCGGCAGCTTCGATAGCTTCGCGAGCACCTTTAGTCACTTTAAGACCTTTAACGGTAACTGCGCGTGAAACTTCGCCAGATTTAACTACTTTAACGAACTGGATGTTCTTTTTAACTAGACCAGCTGCTTGTAACGCGTTTACGTCTACTACATCGCCTTCAACTTTAGCGATTTCAAAAAGGTTAACTTCAGTAGATACTAATGATTTACGTGAAGTGAAACCAAATTTAGGTAGACGACGTTGCATAGGCATTTGACCGCCTTCGAAACCAACGCGTACTTTACCGCCAGAACGTGATTTTTGGCCTTTATGACCACGGCCACCAGTCTTACCAAGACCAGAACCAATACCACGACCTAGACGTTTCTTTTCAGTTTTTGCACCAGCAGCAGGTGAAAGTGTATTCAAATGCATCGAATTAACCCTCAACCTTTACCATGTAAGAAACTTGGTTAATCATACCACGCACACATGCTGTGTCTTCTAACTCAACAGTGTGATTGATACGACGTAGACCAAGACCGCGTAATGTAGCTTTATGCTTCGGTAAACGACCGATAGAGCTCTTTACTTGTGTTACTTTTACAGTTTTATTAGCCATGGTTTACCCCGTGATTTCGTCAACGCTAAGACCACGTTTAGCAGCGATTGACTCTGGAGAGTTCATGTTCTCTAGAGCAGCAATCGTTGCACGAACGATGTTGATCGGGTTAGTTGAACCGTATGCTTTTGACAATACGTTCTGTACACCAGTTACTTCTAGTACTGCACGCATCGCACCACCGGCGATGATACCTGTACCTTCAGAAGCAGGCTGCATGTATACTTTAGAACCCGCGTGGCGACCCTTGATTGGGTGCTGTAGCGTGTTACCGTTAAGGTCTACACTGATCATGTTGCGACGTGCTTTTTCCATTGCTTTTTGAATAGCAGCTGGAACTTCACGTGCTTTACCATAACCAAAACCTACTTTACCTGCGCCGTCACCAACTACTGTTAGTGCAGTGAAGCTAAAGATACGACCACCTTTAACCACTTTAGACACACGGTTTACCGCGATTAGCTTTTCAGCCAAATCAGGCTGTTGTTGCTTTGCTTCTACGTTAGCCATTGTCTACTCCTAGAATTGCAGACCGGCTTCACGCGCTGCATCAGCAAGCGCCTTCACACGGCCGTGATATTTAAAGCCACTGCGATCAAAAGCAATCTTTTCGATGCCTTTGTCAGCTGCACGTTCAGCAACCGCTTTACCAACTGCTTGAGCAGCTGCAACGTTACCTGTGCCTTTAACTGTTTCGCTAATTGCTTTTTCAACAGTAGAAGCAGCAGCCAGTACAGTACCCTCAGCAGTAACTACTTGAGCGTAAATGTGACGTGGCGTGCGGTGGATAACAAGACGCGTTGTGCCTTGTTCAATGTAATTTCTACGAGTGCGCTTAGCACGACGTAGACGAGCTGTTTTTTTATCCATCGTCTTACCTTACTTCTTCTTAGCCTCTTTACGGCGTACATTCTCGTCCGCGTAACGAACACCTTTACCTTTATAAGGCTCAGGTTTACGGTATGCACGGATGTTAGCAGCTGTTTGACCAACTAACTGCTTGTCTACGCCCTTAACTAGAACTTCTGTTTGGCTTGGTGTTTCAATCGTAATACCTTCTGGTACTTCGAAATTCACTGGGTGTGAGAAACCAAGAGTTAAGTCTAATACTTTGCCCTTAGCTGCTGCACGGTAACCAACACCTACTAACTGAAGTTTCTTCTCGTAACCTTCATGCGTACCAACAACCATGTTGTTGATTAGAGCGCGAGCAGTACCTGCTTGTGCCCATGCATTAGCTACGCCTTCACGAGGTAAAGTTGTAATAACGTTGTCGTTAACTTGTACTTCAACAGCGTCGTTGATTGTACGAGTTAATTCACCGTTTTTGCCTTTAACTGTGATGTCCTGGCCTTTTAATGTAACTTCTACACCGGCAGGAACATTGATTGGTGCCTTTGCTATGCGAGACATAGTTCCCCTCCGATTAAGCTACAAAGCCAATGATCTCACCACCAACGCCGGCACTACGTGCTGCGCGGTCTGTCATTAGGCCTTTAGAAGTTGATACGATAGCGATACCAAGACCACCCATTACCTTTGGTAATTCGTCACGTTTCTTATAGATACGTAGACCAGGGCGGCTAACACGCTGGATGTTTTCAATAACAGCTTTGCCTTCGAAATATTTTAAATCGATAGAAAGCTCAGGCTTCGCTTCACCGCTTACAGCGTAATCTGCGATATAACCTTCATCTTTTAATACTTTAGCTACTGCTACTTTCAGTTTTGAAGTTGGCATCGTTACTGATACTTTCTTCGCTGACTGACCGTTACGGATACGTGTAAACAAATCCGCAATAGGATCTTGCAAGCTCATAGTCTTACTCCCGTGATACTATTACCAGCTAGCCTTTTTAAGGCCAGGAATTTCACCGCGCATAGCTGCTTCGCGAACTTTAATACGGCTCATGCCGAATTTGCGAAGGTAACCATGTGGGCGGCCCGTAACGTTACAACGATTACGTTGACGTGAAGAGCTAGAATCACGTGGTAAAGCTTGTAGCTTTAATACCGCGTCCCAACGATCATCGTCAGATGTATTAACATCACTGATGATAGCTTTTAGTGCCGCACGCTTTTCAGCGAACTGAGCAACTAATTTCGCACGCTTTGCTTCGCGCGCTTTCATAGAATTCTTTGCCATAACCCTACCCTTATTTCTTGAATGGGAAGTTAAACGCTTCTAACAACGCACGGCCTTCATCATCTGTTTTCGCAGAAGTAGTGATTGTGATATCTAAACCGCGAACACGGTCTACTTTATCATAATCGATTTCTGGGAAGATGATTTGCTCACGTACGCCCATGCTGTAGTTACCACGTCCATCAAAAGACTTAGCACTTACACCACGGAAGTCACGGATACGTGGGATAGCGATTGAAACCAAACGCTCAAAAAAGTCCCACATACGCTCGCCACGTAGGGTTACTTTACAACCAATTGGGTAACCTTCACGCACTTTGAAGCCAGCAACTGATTTGCGTGCTTTAGTGATTAGAGGTTTCTGACCAGAGATTGCTTCTAGATCCGCAACAGCGTTATCTAGGATCTTCTTGTCAGCTAGAGCTTCGCCCACACCCATGTTTAATGTGATCTTTTCGATCTGAGGGACTTGCATGACAGAGCTGAAACCAAACTTCTCTTGAAGCTCAGCAACTACTTTGTCTTTATATACTTCATGCAGTTTCGCCATCATTCTACTCCAACTATTAGATAGTTTTACCAGTAGATTTAAAGATACGTAATTTCTTACCATCTTCAATCTTGAAACCTACACGATCTGCTTTACCCGTTTCCGAGTTGTAGATCGCAACGTTTGATACGTCGATAGACGCTTCTTTCTCAACAATACCGCCAGCTTGGTTCAACTGAGGAACAGGCTTTTGGTGCTTCTTGATTAAGTTGATGCCTTCGACAAATACTCGACCAGATTCAGCAACAACTGAAAGCACTTTACCGCGCTTACCTTTGTCTTTGCCTGCTAGTACGATTACTTCGTCATCACGACGGATTTTTGCTGCCATGATAGACTCCTTATAGTACTTCTGGTGCTAGTGAAACGATTTTCATGAACTTTTCAGTACGAAGTTCACGAGTCACAGGGCCGAAGATACGAGTACCAATTGGCTGTAAGTTATCGTTTAAGATAACAGCCGCATTGCTATCGAAACGGATCAAAGAACCGTCCGGACGACGAACGCCTTTTTTAGTACGCACAACTACCGCGTTTTTAACATCACCTTTCTTCACTTTACCGCGAGGAATAGCTTCTTTTACAGAAACTTTGATGATATCGCCAACCGCTGCATAGCGACGGTGCGAACCGCCAAGGACTTTAATACACTGCACTTTGCGAGCGCCGCTGTTATCAGCAACGTCCAGCTGAGTTTGCATTTGGATCATGTTAATGACCTCCGGTGTAGAAATTACAACGCGCCTTAATTTTGTTTAAAATCAAGACATTTCGGTTAAATTCCACTCAAAAAACAAGCAAGTTGTCTCTTAAGGGCGGGCAATTGTAGCAGCAATGGCAAGGAAGTGGTAGGTTATTTTTTAATTAATTTGGAATTAATCGCAATGCTTGCATTGAGGAATTACAGCAGCTTGCTGGTTTGTTATTGATTATAAAACAAACAGGACGCAAATGCGCCCTGTTTTTGACTTTAATTAAATTTTTATTAATTACCAAATAGACCTTTTAATTTGTCTTTGATTTTATCTTTAGCTTTTTCTTTGACTTCTTCTTTAGCCGCATCACTGACATCTAGGCTATAACCAACATCATGGAATGGACCTTTGATACGCAGTGGAATTTTAAAGCCGGTACTGTCATCGGTCGTGCCTTGCCCTTCGATTGAATCAACAATCCCCGTTACCAAGCGATAGTCTACATTCGTCATAGGTAAATCAACTTTACCTGAGCCTGTAATGCGAATTAGCGGGCTAAGTAGGGATAGGTCTTTATTTTCACCAACACCGTTAGTGAATACAAAACTGCCCTGCAATGCCGAGAAGTCTGTTTGCTGTGAGTTATCAAAGCCTGTATCTAAACCTTCTGATACTGCACTCAAGTTACCTTTGATAAGCTCTTTTGCTTTACGAACCATCTCTGCAATGTTGGCCCCTTTTGCCGCACCATCAGCAAACTCAAAGCCTAACTTACCATTTAAAGCATTGATAAAGCTCTTTTGGCTTTGACCTGTGGTCGTTAGATCCCAGTTTAGAGACCCTTTACCCATTAACTTATCGAAACCAGCCGCATCAGTTAGTAATGGCTGTGCATCGATTTTATCTAAAGAAAAGTTAGTACTAATTTTATAAGGTGTTTGCTTGGCGTTAACGGTGATGACACCTTTACCATTGCCTTCATAAGCAACAAACTTATCTAGACTGATTTTTGCCACGGCATTTTTTAGGTTCACCGTTAACTGGTTTTCACCAAGGGTAATATCATTTGCTTGTAAGCCGCTTGAACGCACGACTACATTTGCATCAAGTGCATTTAAGCCGCTCATATCAATTGCAGTATCATCCCAAACAATTGGTTGTGCTGGCGCATCTGCTGCAGGCTCTGCTTGCTCTTCTTTAGCTACGCCCTCTGGTAGGTAAGGGTTTAAATCAAGCATGCCCAAATCAATATCGGCATTCACAGCTAAACGTTCACCAAGCTTAATATCGCTTTTACCTTTAATTTGCAGCTCATCGAGGGTGGCAAGTAGCTCAGTAAGCTTAAACTGCTGTCCTTTTAGGTGCATTGAACCCTTTACATTAAAGGCATTAAACGCATTTTCTTTTGCATTAAGCTCAACACCTTGCCAACTCGCAATATTTTTTACTGAGTCACCACTGACAGAAAGAAGCCCTTGCACGTCATTACCCATTTCTGCAATTGCACCTTTAAAATTTAAATCGACTAAGCGTGAATCAACCTCAGTGCTGACATTAAAGGTTTCGCCTTCAATCGCTTTAACAGGTGTATCTAGCGTCACATCTAAATCAAAGCGCTCACCCATATAGGTAATACCGCCTTTTAACTCTAAGGTCTTACGAAGAGAAGGTAATAAGATTGCTAATTCTAAATCGCTTATCTGTTGCTTTGCCCCGGTTTTACCATCTAGATAAGTGAAAGTACCACCGTAGATTGCTACTTCACCAAGTTCGATATCAAAGTTATCTGGTAAGTTAACAGCGCCAGAACTCTTTTGCTGCTCGGTCTGTGGTTGCTCAGCAACCGCATCAAATAGTTGCCAGTTTGCTTTACCATTTTTATCGGTTTCTAACAAAATCGTTGGTTCGTTAATCACAAATTTATCAAGCTTAAACTCACCGCCAAATAACGACATCCACGGGATACGGATAGCAAGTTGCTGCATGCTTGCCATATCTTTTTGCGAGCCTGTTTGCATATTGGCAAAGTGCACATCATTCAATTCGAGTTTTAATGATGGAAATACCGACAGCTTTTTATCGCCATTAATAGTCAGACTTCGACCTGTGGTTTGTTCTACTTGCTCCGATACTTTATTAAATATCGCGTCTGTAGGTATGAGAAATGGTGCAGCGACTACCAATGCAATCAGTAATACGAAGATGACACCAACAATTTTCAGTAAGGTTTTCATAATCATCCTTAAAAATGGGCAAACAATGTTCATATCATAGCGGGAGTTAGGCGCAAATGCATTGCCCAACACACAAAAAGGTTTGTAAACAAGCTTAGGTACAAGAATATGAATCAGCGCTGAAACTTTTTGATACCTGTAGGTTACAAAAAGATCTTGACCGTATGATACCCTAGGGTTACATTGATACCTGTAGGTTACATTTGAGTTTAAAATAAAAGGAAACGATTATGTCTAAGCAAGATATCAAAACGGAAGAAAAGTTTATGAGTCATAACGCATGGTTTTCAATATTCATGGGAGTCACGTTATTAATTATTAGTGTTTACCCAATGCTCAAGCAAACATCAGTATTTTTACTGTTTATTGGTGTTGCCGCATTTTTAGGATCTTTCTTTATGTTTGTGATTAGAGGGGGATTTACATGGAAACTTGGTTATCGCCTTACTTATAAGGATGAATTTTTAAATACGATTGATACCATCGCTTATAAACATGTTGTGCTTGGATTGCTTTTTAGCATGGGGGCTATTTTTTTATTGTCTGATGAACTTGCTTTAAATGTATCTCATAGCATGATGGCCACATTTTACCTTGCCTTGATGTGTTTGATATATGGCGTATCAATTCTTTGGCAAAGTAGAGACTAGGTATAAAAGTGCAAAATAATATCGCTAAATTCCGCAAAGAAAAGGGATTATCGCAGCAAGAACTTGCTGATGCCATTGCAGTATCACGTAAAACCATTAGCACAGTTGAAACAGGCCGCTTTATACCCTCGGTGATTATCGCGTTAAAAATTGCTGCTCACTTTGAACTCAGTGTTGAGCAATTATTTACACTCGATGACAATGATTAATAAACCACGTCAGTCGCAATCTTACTTATAAATTATCAGTAAGATTGCATCATTTCATTACTTCGGTATGATGCACGACCCTGTTGTTTTTGCACCCTGTGTACTAAAATTAAACAACCCAATTTGGTCAAAACTGGAGTATCGATTAAGCATGAAGAAACTGCTTATTTCACCGTCAAAAATGGCGCTTGGCGAGCAAGAAAGTCAAATTTATCAAAATATCCTCAAGCAAGCCTCTGATATCAGCTTAAACCTAATGGCAGTCAAAGTAGAAAACCACCCTCAAGACTTTTTAGGTTGGTGCTATGAGCTATTAAGTGCAAGCCGCGATCGCATTAACTACGATCTGTTAGAAGATAAGCAATTACCCACTCTTAAAAAACTTCATGACTTATTAATTTCTGCAATCAGCTTTTTGCAGCTAAAAACATTAAGGGTTGCGCCATGGCCTGTTATTGCAGGCTTCATCGAGCAGCATAAAGAGCTTGTAGCCCTTGATGAGCAACTACGCTTAGCTAAGTACATTGCTGCAATTAAATCGCAATCCCTAAAAGAGATGATCCCAGAAGACCGTTTAGCGTTTTCAGGTAAACACAGTGCCTCGCTTGATCCAAGTAGCTATAACTTCGACGTTGAATGGTTTGCTTCTACTAAGAACGCGAAAGGTTTCCACCAAATGTTGAGTGATTTACCAGGTGCGTTCGATGAGGCGCTTGCACACATTCCACTTGAGGGTGAAGTAACGCAAGAACATTATCAGCATTTTATGGTTGCTTACTTCATGGCGTTTAATGGCAGCGATGAAAAGCCAACGCTTGCTCCTGCTACTCGCTTGCTTGCGATGCGCCGACCTGACGTGTTTACACCAATCGTAAATAGTAAACTTGATGCCCTTTGTGCGGCATTAGGTATTACTAAGCTTAATAACCGTGATTTTGAGCGCTACTGGCAAGATGTTATCGAAGCAATACATAACATGCCTTGGTTCAAAATGGCCAGTGCAGCAAATGAGCTTGAACAATCTCTGGTTGAAATCAAAGCCCTATTGCCTAGCTTCTTTTATTATGCAGATAAAAGTACCGCTGATAACTCAAACTATATTAAGTTGTTAAACAAACCTAAGAGTACCACGAGCTCAGCAGGTAAAAAGACCGTACGCCGTGGCAAAGAATCAGCTGAGATACTGGTAGACCGCGCACTAGCAAGTGATGATATCCCTGAACATATCAAAGCTAAGCGCGATTCAATCATCAGTGAAGTTGAAAAAGGCCGCAGTGTTGAAGAAACCATTAGTCTAATGCGTGCAATTTTCGGCTAAGTTACTCTCAAATAAGCAAAACCCGGTTGCTTCGCAATTGTGCAACCGGGTTATTTTTTGCACCACACATGTGCGCATGAACAATTCAAATAACTATCCTTTTCACAATTAAACAAGTTTAAAAGCCTGTTTTTAAAGCCTTTAAGCATAAAATATCCCGTTAGAAATTAACTTGGCACAACCAGTGCAATATCGTATCCAGACAACACATAGAAAATGTCCTCAAATAATAACCAGACTGCAATCTGAAAATGGGACAAAATCAACATAACAACAGGATACAGAAACATGCTAAAACTAAAAAAAACGGTCGCAGCAAGCGCCCTTGCGCTATTAACTTTGAGCTCAACATATAGCTATGCAGAAGTCACAGCAAACGCTGCGGCAACTTCAAACTACTTATGGCGTGGTCAAGAGCAAGGCGGCGGTGATGCTGCAATCCAAGGTGGTATCGACTACGCAAGTGAATCTGGCTTTTATGCGGGTACTTGGGTGTCGAATGCTAGCTGGGCTGACGACATGACTTACGAGCTAGACCTTTATGCTGGTTTTGGCGGTGAAATCAATGAAACCTTTAGCTACGATGTTGGCTACATTTATTATGCATACCCAGATGCAGCATCTTACACAGATGCAGACTTCTCTGAAATCTACGGTAGCATTAGCATGGGTAGCTTCACCTTTGGTGCAGCAGTCCTAGCAACATCAGCAGCAAGCGGTGACGGTACAGATTTTGGTGACTCTCTATATTTAAATGCTGACTACAGTTTCCCAGTTGGCAGTACCGGTGCAGAAATGGCCCTTCACCTAGGTCATTACTCAGGGGATTTCATTGGTGATGATGACATCATCGACTACGGTGTTTCAGTGTCGAAAGACGGCTTTACTTTCGGTCTTTCAGACAACGACATTGATGGTTCAGATGTAAAAGTGTACGTCGCTTACGCGGTTGACTTCACTTTATAAAGAATGTGTTACTTGCTGCAACACGAAGGGCCGTTAAGGCCCTTTTCTCATTTATATCAATACACTTATGGTACACTATGACCAGTTGAGCCTTGCCAAATGCGATACCATTGCTCGCGGTTCATAGTAAGCTGCTTAGCGTCAACAGCTGATTTAACACGCTCAATATTACCCGTACCAAGTACCACAGATGGTGCACTTGGGTGCATTAACAGCCAAGCATAAACAACCTGATCAATGGCTGTGGCGCCAATTTCAGCCCCAACCTGCTCCAACACTGCACGTAAACGCACCGCTTTTTCATCTTCACTTGAGAATAAGCGACCCCCAGCTAATGGAGACCAAAGCATAGGTTTGATATCAAGCAATTGGCATTGGTCTAAGCTGCCATCATCAAGGGCTTTCATTTCGTACGGAGAAAACTCAATTTGATTAGTCACAAGCTCAAAGTCTAAACGCGACTGCAACAAGCTAAGTTGCGATGGGGTAAAATTAGATACACCAAAGTCAAGCACATCACCATTTGCTTTTAGGGTATTAAATGCTTGTGCCATTTCATCGGCGTTCATCAAGTAATCAGGGCGATGAATAAGTAATACATCTAAACGATCAGTGCTGAAGTTTTTAAGTGACTGCTGTGCCGAGGCAATAATATGCGCGGCACTTGAATCATAATGATTTGCTTTGCCTTGTAGCCCTAGGCTTGCAAACGCAGGCTTGATACCACACTTTGTGATTATTTTGATTTCATCACGAATACTTGGTTTTAGTTTAAGTGCTTTACCAAATTCAGCTTCACAACCGTATTCACCGTAAATGTCAGCGTGATCGGTATGTGACACCCCCATTTCAATTGCATTTTCTAAAAAACTTAAGCATTGCTGGGGCGTTATCTGCCAATCTAGCAAACGCCAGAACCCTAATACCAACTCATCAATACAACGATCATTGTTATTCACCATAACGACCTACTTTTCCTAATAAATTCGACTCAAATTAACTCTTTAACCATATCACAGATTTACCAATCACAGCTGTTAACATACAGTTACAAAATAGATTGCTAATTTGTTACTAAACAGGATATTTTAGTACCTAAAAACAAATGTTATAAAACAAGGAATAAAAAATGAAATCGTCAAATGTTATGACTGCTTTGGTTGATATTTTTATCAGCCCAAGCAAAGCCTTTAATGGTTTAAAAGAAGCAAAAGGTTGGTCTTTTGTTGCCTTTATTTTACTTGCCGGCATTCTCGCTGCCAGCATGTTTGCTTTTTACAATAAGGCTGACCCGCAGTTTTTAATAGATCAACAAGTGGCAGCGGCCAGTGTTGATGCCACCATTGCAGAACAAAAAATGATTCGCCAAAGCATGGAGCAAACCATAGATATGCAAGTATGGTTTGCTATGTTTGGTGGCATTATTGGTTTGGCTGTTATTAATGCTCTAATGGCAGGCTACTACCTATTTGTATCTAAGCAAGACCCAGAAGCTAATTATGGCTATGGTGCGTGGTATGGCTTTGGTGTGTGGACTATGATGCCAATGATTATTTCAAGCCTAGGTTTACTCATCTTAGTATTAACTGCGAGTACCGACCAAATCTCACAGACGTTATTTAACTATGCTTCGATTAACCAACTTTTAATTGGTTTAGAAATTGGCCACCCATTCTACACCTTACTTGAAAGTCTCAATATCTTTTCTATTTGGGGTATTTTCATCGCAGCTATCGGTTTAAAAAGCTGGACTAATTTCACTTTCAATAAGGCGCTACTGTTTGCAGCCTTACCAAGTATTGTTATTTACGGTATTTGGACTGTAATCGCTCTCGTTTAATTCTGCTTTGAGCGGCAATATGCCGCTCTTAACTTCCAAGGAAGAAAGATGAAAAAAGCCATTATAATTGGCCTCGCTGTTACGGCATTTGTCGCTTTACTAATCTCAAAACAAGTCACAGGCAATAAAGATGCACCAGAAATGCATATTGCAGAAGTTGAACAAGGCAATATTGCCGATTCAATTTTAGCCTCTGGTAACCTAGTTTTTAACACCCAAGTGCAACTGCGCTCAGAAGTGACTGGCCGTGTAGCTAAAGTATTTGTAGAAGAAGGTGAAAGTGTCACTGAAGGCGATATTCTTATGCGCTTAGATACGACCGCGTTTGAATCTGAAGTTGCCCGCAATAAAGCCGTGCTTCGTGCGACCGAAATCGATATTAAACATAGCGAAACCCGATTAAAAAATATTGAGCGCCAATTAAGCCGCCAAAAAGAGCTTTATGAAGTTGGCCTTGCTGGCCAAGAAGTGTATGAAAACCTACAAAATGCCCGCGATTTAGCAAAAATAGATATTGAAGCAAAACGTGAAGCTTACAACCAAGCCCAAGCATCACTATTGATTGCTGAAGACCGTTTAAATAAAAGCGTGTTTCGCGCTCCAATGAGTGGCCTACTTGCTTCGGTAAATATTAAAGAAGGTGAAACCGTTATTGCGGGAACAACCAACATTATTGGCTCAGACTTGATGCTAGTAGCTGACCCCAGCGCAATATTAGCCGAACTTCGAGTGGATGAAACCGATATTGCCGGTATCAAACTAGACCAACATGCAGATATCTATGCTGCCGCTTACCCAAATCAACCTTTTACTGGTAAAGTCATAAACATTGGCACATCAGCAAAAAATCAAGCTGGTTCACAAGGCTTATCATTTAAAGTCAAGGTACTGCTTGATGCCACTGACCGCCAGCTTTATGCCGGAATGAGCTGCCGCGCAGAAATCGCCACAAGCATTGCCGAAAACGGCTTAAAACTGCCTATTGAAGCTATTCAAAAAGAGGATGATAGCTACTTTGTCTGGAAGCTTAACGCAGATAACACAGTAACTAAAACAGCTGTTACGGTAGGTATTTCTTCAGATATCGAACAAGCACTAACCAGCGGTGTTGCAAAAGGAGATCGTATTGTTATCGGCCCAGCTAGACCACTTAGCTCACTTAAAGAGGGTGATACGGTAGCCGTTAAAAACAGCCCTGAAAAAGGTGCTAGCTAATGTCTGTGGTGATCAAACTCAGTAATATCAATAAACAATACAAAATGGGCGAACAAGTTTTCAAAGCCCTTGATGATATTAATATTGAAATTGCTCAAAATGAGTATGTTGCCATTATTGGCCCTTCCGGCTCAGGTAAATCAACCCTGATGAACTTGCTTGGCTGCTTAGATACTCCCACCAGTGGTGACTACTATTTAAAAGATAAGCTCGTAAAGCGCATGACCGAAACGGAGCTTGCTCATCAGCGTAATGAAAGTGTTGGCTTTATTTTTCAAAGTTTCAATTTATTACCAAGAGCATCCGCCCTTGAAAATGTTATGCAGCCCTTAGTGTATCGATTTATCTCAGCCAAAGAGCGAAAGCAACAAGCGCTCGAATCATTACAACGGGTTGGTCTTGGCGATAAGGTGAATCACCTTTCAAGCCAACTTTCTGGTGGTCAACGTCAACGTGTCGCTATAGCTCGCGCACTAGTTACTAAGCCCCATATTCTACTTGGTGATGAGCCTACCGGTAACCTAGATAGTAAAACCACCACTGAAATCATGGCGCTGTTTGATGAGCTTCATAACGAAGGACACACCATTATTTTGGTTACTCACGAACAAGATATTGCTGATCACTGCCAACGTGTTATTCGTTTAGTTGATGGCAAAGTTGTTAGTGATACCCGCAAAGGCGAAGGAGCAAGACAACATGTTTAAATCTGCTATCGCTGTAATGGAAGGCACAAAAGCAGCACTGATGGCAATTAAAGCCAATGCAATGCGTAGTGCCCTTACCTGCTTGGGCATTATTATTGGTGTTGCTGCAGTTGTGACCGTGGTAGCAGTAATGCAAGGGTTTACCAAGCAAATTAATGATCAGCTTGCTGATATGTCTCCAGATGTCACCAATATAAAGCCTTACACTAGCGTAGAAAAAGAAATGGTAGGGCAACAAGCAAAGTTAACCTACAGCGACTTTCTAACTCTAAAAGCACGCGTGAAAGAAGCTGAAACCTTTACTGCGCTTATGTTTACTTGGCGCTTTTCGGGTGCAGCAGAGTATGGCAATAAAAGCCATGCTTCACGGGTAATGGGCACAGAGCAAGACTACCAAAAAGCTTACCGCACCTACCCAGAACTCGGCCGATTTATTCGCGCAGAAGATGATGCAAAACGCCGTAGAGTGGCGTTTATTGGCCCTTCAATTATCGAAAAGCTTAACCTGCCAGAAAACCCTGTAGGTGAATATATCAAACTCGGTGGTGAGTGGTTTCGCATTATTGGTGTTGCTGAAAAACAAGGTAGTTTATTAGGTTTTGACCAAGACGATTACATTAATATTCCGATAAGTACCATGAGCGCGCTAGAAGGTGGCAGTGTTGATACCAATGTACAAATGATGTTTCGTTTAAAAGACGATGCTAACGAAGCGCAAGTACTGGCTAAAATTCGCCGCATCTTACGTCAATTACATAAACTGAAAGACGGTGAAGATGACGACTTTGAATTTGAAACCGCCGAAAAAGCCCGTGCTAATATCGATAAATTTACCGGAAGTGCAACCGCAATTACCGCGGGGATAGTGGGTATCAGCCTGGTAGTTGGTGGCATTGGTGTGATGAATATCATGCTGGTTTCGGTAACAGAACGTACGCGTGTGATTGGCACCTTGAAAGCATTAGGTGCAACACCAGGCTTTATAATGTTGCAATTTTTAGTTGAAGCGGTGGTGCTATCACTGTTTGGTGGTTTAATTGGTTTAGCGATTGGTTATGGTGCTGCGGCACTAATTTCAGTCTTAGTGCCGAGCATGCCAGATGCCTACATACCGGGTTGGGCGATTATGCTGTCATTTGGCTTTACTTCATTGATTGGTATTGTGTTTGGCTTAGCGCCCGCTATTAAAGCGGCACGCTTAAACCCAATTGATGCGCTGCGTTATGAATAACTAGTCTGGCTTATAAGGTACTTGAGCGCAGCTTATTTCAACTGTTTTCGGGTACCAAATAGGCCCAACTTGGTTTACTGCAGCTTCAGCTAAACCATTGGTGAACGACTTATAAGTGTGAACGGTTTGCCATTCGGAATCAGGGCACTCCTCAGATAGGTCGACAGGCTCTGAACCTTCGTAAAGCGCCGCGGCAAAGTTATGATGCCATTGCTCTGTTGCAGGCGCTTTATTGGCTTGTGCAGCACTGCCATTATCAAAGTAGATATTTGTGCAACCACTTAAGGTTGCCACTAACACAGTTGTTGCTAGTAGGCTTTTCATAATTGTTGCTCCTGTGCTTGTTGCTCACACCATACTTTTACTGTGTGAGGAGCATAAATTCCGAGTGTAACGAGTCCTAATGCGCCATCAGCGAATGTTTGTTGCGATTGCATTTGGGCAACTTTTTTATCTTGGCAAATAGCCTTTACATCAACGCGCTCTTCACCAACGAGGCCCCACAAAAAGAATGGGCGGCTATCTTGGTAATCAGCTTTAGTGGCTAATTTATTGGTTGTTTTTTCTGGCACTATGGTGACTGATGAACACGCTGTCACCGATAAGGCAAGCAGCATACAGGCCATTTGTTTCATGAGTAGTTCCTTTGTCTGAGTTGTTAAGCTCAGTAAGTATAAGAATATGAGTACTCATTTTGGGTAAGAAAGCGTATAGAAATTGTAGAAAACACTACAGTTTCTAACATTTAGCCTTTGAACTAAACTGAGGCTAACAACGACTAACTCTCAAGGAACGTAACTAAAGGTCATTATGACGGCATATCTGCGTATATTTTTATTACTTGTGTGTTTGAGTGTGCTGTCTTGGTATAGCTTTTCAAGCGATCCTAGCTCTGATGAGCAACAAGGTATAACCAAAACCGCTGTGAACCTTGCTAATTGCCAACAGCAGTTAGCACAAAGTCGTATGCAAACTTACGCTGAACATTATATTTTGCCCTATCAGTTCAAGTTATTGAGTTGGAATATCTACAAAGCACAAATAGATGGCTTACTCACAGATTTGCAAAACCTAAATGCCGGTGCTGATATTGTGTTACTACAAGAAGCTATCGAAGAACCTTCGCTTACAAAGCTCAAACCCTATTGGCGCTTTGCTAAAGGGTATAAGAGTGGCGGCGTGCAATCTGGAGTTATGACACTCAGCCGCTGGCCAGCTACTGTGCATTGTACACTCACCCATAAAGAGCCTTGGCTACGTAGCCCAAAAGCCACCAATATTGTGGAATATGCGCTGCCAGATCAACAGTTATTACTGAGTATTAACCTGCATGCCATTAACTTTGCTTTTGGCGTTAGTGACTTTAAACAACAGCTAGACGATGCCGCTGCTATTATGCAAACGCACAAAGGGCCTATCGTGTTTGCCGGTGATCTCAATACTTGGAGTGATGAGCGCCAAGCATTATTACAGCAAACATTGACTCAGCTAGGTTTGCACGAAGCTATCTATTTAGATGATAAACGTACCAAAGCATTTGGGTTAGCACTTGACCAAGTATGGGTGCGTGGTGTCAAAATAAAGACAACCATAGTACCTGAGCTTGTAAGCTCAGATCATAATCCAATAATTGCAACCTTGACCATAGAGCAAAAAGTACAGTGAAAATAACAATGAAAGGATATTGGTTTATCGCGTTAATGTTATTGAGCATTAGCCAATTCAGTAATGCAGCGACCCCAGAACAAGAGATAAATCACCTCATTGATTTTGTCGCTAAGAGTGATGCCGTATTTATTC
Organism: Pseudoalteromonas sp. BZK2; assembly: GCF_014349195.1. Classification (NCBI taxonomy): domain Bacteria; kingdom Pseudomonadati; phylum Pseudomonadota; class Gammaproteobacteria; order Alteromonadales; family Pseudoalteromonadaceae; genus Pseudoalteromonas; species Pseudoalteromonas sp. BZK2. Next base: position 122,514 of record NZ_JACSOG010000012.1, on the reverse strand, counting down.
GCAACGGCACAGAGCACTCAAGCCAAGATGCTGCCGAACACCTAGCTATGAAGTATCGAAAAGCAACCCGCTATGCAAAAACTGCCGAAAAGTTTATCGAAAATCTGGCGAGCAAAAGCTCATGGAGCGGTAAGCCCTATAAAGTTAAACTCAGCAATGGTAACTTAATCAATGCAAAAGATTGGTTAAGCAATGAATTAAAAGAGTACCGTCGAAACCAACATATTCATAATTAAAATCATCAACACACAAGAAGCGAAAAGCCATGCAAGAACACAAGAATCAGCCACTTAATGACTTTATTGAGTACCCTCATGACGAGATGTTAAAACGCGCCGAAGAGTTTTTAGCCGTGAGTCAGCGTCGCCACAGTATTCGTAGCTTTAGCGACCGCCCAGTGCCAAGAGAAATAATCGAAACTTGTATTAAAGCGGCTGGCACTGCACCGAGCGGCGCCAACCATCAACCTTGGCACTTTGTAGCAATACACAGCAGCGATGTAAAAAAACAAATTCGAGAAGCCGCTGAAAAACTAGAGCGCTCATTTTATGAAGGTCGCGCAGGTGAAGAATGGTTAGATGCCTTAAAACCACTTGGCACCGATGCCAGTAAGCCCTACCTTGAGCATGCACCTTGGCTAATTGCCGTGTTTAGTCAAAAGAAAGGCGGTATTTCTGCCGATGACAAAAATACCAATTACTATGTTCATGAATCTGTTGGCCTAGCAACAGGCTTTTTAATTCAAGCACTACACAGAGCTGGTCTTGCCACCCTCACGCATACACCAAAACCAATGAGCTTTTTAACCGAAATTTGTGGCCGCGATAAAGATAATGAGCGCCCTTATATGCTGCTAATTGCAGGCTACCCAGGCACAGATGCAACCATCCCTGAGCATGCCTTAGTGAAAAAGTCGCTAGACGAAATAGCGACCTTTATTTAGCTTTAAATTCAACAGCCAGCACATCACCCGGGTTTAAACCTGAAACGATGTGCTGCTGGCCATCGAGCATTTCGCCAAGGCGCACATAGCGACGCACTATCTGATTATTTTCAAGTAAATAGACCATACTCAATTGGCCATATTGGTACACCCAGCTTGAGTTAATCAACACCCCTTTTTCAGTAGCGAGCGGTAATTGTAATTGCGCATAAAGCCCTGGCATTAATCCAGTTTGCGCATCTGTTTCTAAACGGATCTCCATACTACGCGCAGCACTATCAGCAACCGGCACAATTTCTGTCACTGTGGCAGGCATTGACGTAGATAAAGCAGGTAGTTTAACCGTTAGAGTTTGTCCAACATTCAACTTAATTGCTTGTTGTTCTCTGACATTAAATGCTAATTGCAATTGTTGTGGGTTATACAGTGCGAGTAATGGCGTGCCAGGAGTTGCGGTATCGCCAGGCTCTGCAAAACGCTCAACCACAACACCTGAAATCGGCGCTTTAATTTGCGTAAAACTCAGTGCAACTTGCGCTTGTGTTTGCTGCTGTTTAGCAATCGCTAAGTTCGCCGTTAAATTATCGAACCTTGCTTTTGCATCGTCGTATTCGCTAACAGATACCAAACCTTGCTTGTATAAATCGTTAATACGCTTTAGTTGTTTCTCTGCTTGAGTCAGCGAGGCATTAATCGCATTTATTTGTGCTTCGCTTTGAGCCAGCCCTGCTTTAAAGTCATCTTGCTGCAAGGTAATTAGCACGTCACCTTGTTTTACAGTATCGCCAGCGCGTACATTTAAACGCTCAACTTGTGCCATTACACGAGAAGAGATTTGCGTATTTTGTTTTGCAATCACGGTGCCCGGTACAACTTCATCACGCGCAATATCTGCCAGTATCACTGTCACTAACTGACCAGTGTAATCATTTGCTGATGGGTTTTTCATGCCTGCAGCTTGCTTATCAGAGAAACTGCCCGCCATGTAAAGTACCGCCACAATAATCACTGATAACGCGATGATTGAACCAATAAGTTTTGATTTACCCTGCATGAGCTTGTTCCTCTTTGGCTGCATCCTTTGCAAACACTAAATAATAAACCAGTGGCACAACAAATAATGAGAACAATGTTGATGCCACAATACCAAAAATAATTGCGATCGCTAGACCGCTAAATACCGGATCTAGGGTGATCACCAAGTTACCTAATAAGGTGGTTCCCGCTGTGAGTAACACAGGGCGCATACGCACGGTGCCTGCGGCGATTAAAGCCTGTTTAATTGCCATACCTTGGCCGCGAGCTTGATTAATAAACTCAACTAAAATAAGTGAGTTACGAACCACAATACCAGCAAGTGCAATCATGCCAATCATGGCTGTTGCAGTGAATAACACCGGCTCTGGAGCACCAGCAATGCTGCGCTCTCCAAATTGATTTAATAGCCAAAAGCCCGGCATGATCCCTATTACGGTTAATGGAATAGCCGACATGATGATCAGTGACAAACTGGCAGAGTGTGTTTGAATGCGTAAGATGATGAAAATTGCTGTTAGCGCAAACGCAAAGGCAACCCCCATATCTCTGAATACATCGATGGTAATTCGCCATTCACCTTCACCACTAAAGGTCACGTCAGTGCCTGCAGGTAATTGCCAAGCTTGGCTACCACCATTGTTGAAAAAGTGCCTACTTTGCCAATCAGTTTGGCTAAATTCGTCAGCGCTGATGCCTAAGTCGGCATTGACGTCAGCAATAATTTCAGCGGGTGTACGGCCATTTAGCTCAGCCATTACATACACAACATTACGCTGATCTTTACGCATAATTGGCTTGGCAACATCTTGATGCTGAAATTCACCTAACTCAGAAAGCGCCACCAGCGGACGTGGTGCACTTTGCAGCCCAAATTCATCACTGGTTTTTGCAAGCTCCCTATCACCACGAACTTGTAATGCCAGCAATTGAGCAAATTGGTTACGATCTTGATAAGGCAGTTGCAGTTTAATATCGACAGGGTCTGTTTCGCCGCTAACATATAACACCCCAACATTTTTCCCATGTGAGGCAATGGCTAAGGTCTGGGCAATATCTTGCGTAGACACCGCCGACAATGACGCTTTACTTTTATCGGTAACAAAACGCTGTAAGGGTGCATTGGCAGCAATACTGGTATCAACTTCAACCACATGCGGCTCTTGTTTTAACCTTGCAGCAACAGCAAGGGCTGCTTGATAGTGCGTGTCTGTATCAACAAATGGCTCACTGTAAACTTCAGCCACTAAGGTACTTAAAACAGGCGGACCCGGTGGCACTTCAACCACTTTAATTACAATGCCATCGGTTGCCAGTGGCGCTAATGCTGCTCGCAAGCGCATGACCACGCCATGAGATTGATGATCACGCTCAGTCTTATCGAGCAATAATACTCTGAGCTCAGCAAGGTTCGCTGCTTCACGTCGATAATACCCACGCACCATACCATTAAAGTCCATGCTTGATGGCTGACCAACGTAGGCTGCCGCCTCGCTTACTTCATTTAGTTGCCAAGTGATGGTTTGTACTTGTCGAGTGAAAGCGGCGGTTTGCTCCAGGCTTGTACCTTCTGGCATATCAATTAAAACTTGTAACTCGTTTTTATTATCAAACGGTAATAGCTTTAAAGGCACTGCACGCATTACGGGTAACATGGCACTGGCGACAAACAAGGCTAATGTGGTCCATAAAACGAGTTTGGCGCGGCCTTTAGACTCAAGTAATGGTGATAATATGCGCTCATATAAGCCATGCTGATTGGCATCGAGTTGTACGCTGTCATCGACTGGCGCTTTAAGTAGTTTCATTGCCAACCAAGGCGTAACAAAAAATGCCACTATGGTTGAAACCATCACACTAACCGGCACATTAAATGCCATCGGTGCCATGTACGGCCCCATCATGCCGGTGATAAATGCAAGTGGGATAAACGCCACCATAATGGTCAATGTAGACATAAACAGCGCCACACGAATTTCGCTCATGGCATCAACTATGCGCTGTTTTTTATCGCCTTTGTGGGTTAAAAAACGACTTATGTTGTCTATCCCAGTAATTGGATCATCAACCAACAAACCTAAAGAAAGGATTAGTGCAAACAGTGTGACTCGGTTAATTGTATAGCCAAAGGCAAAATCAAGTGTCAGGGTGATGCCGTAGCAAATAGGCACTGCCAAACCAACCACAATCGCTGGTCGCCAACCTAAAAATACGCCAACAAAAATAACCACGGTAAATACCGCAAACACTAAGCTTGAGGTAAGGTTATTTACTTTCTCGTTCGCGGTTTGGCCATAATCACGCAGTACGGTGTAGCCCACTTCATCTGGCAATAGATTAGCCGATAAACTGTCCATCATGCTGTGCACTTCGTTGGCTACAGCGACCGCATTGGTGCCTGCTTGCTTAGCGACACTAATGGTGACTAAAGGAAGTTGTTGTTGGTTATCTGAATGAGCCAGCCATTGATAGCTTTGCGCTTCGCTTGGACCATCACTCACCTCGGCCACATCGCTTAGATAAACACTCTTACCGTTTACCACGTTGACAACAAGCCGTTCTATCGCAGATTGAGAGCGTAAAACATCACCCACTTGTAAGGCAATTTGCTGCTTACCCTCAACAACACTGCCCACATTCACTAATTGGTTAGATACGCTAAGCGCATAATACACATCAGTTAGGGTTGTTTGATGGGCAGCAAGAGCACTTGCATCAAGGTTAATTGTTAATTGACGGGTTCGACCAGCAATCACTTTCACTTCGCTGGTGTTTTCGATGCGCTGTAAACTATTAGCGATTTCGTTAGCAAAGCGGGTTAGTTGATAGTCATCGTAAAGTTTTGGATCTTTACTAAATAAGCCCAGCATCACAATGGGCACATCGTTCACTTCAACCGGACGGATTTGCCATGAGCTGATCACTGACGCCATAGTGTGTTGATAGCTATAGAGTTTAGCGTAAGTGTCGAGAATAGCTTGCTCACGATCGTAACCGACTTCAAAACGAAGAGTGACAACAGCAGCATTACTTTGTGTAGTTGAGTAAATATGCTCAACACCCGTTAACTGCGCCAATAACTTCTCCAATGGCTCTGTTACCAGCCTGGCTACTTCTGGCGCTTCAACGTTTGGTGCTGCTACATATATATCAAGCATAGGAACCACAATTTGCGGTTCCTCTTCACGAGGGGTTTGCTTTAATGCCATTAAGCCAAGCAACACCGACATAATAAAAATAATAACAGGAAGGCGGCCGCTCAAGCTGTTTTTAACAGCATTATCGATAGCACTCACTGCTTAATTACCTTTGCAAAATAAGCCATATAGAGTTGCTAGGATCGATACTACATTTTCATCAACCACGCGATAATAGATAGTTTGGCTTTCGCGTCGAGTAGCAACTATCTGAGCTTTTCTCAGTGCCGCTAAGTGTTGCGATAATGCAGACTGCGCCAACGGCACAGCTTCGTTTAATTCGCTCACGCTCATTTCACCATCTTGCAGCGAACATAAGATCATCAAACGATTTTTATTCGCCAATATCTTTAGCATTTGCTCTGCTTGCTCCACATTGTCGGCCATAGCCGCAAAATCGATGTTCATATTCACACTACTCTATATTCTTAAAATGCCGCTAAAGTATAGATTGATATATTAGAAAAGTCTAATATTAGAATTTACTAATATAGTGTTATCTAATATATTAAATACATCACCCTTTTACGAAAACTTGGCATGGAGGATTAGTATGCTGACACCAATTCCTGACTTAATGAAAATTGTTGCCCCAAACCAGCGCCGCATTAGCGCTGACCAAGCAAAACAAGAGCTAAGCGAAAACCATGGTTTATTAATTGACGTACGTGAGCCTGCTGAGCACGCAACTAAAGCAGCAACAGGTGCAATTAATATCCCACGCGGTGTACTTGAAATGAAATTAATGGAAATCGAAAAAGATCCTGCAAGACCCATTTACTTACACTGTGCAAGTAGTGCCCGCGCCACACTCAGTGCCGAAGCACTGACTCGTGTTGGCTACGAAAATGTCACTGTAATCACCTGTAATACAGAACAAATTTGTCAGGTGTTTTAACTTCATAGAACAGTAACACTGGTCGGATAAGCTCGTACTTTTCTACTTATAGGTACAGAGCAATGACTTTTACGCGCAGACGCTTTTTAAAAGCATCGGCGGCTGGTTTTGGAGCCGCCGTTTTATCTTTTGGTTTAACGGGCTGTAGTCTTAATGACGATGATGACGAAACTACAAAGCAAATCCCTGTCAACTTTGATCACGGTGTTGCCAGTGGCGACCCGCTCGCTGACAGTCTAATTATTTGGACTCGCATAACCCCTCTTGAAAACGTCACGAGTGTTAACGTAGTTTGGCAAGCCTCAACAGATGCTAACTTTACAACCATTAGCCATGATGGCGAAACACAGGTAAGCGATGCAACTGACTTCACCTTAAAAGTTGATCTGCAAGGTCTCGATGCCAACACCACCTATTACTACCGCTTCATAAGTAATGGTAAAACCTCACCCACTGGAGCAGGTAAAACACTTCCAACCGACAACATAGAACAAGTAAAATTTGCCGTTGTCTCTTGCGCTAACTATCCTGCAGGCTACTTCCATGTGTATGGTGAAATCGCAAAACAAACCGATTTAGATGCAGTACTGCACTTAGGTGACTACATCTATGAATACGGTAATACAGGTTATGCCACTGAAGATGCCGCCGAACTTGGCCGTTTATTACCTGATGACAATAGCGATGAAATCATTTCTTTAGCGGATTATCGCAAACGTTACGCCCATTATCGTAAAGACGATAACTTGCAAGCTGCCCATAGTCATTGTGCATTTATTACTGTTTGGGACGACCATGAAATAACTAATGATACATGGCATAGTGGCGCTGAAAATCACAACGACGGCGAAGGTGAATTTAGCGAGCGCAAAATGCATGCGCTACAAGCATACTTTGAATGGATGCCTATCCGTAATGTTGCCGATAAAGAACGTATTTATCGACGCTTTGAGTTTGGTAATTTAGTTTCATTACACATGCTCGATACCCGTGTTTTGGCGCGCGACGAGCAAGTTAATTATGCGGATTTCGACTTAACCAGCAGCCAAGGACAAACTGACTTTGTTGCAGCAATTAGCTCACCTACTCGTGCTCTATTAGGTAACGAGCAACTTACATGGCTGACTGATGGTTTAACGACAGCAACAACACAATGGCAAGTACTTGGGCAACAGGTGCTGATGACCAAAATGCATTTGCCACTCGAGATTTTACAGTTACTAATGAATATTCAAGTGACTCAAGCAAACGGTGCTGATCCCTCGGCATTACTTGCTCAAGCAAACACATTATTTAGTGAGCTTGCGCAAATTAAAGGGCGCGTATTAGCTGGCGATCCAACGGTTACTAGTGAACAGCGAGCACGTGTAGAAACAACAGCACCTTATAATCTTGATGCATGGGATGGCTATGCTTATGAGCGCGAGCAAATACTTGGGACTGCAATTGCAGCACAAAAGAATTTGGTCGTTTTGGCAGGTGATACGCATAACAGTTGGGCAGGACAATTAGTCACTGATGCAAGCAATCCTGTTTCTGCTAAAGCCGCAGCTGGTGTTGAATTTGCAGCATCTTCGGTTTCATCACCAGGTCTTGAGAACTACTTAGCGTTAAATACGCAATCGAACGAAGCTGTCGCACAAATTGAGCAAGTCATTGCATTATTGGTTAACGACTTAGCTTACAATAACTTAGTTGAACGCGGCTACTTAACCGTCACCTTTACTCAACAACAAGCGCTTGCCCAGTGGCATTATGTAAGTAGCGTTAAAACAGCCGATTACACACTGCTTAGCGAGCGTCAAAAAGCGCTCAGCGTACAAGCTGGTAACCCTACTTTACAAATGGTTTAACGCTTTTCATCTAATAGCGTAACTAACATTTGCTCAATGTTTTTTACGCTATAAGTAAGTGAACGCAGCAGCTCTAACTGACTATCTTCAGGTTGATGCTCAGCTTTAGTACTGCTGCTTTGAGTCATCTCATCTTTTTGTTTTAAGATTGCCTCGCGAAACGTCTCTGCATCAACCACTCCGAGCAATGATACTAATGCACCTTGCCCTGATTGACCTGCCGTTTCAAAACTCAGTCGATAAAGACCAAATTGACGCATTAAAGGACCTTGACTTAGTGCTACATCGGTTATTTTTTCAAGTGGGATCGATTTTTCTTCTTTAAAGAAGACACCGCGTTTTACCACTAACTTACGTGTTAACAACGTGGCTGACATCGCCGCTAAAATACGCCCTGCCACCAGCCAGATTATTAACGCAACAATGGGAATGAAAGGGATCCCTACCATACTAATCACACAGGTAAAAATACCCAGTAATAACCAATACTGTTTTACTTTTGGATCAAAGCTGGCACTCAATAAACTGGTTTCTGTCATCATAGGCTCCTTGATAGAGAGTTATGACAATATACAAACTTTTCATTAAACACAAAAAAAGCCGAGCAAAGCCCGGCTTAAGGGTACTGCAGGGAAAGCTATTCCACTGCTTCAACCGTCACTGTTAATTTACTCAGATCAGGTCCTTGCACTGTAAAACGATAATCCCCCGCTACAGCAATACTCAAGGTGATATCGCCCCCAACGGCTTCTAATAAGGTCGCTTCACCAATAATAGCGATGGGTGAATCACCACTACCGCCATAATTTATGGTGTTCCAGTCGCTTGAAGCGACTTTGAATCCATATTCTCCCACTTCAAGTGCCAGTGTCGTACTATATAAAGCATCGCCAGTATAAATTAACGGATCCACTGGATCCCAATTATTCATGCTGCCTCGCAAATAGACTTGAGTTTCGCCAAACATTTCTGCATTAAATACGGTCATGAGTGGCTCTTCAAGGTTACTAGCATCAAACACAAACTGATATTGACCATCGCTGGCAATATCCATTGTCATGTTTGCGCCTTTTACTGCGAGTAGTTTTTCAGTACCCACTGTAACCGCTGCGCTACTTTCACCTGAGCCATAATCGACTGTATTCCAATCACTTGAAGCAAACTTAAAGCTATAGCTACCTGCAGTTAATTGTTTAGTGAAAGTATAAACACCTTTGCCTTGGTACATTAACTCATCACTGGTATCCCAACTATTGAAGTCACCGCGCACATAAATTGGGGTGCCAACAAATGGCTCTTCATTATAGATTTTAAGCACTGGGTTATCGGTGTCTGTGGCATCGAATGAGAACACATAAACAGCATCCATTGCCGCCGTAAAGGTCATATTGGCGCCACTGCGTGTTAGCGGCTCATCTTCACCTTCGATCACTTCAGCAACATCGGCAGAAAGCGCACCAAAATCAACGGTAGACCAATCTTCAGAAGCCACTTTAAATTCATAGCTACCTGCTGTTAGAGGAATCGCAATTTTGTACTCGCCATTACCTACATATTCAAAGCTATTTGCCGTCCCCCAGTCATTTAACGAGCCACGAACATAAACTGTTGTGCTACCAAATGGAACAATATCTGGCGCCCCCACAGTCGCATCGGCACTTAAGCCTTCACCTTGTGCATCAGCTTGTGGTTTCACAAACACAGCAACAGTATATGGTGGAACATTAAAGGTACCTTCGCCCTCACCAGCCATAAAGCTTGCCGCTGACATACTTGAGTCAACACTCGCTTTTAAAACAGGATGAAGCTCAAAACCCGCAGCCGTTGATACCGTATGCGATAAGCTTTGCTCAGTGCCGTTCATCACCACGACAATGGCATCGTATTGGCTATCTAGGTCAGTCAACCCAACACCATCATCAATACTCATCACCACTAAGCCTTGTTGTTGACGCTTACCAATATTGTGGAAGCCAACGCGGTCTAGAATGTCTTGCTCTGTGGTTAAACTAAATAATGGGCTGGCACTACGAATTGCTAAGAACTCAGTAAATACATTACTTGCGTACTCAATGTCGCTTGCCATCGCTTGCGCATTCGTATTTGCAGAAATAGGTGCAATTTCGCCCCACTTCGCTTGGTTATCTTGCGCAGGAGGTAGGCCTACATTCCAGTTATTGGTATCCATACTGAAATCAACAAAGTTGAACCAATCACCAGAATCATAGCTGTTACGATCCATTGATTTAGAACGCAGCATATCAGCACCCATTTGCATAAATGGAATACCTTGGCTCATCAGCGGCATAGCTAAAGCCATATTGTGAACACGCACACGCTCTTCAATACTTAAGTTAGTACCATGCTTATATTGCAGCTGATCCCATAGTGTTTCGTTATCATGCTTAGAGACATAGTTAATGCTATCAGCTGGGTCGAGTGCATAAGCTGCTGGCTGACCACCCCAACTAAAGCTGCTACCTTTTGCTGAATTACCTTTAAAGTCTTTAAGAATGTAGTTTTGTAAGTTACCTGCCAGCGATAAACGCAACGTATCTTGCTCAGATAAATTGCCATCTGTGGCATTATTGGTAAAGAATGCACCACCACGAATTGCTTCACGGATACGGTCATTAAAGGTACCTACTTCAGTTCCAGCCATATCCATTTGTTTAGCTTGCACAAATAAACGATTATCTGCGACTTCATCAAAGTTCCATCCTTCACCGTAAAAGTAAGTATCTGGGTCAACTGCTTGCACTGCATTAAGCGCTGCCATAATTGAGGCTTTTGGCATATGCCCCATCACATCAAAGCGGAAGCTATCGTAACCAAAGTCACGGGCTAAAATCACCATAGAGTCAGTAACAAACTTATCCATCATGACATGTTCTGTTGCAGTATTCTCACAACATGTTGAGCGTTCCATTATGCCTGTTGTTTCGTTATATCTGTGGTAGTAACCTGGTACTAGTTTATCAAACACAGATTTATCCCAAACACCTGATGAGGTAGTGTGGTTATAAACAACATCAAGCACAACACGCAAACCAATTTCCTGTAAAGACTGGATCATCGCACGCGTTTCTTTGACTCGTGCAATACCTTCAGGCGATGAAGCGTAAGAGCCTTCAGGCGCAATAAAATGATGCGGATCATAACCCCAATTAAAGCTATCAACACCACGCATAGCATTAGCCAGTGCTTGAGCATCATCAGAACCAGGCAGGTAAGACGCCATTAAATCAACTATCAATGCACTCTTATCTTCGGTTTTACATGCATCAGCATCATCGTCAATGCGGGTACATAAATCACCTAAGGTTGCAGTAATATCAACACGCTGACTAGCATCTTCATCTATGGTGCCAATATCAGTCAGTGGCAGTAAATGGAAATGAGTTAAGCCATTATCTGCCAGCTTTTTAAGATGTTGCATTGGTGCGCTATCAAGTTCAGTAAACGCTAGATACTTACCACGGTTTGCTTCACTGACGGTTTCATCCCGTACACTAAAATCACGCACATGACCTTCGTAAATGACCGCTTGCTCAGGGTAATCAACCGTTGGCACCATACGCTCATCCCAGCCGGTTGGTTTAGTATCTTCATCATCAAGGTTGATCAGTTGGCTATATAGACCATTGGTTGAAACGTTTAATGAATAAGGATCAGTGCTCCATAAGCTTTCAATTTGCTTAGTCGTAGGATGATAAACATCAAACATAAAGCGGTAGTAATGGCGATCGTGACTGATATCGATATTGCTAGACCAAATACCCGTTGCGCTATCAAAGGTCATCACAAGTTGTTCAAGCTCTGTTTTATCAGCATCATACAGCACTAATTTCATATTGCTTGCCGTTGGAGCCCATACCGACACATCAATGCCATTATTGGCGTAATGCACACCTAGTTGTGCTTCATTAGCATCACTTTCGCCACTGGTGTATAAGTCATCTAGGGCTTTAGCGGTTTGCACATAAGTGGCTTCTGTTAGCTTGCCATCAGCATCATAGCCCGCCACAACTAATTGTTGTTTAATAAGCTCTTTTGCAGCGGCGGCATCCCAGTTACCTTGGTACGCATTCCATCCGGCAAGGTGTGGTACTTTAGCGATTTGCTCATCACTTAAAGATGTCGATGTAAGCTCAACCACTTGACCATTTAGCTCTTCGGTGTCTTCATCTATTGCTAAATCTGCATTGTTTGATGAGTGTAATTTAATGATACTAGTCAGTTCATTACTTGGATTATAGACAAAGGTTGAGAGGTCAAGCCAATGTGCTGAGGCACCTGAAAGACTCACTCCTAAACTCAAAATTGGGAATTCAAAAACAGACGGTTCACCATGAAAAGTAAAGTTCATACGTTGGAACTTTTCATCGTCCTGCATCAATGGCATTTTTAAGTCAACATCACCAAACGCTTTGCCGGACCCTTCGGTTCCAATATGCACAATGAAGTTAGCACACTCGTTGTAACCCTCTTTTAGTTTTACAATCCAATACGCGCCGTAGTTAGGGTCAACACCATCGTATTCATGACCATTTGCCCAATCAGTGGCATCAAACGGTGCAGCGTAAGCATCACAGTCATCGTTATTCCATGAGTGTAAACGGTATCCTTCATAGATTTTATCTGTGCGGTTATAGAATAAGATGGCTTCGTCGTCTGCAGGGAAAACCACAGGATCAGGCAAAGTGGGATCAGCGCCTACAACGCAGCTCTCATTATTTTCATCTGGTACGGAATTGCCTTTACAACTAATTGGTGGTGGATCTATACACTCAGTCCCTGCTTCATTAGGGATTTGCGGTACGCTACAAGTTAATAAAACTTGCCCAGAATCTATATCGTCACTTGCGCCACCACCACATGCAGTTAGAAATACCATGCTACATGCAATCAGTAAGCGGTTTAAATTAGCTATTATTTTCATATTATTATCTCCAGCTTACTGATCAATGGTTATAGGTAAAACCCAGATAAAACTGACGGCCAAAGAATTGCGTGGTGCCTGTTTTACTGGTTGTTCCAAAGTAGCTTTGTGTTGGTTCGTCGGTTAAGTTATTCACTTGTAATAACATGCCGAATGAATCTGTGAACTGATACGATGTTTGGAAATCGACAACCGTTTCTGCATCAAAATTCACCACTTGCTCATTGACAGCAACTTGCTCTGAAACAAAATCATCGCGATAACGCACATTAAAACGTGTTTCAAAGTTTTCATAGCTGTAAAAGAGTGTGCCGTTAAAGACATTATTTGACAGGCCAGGCAAGTCTTGCGACACAGAATCACCACCTAAATCGGTAATAGATTGCACCTCACTCTCGGTATACGAGTAACTGGCGTTAATACCTAGGCCTTCAAACGGTGAGGGTAAGAAAGAGAAAACTTGCGTATAGGCAAGCTCAATACCGCGAATATAACCGCCTTTGGCATTGTTAACCGCAGTGGTGTACACACCATTTGTGGTTTCGATTTGCTCACCACTGACAGGGTCAACAATGTATTCTGGTACGTTAAAACCATTACCCTTAAAGTCAAAGTTCTCTATGGCTACCGTGTCTATGAATGAGTCGATATTCTTATAAAACGCAGCAACAACCAGTGCCCCATCGGTGTCTTCAAAGTATTGCTCGTACGAGATATCGTACTGATCCGCATAAAAAGGTTTTAAGAATGGGTTATTAGTACTTGAACCGTTAATTTCGCCGTCATTGTTAACCGATGCACTGGCATCGCCTGCTAAACGGTTAATCGGAGCACGCGCCATCACTTTTGCCGCAGCAAAACGAATTTGTGTCGCGTCACTCACTTTAAAGTTTAGGTTTAATGAAGGCAGGTAGTCTGTGTATTTTATGCCTAACACGCTTGGTGCATAAAGGTCGTTAACAATGCCATTGTCATCAACAATATACTGCGCACCGAGTTGTGGGTCACCACCGACGTTTTCAAGCACCGTCGCGGACTGATCGGTATCTACTCGGCGAATACCAATATTACCTGTGATTGGCAGCTTGCCAATTTCAGTATCAATGTTAAGCATAAGGTAAGCGGACACCACTTCTTCATACACTGAACCACTTTGCAACATGGTCCATGAATAGTTAGTGGTATAGTCTTGTGCATCTGGCTCACCATCACCATCTAAATCAACAACACCATCAGCATTACCCCAGGTTTGTACTGGTTGCGGAATACCATTTGGGAACCATGCGTTAAGTGCTTTATCTAAATCTATCGCTAGATATGATGGGAAATAACTAAACTCACCTTGCCAATTGACGACTGTAGCCATGTCATCGGTAAGGCGAAGCGGTGGTTGAGTCGAAGAAAATGCACCGTCGTTACCGTATTCAAATACAGAGCGATTATTGCTGTATTCACGGTCAGAATAACGAACGCCAAATTCAATGGAGCTAAACCAGTTATTCTCTAACTCATACTTAAAATCGAGTCGAAATGCTTTTACTTCATCTTCATTTTCATACGGGTAAATACCGTATTTACTGACCATAACTCGGTCAATATCGCTAAATGCGTCGGCTTGGTTAAAACCTACATCAGGCAAGTTTAAGCCGTTCAATTGATAGTTAAGCGATACATTGGTATCGAACACAGGGTTCTCAACGGTGGCATCTTCCGCAACCAATGCCCAAAGTAAACCATTACGGAAATTACTCTTAGCACGTGATAGCGACACGTCAGCATTGACGTTTAAACGCTCAGTAACTTGCCAATCCGCATTAATGCCGTAGCTGTCTACTTCATCGAAATCTTGGTTATCATCATTAACAATTTCAACACGGGTAAAGCTATTTGATGTGCGGTTAATCGCACCACCAATCACCGCATTACCGTCAAGCACTGGGTTAGCATACACCGCAGACGGACCACCAAACTTAACTCGGAAACCACGGGCAAATGACTCGCTATCAAAACGCGATAAAAACGCATCACCCTTTAATTTAAAGTTATCGGCTGGCACCCATTCAATTGAGGTTAAATAACCATTACGGGTTTCTTCACCACCTAAGTGCTGAAGCTCAAATCCCTCGCTGATGTATTCATTGGCAGGATTATCTGCAGGGCCATCGGTATCATTTGCCAGTCCATCAACATCTTTGTTTCCGTTATATGCTAAACCGATAAACTGAGTCGCCACACTTGGTTGGAATAAGCGCGCGTAACCCACTGCGACACCTAGCGTATCGTCAAGAAACTTACCTTGGTAAGAAAAGCTAATACGGTCGCCGTACTCGGTTGCATCAAAGACCTCTGAAGCACGGTCGTTATACATACCACGCACATTCGCAGTAAATTTGTGTTGCTGGTCATTATCCAATGGGCTGGCTGTTTGTAGCTCTACCGTACCTGCTACGCCCCCTTCAATGAGGGATGCCTTTGGCGACTTGTAGACCGCCGCTGAACTGATTAACTCAGACGGGTATTGATCAAACTCAATACTGCGACTACCACTAGTAGATACTTGCTCACGACCATTTAATGTCGAAAAAACAAAGCCACCAGATAAACCGCGAATGTTGATTTCGGCAGCTTGGCCTCCGGTACGTACCGCCGAGATCCCCGGTAGACGTGTTAATGCATCAGCCATAGACACATCAGGTAATGCCCCTAAGTCATCAGCTGATAGTTGCTCAGAGACAGTGTCGCTAAAGCGTTTTTGATTTAATGATTGAATTAAGCTGCGACTAAAGCCGCGCACTTCGATTACTTCTAGCTCAGGATCGATTTCCTTTGCTGATGTGCGTTCTTGTTCCGTCGCCGCTATTGCACTATTTGCTGCCACTAAAGCCAGCATAAGCGCACTTAGCTTGAATTTCCCCATTGGATTTCCACCCTGTTGTCGTTGGAGGTGTTGTATTTGTGGTTATTGTTGTTGTCAAAAAACAACCAATAAAGTGTAACCAAAAGGTAAATATTGTGTGATGAATACGTATGCAATAGGAGCTTGCTGGGGAGAGCAGCGATCACAACCCTTTTCTATTAGTGATGTAATCGCAATATAGAGGGATTTATAAAGTAATAACGACGCGAACAGCTAGAGCAATAAAGATTATCCCTAGCAATTTTTCGAGCCATGGATTTGTCTTGGTGAAACCAAAACGCTTTTTTGATATGTCGGTTAACAGTGCAACAACTAGATACCAGCCCGTATCAAGCACAAATACCGTTAAACACATGATTAAACCAACTTGCAAAGTCAGCTTTTCAGGATCAATAAATTGCGAAAACAGTGCTAAAAAGAACACCGCAAGTTTTGGGTTTAAAAAGGCAATAGCAAAGCCATCTTGCAATGCGCTACGAGGACTCGGCTTAGTCTGCTCAACATTCAATGTTTGCGAGCTAGGTTTAGCTAACAAAATACGAATACCCAAATATGCGAGATAGGCTGCACCGCCATAGACCAGCACTTGATAAAGCGTTGGCAACTGAGTCATCAGCGCACCTAAACCAAGTAACGAGGCACACGCATAAAAGCCAACCCCAATACCATGGCTTAACGCCGCTAACATGCCATTCTTCATACCGCCATGTAAACTGTGCTTTAAAACCACAGCTAAACTCGGCCCCGGCGACATCGCTCCCATCACGCAAATTAAAACTAAACTCAACCACTCAGTTAGTGTCATTATTCGTTATTCTCGATTAGCAATAAAACGGATGTTATCTGACCATAAACCCCTGTTGCTGTAGTGATAGTTTTCACTTGCCAACCAGCTTGACCTAATTCGAACACTCGTTGATTTAATGCATCAATATCGATGCCGCCAAAAAAGCGTTTCTTTTTAAACTCTACAACTTTTTGCATGTTAGTCCGTCAGTTGGTATTCAAAGTCATAATGATGAATACCCGATTCAATTCGAATTGCCATTTTACCAGAAATACCTTCAAGTTCACCTGCGCCTGAGTCTGGTACCACTTCTAAAATCAATCGGTCAGCCCCTTTATCCATGGTGCCAAAATGTTGCAGCACAAAACTGCCTTGCTTACCTTCTAAGCTACCAACAACTTGCTCTATCGCTACATAACCTGCACTGCCCTGAGTTGCAGTCATGGCACTGAGCATTTCGCCTTGGCTTGTTGCTTCTAATGGACCTGAAAACTGTTTATCAATCGACATGCGTCCCAAATTTACGCCATCTTGCCCTGTGGCATAGCCGCCAATTGGGTTTAACTTTACGGTGAATTGACCACTGATCGTTGTAGATTCCATACTAATCCCTTAATAACTGTTGATTTTTAGAGCATTGATAACCATATCTATACCCTATTCATCAACAAGAATCTAGCATGTCTACCAATAAAGAAAAGGCCGCATTTAGTAGCCTGTTACCGATTTTAGCTTTTATTAAACCCTATAAATGGGTGGTGTTTGCAGCCCTTGGCGCCTTGCTGCTTACGGCCGGTGTTAACTTATCACTCGGACAAGGCGTTAAATTTGTTATCGACCATGGCTTTATTGCAGGCTCACAAGCTCAGCTTCAACAAGCAGTAATGGTGTTGATTGGTTTAATAAGCTTATTAGCTGTAGGTACTTTTTGTCGCTTTTATTTAATGTCGTGGATTGGTGAGCGAGTCAGTAACGATATCCGTAAAGCCGTGTTTGATCGCATCGTTACATTACACCCGAGCTACTTTGAAGAAAACCGTAGTGGCGAGCTGATGTCGCGCCTGACCACCGACACCACCTTATTGCAATCTATCATTGGTTCCTCTTTTTCAATGGCACTACGTAGTAGTTTAATGCTGATTGGTGGCTTGGCTATGCTACTTATTACCAACCTAAAGCTGACTCTTGTCGTTGTTGCCTGCGTACCAGTAGTATTAGTGCCGATGATGATTTTTGGCCGAAAAGTAAGAAAACTGGCAAGCTCAAGCCAAGATGCCATTGCCGATATCAGCACCTATGCTGGTGAGATCATTCAAAATATTAAAGTAGTGCAAAGTTATAGCCATGAAGAACGTGAAAAAGCAGCATTTAGCGAAGAGACCAACAAGGCGTTTCAAGTAGCGAAGAGCCGAATCAAACAGCGCTCGTTTTTGATTGCAGCGGTGATATTTCTGACCTTTAGTGCTATTAGCGTGATGCTTTGGGTTGGTGGCAGTGACGTATTAGCTGGCACTATGACAGGTGGTGAGCTAGGTGCTTTCGTGTTCTATGCGATTATGGTGGCGATGTCTGTAGCAACCGTTGCCGAAGTGTATGGTGAGCTGCAAAGAGCCGCAGGTGCAGCAGCACGGCTCTTAGAGCTACTTGCCGTTGAAAGCATGATCAAAAGTCCAGATACAAATCATGATGCACAACTTGAAGCAAACAAACTTAATCACCCTGCTATCGAGTTTAATGAGGTATCTTTTCATTACCCTTCAAGGCCAGATAAAGCCGCTTTAAATACGCTGAATTTACAAGTAAAACAAGGTCAAACTCTTGCTATCGTTGGCCCATCGGGGGCTGGTAAAACAACGTTGTTTGAGTTACTGCAGCGCTTTTACGACCCAAGCTCAGGGAGTATTTCGCTGGCAGGAATAAACATAAAAGCACTCTCTCTTGATTGCTTACGCCAGCAAATGGGGATGGTGGCACAAAACCCAATTTTATTTAGCTCAGACGTAATGCATAACATACGTTATGGCAACCCAAGCGCCAGCGACGAGCAAGTATATGCGGCGGCCAAATATGCCCATGCCGATGAGTTTATTAGTCAACTGCCAGATGGTTACCACAGCTTTTTAGGGGAGCAAGGTGTTAGGCTTTCAGGTGGGCAAAAACAACGCATAGTTCTGGCCCGCGCAATATTAAAAGACCCTGCAATTTTATTGCTTGATGAAGCAACCAGTGCACTCGACGCACAAAGTGAGTTTCATGTACAAGCTGCCCTTGAGCATCTAATGAAAGACAGAACAACACTGATCATTGCCCATCGTTTGGCAACGGTTAAACACGCCGATGTGATTGTCGTGATGGATAAAGGAGAAATTATTGCAACGGGTACGCATCAGCAATTGTTTGAGACTAACCCATTGTATAAACAATTGTGCGAATTACAGTTTAATCGAGATTAAGAAGGGAAATGTCAGGTTTGAAAGGGCATATCAAACCTGACCACAAATCTAGATATAAAATCTAACCTTGTGTATTCGGTACGATCTGAATTTCTACGCGGCGGTTTAAAGCTCGGCCATTTGCTGAGTCATTGCTTGCCACAGGGCGTGTTTCACCATAGCCTCGTGTGCTGATACGCGCAGACATAATCTGATGATTCACTAAGTAATCTTTTACGCTTTGCGCACGTTGTTGAGATAACGTCATATTGTAGCTATCTTTACCTGTGCTGTCGGTATGACCTTCTACGCTTAAGTAGGTTTTTTCGTATTTATTCATCACCTTAGCAATCGCATCTAAGGTGCTATGAAAGCCCGACGAAATATAAGATTGGTCAGTTGCAAAAGTAATATTTGATGGCATGACTAGACGAATATTGTCGCCTTCACGAACCACTTCAACACCTGAGCCTGCTAGCTCATCGCGAAATGCTTCTTCTTGCTTATCCATATAATCGCCAACGGCTGCACCTGCTAATGCACCAATAGCCGCACCAATGAAGATACGTTTATCATCGTGGTCGCCAGTTGCTTTACCTAGAACGGCACCTGTAGCAGCACCAATCGCAGCGCCTTTACCTGTATTCGTTGTCTCACAACCTGTCAATAAAACGGCTAATACGCCCACTGTTAAAACTGATTTTGTAAAAGTCATGTGTCTCTCCATGGCAATTATTCAAATTGAATTGTTAACAATTATGAATGAACGTCTATGAACAAACTATGAAGAATGGGTTACTTATCGATTGCTACAGCAGTAACCGGAGGTAAGTTATAACTTTTGACCAATTCTGTTAAACGGCCATTGAGGACTAAGGTATTGAGGCGCTCTTGAATTTTTTCGGCTAAACTCGAGCTTGCAAACTGTTTACTTAGGGCAATGTGACCATAAATAACATCTTTATAGCGATAAGGCATTTTTACAATTTCTTGTGAAGGTCGCTGCAAAAAAACGGAGGCATGATCTGCAGTCTCTTCAACAGCAATCACTAAATCAACACGATTTTTTAATAACATCTCAAAAGCATTATGTTCGCTTAAAGCCTCGATTTTAGTGAGGGTTTTATCAGTGTCGAAGCGGGGAAAATGCGCAGCACCTCGCATTATCGCAATGCGCTTACCGACTAGGTCTTGGTAATTGTTTATTTTAAGCTCGCTATCAGCTTTTGCATAAAACACGAAAGAAGACGACAGCATCATATACGGCGGGGTAAGAAACTGCATTTTTTGTTCGCGCGCTTCTGTGCGAATAAGGCCGCCCATCACATCCAGCTCATTTTGCTCAAGCATCTTTAAACAACGAGAAAATGGGCAAGCAACATACTCAAACTTAATTGGTAAGCTAGGTTGCATTTCACGCATAATATCAACAATTGCGCCACTCACTTTACCATCATCAGAAATCATGCCATAAGGGGGCGCATGATCAACAGCCACCAACACTTTCTCGTAAGAGTTCGCAGATACTAAGCCACTGAAAAAAAATAACAACAAACTTGCAATGTAGTGTTTCATAGTGATACTCATGACTACGTTCACTGGTTCTGTATATTGTAGACGGCCTTGTGTCATAAAAACCACAAAAATGTCATACAATTTTGTCATAATTGAAAAAAAATTACTGATGGCAAATCAATGTTATTCATCATATTTAAGCAATTCTTTTTATTAGGCTGTATGAGCTTTGGTGGCCCTGCAGCACACCTTGGTTACTTCAAACGCCACTTTGTTGATAATTTAAAATGGCTTTCTGCTGAACGCTATGCCCAACTGATTAGTCTTAGCCAAGCATTACCGGGCCCAGGTTCGAGTCAAGTTAGCTTTGCGATGGGGGTTGAAAAAGGAGGGGTATTGGGTGGCCTGTGCGCTTTTATTGGGTTTACCCTACCCTCATTTTTAATCATGTTTTTTCTGGCTCTAAGCGCTCATCAATTTGGTGATATATACTTTGCAGTAATTGCTGGGCTAAAACTCTTTGCAGTAGTGATTGTTGCCGATGCAACCTATAGCATGGCAATGAGCTTTTGCAAAAACCACTTACATAAACTTATAGCAGTGCTAAGTACTGTTGTATTGATTATTTTCTCACAATTATCGAGCCAAATTTTAGTACTTATTGCAGCAGCGGCTATAGGTTGGTGCTATCCACAACTTAAATTACCTGAAAGCCAAGAGCAAAAATCAGTGAAAATTGCTTGGTTACCACTTGGCTTATTTGCCATCTTGTTATTAATTAGTTTTTTACCTTTCGGTGAATGGCTTTCTTTGTTTGCCCCATTTTATCAAACTGGCGCTATGGTCTTTGGTGGCGGTCACGTTGTGTTACCTATTTTACAAGCTGGTGTACCGAGCCTTGAAACTGAGCAGTTTTTATCGGCTTATGCCAGTGCCCAAGCCATACCTGGACCGATGTTTACTATCGCTACTTATTTGGGAGCACAAGTTACACCAAGCATTCCACTTGTAGGTGCTATTGTCGCGACCATCCTGATTTTCTTACCGGGTTTTTTGTTGATGTTAGCCTTTATGAAAAGCTGGTTACAGTTAGCAGATAAGCCACGCTTTGCAGGCAGTATCGCAGCGCTAAATGCCGCTGTAGTGGGGTTTTTAGCCGCTGCTCTTTATTCACCGATTTGGCAATCGGCAGTGCAAAATCTATGGCAAGTAGCTTTAGTCATTGCAGCATTTACATGGCTAAGAATGGCAAAGCCACCTATTTGGTGGCTTTTGTTAGGCTTTATTACGATTAGCTTATTGATTGGTCAGCTTTAAGCTTTCTCACGTGGAGGATTAGCTACCTTGATACTAGGCTTTAAGCCAGTTTGGGCTTCGCTTGTGCTCAACTGACCCGTAACACTTTGATAAGGTCTAAGCCCAAAAATAGGCAGTACAGCAAGTAGATGATCCATGATCTCTGCTTGCAAGTGCTCGTATGAAATCCAGCGCTTATCCTCACTAAAGCAATAAAACTCAATAGGTAAACCATGATTTATTGGTTGCAGCTCTCGCACCATTAAAGTTAAATCACGATTAATTTTTTCATGTTGCTTTAAGTAACCTTCAGCATAACGTCTAAATAAGCCAAGATTTGTTACTGGGTTAGGTAAATTTGCTACTCGTATGTAGTCATGCAAAGGAATTGCATCATCAATTTGCTCTCGAAAAGCATCATCCACCAAACGAATACTATTCATATCAATGTTTAAAGAACGCTTGATACGACGACCACCTGACTCTTGCATACCACGCCAGTTTTTAAATGACCCTGCAACTAACATGTAAGTTGGAATGGTTGTAATCGTGTTATCCCAGTTACGCACTTTTACTGTATTTAAACCAAGGTCGATAACTTCACCGTCTGCGCCATAGCTATCCACTTGGATCCAATCACCGTAAGTTACTAGTCGATTTGCCGCAATTTGAATACTGGCGACAAAACCCAAAATGGTATCTTTAAATACGAGTAAGGTCACCGCCGCTATCGCACCAAAGCCAGACAAAATATAAGTTGGCGACTTCTCTAGCAAAATGCTCACAATGAGAATGGCGCAAACCATAAAGGTGATAAGTTTTACAACTTGGATCAAGCCCTGAATCGGAATATCGCGCGCAAAATCAAGCTGGTTATAAATACCACCAGCAATGCTCACCACACTACTTAAAATGAAGCCACCGTAAATGATCAGTGCAATTTGACCCACCGTTTTAAGTACTAATGCAGCGACATCATGAACTGGATAAACATAATCGAAGGTCGCTAAATAAAGTACACAGCACAATATCCCTGCAAAACGACGGTTTAACTTATTGAGCATAGGTGTGAGCGCACCAATACGCTCAGGAGACAGGCGTGTAACAACCTTTTGAATACCCGGCAGTAATAAGCGACGGGTAAACATGTAAATTATTAGTAATGAGCCAACACCGATAGCTGTAGCGGTTAATGCACTTATTAGCGCCGCGTCTGGCATTGATTCAAACCAAGGCATCACCAACTCTTGTAGGTGAGTTTGCTTCATGGCGCTTCAATCTCCTTATTGATGGTAGCAAGGTACTCAGCTTGCTGAGCTTGGTGATAAGTTAGTAGCTGAGCATCTTTTTGTAACCACAACTCATTAATATGTTGTTGGAAAGCCGTTCTAAATGCACGGTCATGCTGATAATCACCAATCATCTCTGCGCTAATTGCTTGCACTTGCACTTCAACTTTAATCACGTTTAAACGGCCACGCATAAGATTACGGCAAATATGGTCGCCCTCCCCCTGATAAATAATCGAGGTATTTAATAATGCATCAAATTGCTCACCTAACACCTCAAGAGCAAATGCTATACCGCCTGCTTTGGGCTTTAAAAGGTAAGTAAACGGACTATTTTGCTTACTGTGTTTTTGACTTGTAAAACGCGTGCCTTCAACAAAGTTAATGATTGTTGTTGGGTGATTACGAAAATCACGGCAGCTACGTTTGGTGCGTTCAACATCGAGCCCTTTCAACTTAGGATTTTTTGCCAGTTGCGCTTTGCTCACCCGCTTCATAAAAGGCATACCCATAGCCCATGCGCCAGTGCCAATGAATGGCACATACTTCAGCTCATCTTTTAAGAAAAACTTTGGCGCGGGTAAAACATCGATTGCACTCAGAACAACAATATCTAGCCAGCTCATATGATTAGAGATAAGTAAGTACCAACCATCTGTAGTAACTTTACCTTTAATATCAATTTCAATTGTTGGGCAACCTAACCACAAGGCTAAGCGGTTACCTTTACACCAACCGCGATAAGCTAAATGAAGAATATCGCTAACCACCTTAAATGGCAGTAGCAACTTAAGCACACCAAACAGCAGCACCAGCGTGCCCCAAATAATCACATTAGCAAACAAGACAATACTAACTAGAACGCCTGTTAACCAATTTGGTAAAAATTTCTTTAACATATGTGTGCTCTCGACTGCGTTAGCAATACTACTGCGTTTTAGCTTCTAATTCGGCTAACTGTTGATTTTTTTCTTCCCAAATTCGATTTAGCTCAGCTTGAAAATTTACTCTAAACTCTGCATCGCCCGTATAATCCCCAATCAAATTTGGACTCACTTCCATCACTTCTACTCGCACATCGACTTGCTTTACTCGACCACTAGCAAAGTCCACAAAGCTAGGAATACCACCAGGGTAATGAATGGTTACATTCACTACTTTGGAAATTTGTTCACCCATTGCTTGCATAACAAACGCAACCCCGCCCGCTTTCGGCTTTAATAGGTGCTCAAAAGGACTATTTTGGCGAGAATGCTTTTGCTCAGTAAAACGCGTACCTTCAACAAAGTTAACAATACTCACTGGCATTTCTTTAAACTTTTCACAGGCTTTGCGCGTGGTTTCTAAGTCTTTGCCACGCAATTTAGGGTTTTTCTTTAACTGGGCTTTACTCGTACGAGTCATGAATGGGAAATCCAACGCCCACCATGCAAGACCCAAGAAAGGAACGTATATCAGCTCTTTTTTCAAGAAAAAGTTTAAAAACGGAATACGGCGATTAAACAGACGTTGCATAACAACGATATCGACCCAGCTTTGATGATTCGCGATCACCAAGTACCAGTCTTTCGCTTTTAACTGCTCAAGACCTGTCACGTTCAGATTATATGAAGCAAATATGTTTTGGTTGATGCTGTTGCAACTCACCCACATAGTGGCGCATTGCTTAGCAATCCAACTCATTAATTTTTGCAATGGCTTGATTGGAATAAGCTTTATGAGGCCACAAATAAAAATAGGCACAAACCAAAAAAGGGTATTGAGGGTGTAAAATAAAAAACTGAACACACAACGGATCATCGACATTACTACTTATTCCTTTAACGCTTAATCTTCAAAATACGTATAGCCAGCAAGGCCTGCATTTAGTTCTGATAAATATTGTGCCTTAGATTGCTCATCAATTGCCAGTGAGTTGACCCGTTTTGCAAAGTTTTCAGCAAGAATCTCGCTATCATAATCAACAAACTTTAATACGTCCTTAACACTGTCACCTTTAATGGCATTAGTCAGTTGATAGCCTGCTTCTGTAAGCTCAACATGCACTGAATCTGTATCGCCGAACAGGTTATGTAAATCACCTAAAATCTCTTGATACGCACCCACTAAAAACATTGCAATATGGTATTGCTGACCTTGCTTGTACTCAGGAATAGGTAAGCTGCTCTCTATGCCTGTGCCTTCGACATAATCACGAATTTGCCCATCTGAGTCACAGGTAATGTCTTGAATAATGGCGCGCTGTGTTAATGGCTGATGCAAGTTTTCAACTGGCATGACAGGGAATAACTGCCCAATCCCCCAGACATCGGGGAGTGACTGAAATAATGAGAAGTTAACGAAGAGCTTATCGGCAAGTTTCTCGTTTAAATCGTCTAACACTTCTCGATGTGAACGGGCATTCTCACTAAGTGATGCACGAACACGATGTAAAATTGTGAAATACAACTGCTCGAGCTTCGCCCACTCAAGCATAGTGAGTAGGCCATGCACATATTGGTCATGGGCTTCACTGAATAGATGCATTGCATCATGATAAATTTCCAACGCCATACGCGGTGTTAAACGCTGTAAACACTGCCACATTTCATCTAGTACCAATACACTGCCTGCCTCTGGCGCCGTTGGATTTGCATGGTTTGGCGCACGCTCAACATCAATAACATCTGTAATTAATACCGCGTGGTGCGCTGTTAACGCACGGCCTGACTCGGTAATAATGGCAGGGTGTTTAAGGTCATGTTGCTGACACACTTCAGCAAACGCATTAACTACATTACGCGCATATTCTTCAACACTGTAGTTCATTGAACACGAACTACGTGACCCAGAGCCTTCGTAATCAACACCTAAACCGCCACCGACATCCACGGTATTAAGTGGTACGCCTAACTGTGTTAACTCTGCAAAGTGACGAGCACATTCACGCAGTGCGCGATGAATATCGCGGATATTGGCAATTTGCGAGCCGATGTGGAAATGCACTAGTTGCATTAAATGAAGTTTATTGCGCGATTTAAGCAGCTCAACCGCAGATAGCACTTGCCCTGCTGTTAAACCAAACTTACCTTTCTCGCCACCGGTATTCTGCCATTTCCCCTTACCAACCGAGTTTAAGCGAATACGAATCCCAATTGATGGATCGATGCCTAGGTCATCAATTTCTGCCAATAGAGTAGTTAGCTCAGAAAGTTTTTCTACAACAATATGAACCTTATGACCCATGCCTTGGCCAATACAGGCTAAGCGTAAAAACTCACTGTCTTTATAACCATTACAAACGATGGTAATTGGCTCTTGTGCTACACCTAAAATAGCCATCAGCTCAGGTTTTGAGCCGGCTTCAAGGCCCACTAAACCACTTGGGTGAGCAAGTAGTTTACTGACCACAGAACGCTGTTGATTAACTTTAATTGGATAAACACAGGTATAACTACCTTGGTATTCACGGGCATTTCGTGCTTTGGTAAATGCGCTAGTCAGCGTTTCAACGCGATTTTGTAAGATATCGGTAAAACGCACTAAAACAGGTAGGGTAAGACCTTGCTTTTTAAATTGCTCAGTCAGTTCAGATAAAGACACCGCGGCTTTAGTTTGATCGCCATCAGGGTAAGCCACCAGCTCACCTTGTGCGTTAATGTCAAAGTAACCGTCACTCCAGTGAGCAACATTGTATGTTTCGCGTGCTTTATCTAAACCCCAAGTCATGGCAATGTCTTCTGTAAATTCATTAAATATAAACGCACATTTTAATACGCTAGGGCTGACCACGCTAACAAAAATTGCGCTGTATGCCAAAGTGATAAAAAATATTCGCTATACTGATTAAAATTTGATTGAGCAATTAGCCAAGCACTGGCAGAATTGCACCCCTTTTTTACCATTAACCAAAAGTGTATAAGCAAGATGGCTAATTTAGATCAAAATAACTGGTTCACTGAAATTAGTGACCGTGATGGTAGTGCCTTTTCATTACGCATTACTAAAAAGCTTGATGAACAGCAATCGCCATTTCAAAAAGTAGAAATGTACGAAACAACTGACTTCGGTAATCTGATGATTATTGACGGTTGCACTATGGTAAGTAGCCGTGAAAACTTTTTTTACCACGAGATGATCAGCCATCCGGCATTGCTTGCACACCCAAATCCAAAAAATGTTGTGATCATTGGTGGTGGTGACTGCGGTACTTTACGCGAAGTATTAAAACACCCAAGTGTTGAAAACGTAACGCAAATTGATATCGACGAAGTCGTGACACAAATGTCACTTAAATACTTCCCTGAGCTGTGTGAATCAAATCAAGATCCGCGTGCTACAGTGATGTTTGATGACGGCATCAAGTACATGCGCGAAGCAGCCCCAGAATCAATCGATGTAGTAATTGTTGATGGTACAGATCCAGTTGGCCCAGGCGAAGGTTTATTTAACCACGCTTTCTATACCAGCTGTTTAACTGCACTTCGCCCGGGTGGCATCTTAATTCAACAAAGTGAATCGCCACTTATGCACATGCCACTTTTAGTTGAAATGCGTGATGCAATGACTGAAGTGGGCTTTGTTGACTTACAAACGCTGCCTTTCCCACAACCAATTTATCCAAGTGGTTTATGGTCTGTAACGCTTGCTCGTAAGTCAGAAGCGTTCGCTGGTTTTCGTGAAGATGATGCCAATAAACTTGCGCAAAGCACTGAATACTATAATGCAGGTATTCACCACGGTGCATTAGCCACACCTAATTATATGAAACGTGCTTTCGAGAAAAAGTAAGCGTTTTGACTAAATGAAAAAAGGGCTCATTGAGCCCTTTTTTGTTGTATTAAACCTTAAATCTATTAACTAGCTGATTCAGTTCGTCAGTAAGCTGATTCATACGGTTAGCGACCTCTTGTGTTGAACTCGCTAACCCGCCTCCATGTTGGGTTTGATCGTTTAGATCAGACAGGTTTTGACTAATTTCATCTGCCACAGCAGTTTGCTCTTCAGTTGCTTGTGCTGTTTGCATCGCCATATCATTTACTTTGACCGATGATTCTTGCATCGAGTTAAGTATATCGTTAGTTTGGGTAAACGACTCTACTGCTTCATCAGCAAAACGCTTACCACTATTAATCGCCTGTAAGGATTGCTCAACACTGGCTGCAAATTGCTCAACCATAGTTTGAATATCATTAGTGCTTTCTTGGGTCCGAGTTGCTAGGGTGCGAACCTCATCTGCAACCACCGCAAAACCTCGCCCTTGCTCACCAGCTCGCGCAGCTTCAATTGCAGCATTGAGTGCAAGTAAGTTAGTTTGCTCAGCTATAGCGCGAATAACTTCAAGCACTTTAGCAATGTTGTCTGAGCTTTGTTGCAGTTCAGTGGAACGTTGGCTGGCATGTTCCATATTATCTGACAAGGCAACAATTTTTCGACTCGAGTTATCAACCGCAGCCAAGCCTTGTTTAGCCAGTTGCTGTGAGTTGTCAGCTTCATGGGATGAGTTTTGTGCCACACCTGCAACCTCACGACTTGCAACGCTCATTTCATGTACTGCACTAACTATTGATTCAGATGCTTGGCTAAGCTTTTGATTTATTTGATGGTTCTGATTAGCAAAATTATCAAGGTCACGACCTAAATTATGCAGCTCTTTAGCCTGTCCAAGTATGTCTTTGATAAGTTGTTGTAGGTTATCTAAAAACCCGTTAAAAGCCGTCGCAAGTTCTGCAAACTCGTCTTGTGTTTTTACATTGATACGGCCTGTTAAATCACCATCTCCCGACGCAATCTCATTAATTCGCTCTGTCACAAAGTTAATCTGCTTCGTGAGTTGTCGAGGTACATAATAGCTAAACCAACCAGCGACAAGTAAAACGATAGCGATCATTATCATTAGTTTAACTTTAAAGCTGATAACACCATCCATTAACTTCTCAGTTTCAGATTTTGATGTTTTATCTGCTGCTTCGCCTGCTTTATCTAAAATATCCCTCAGTGCTGAAAATGTTTGTTCAGCAATCTGCTTTTTTTCACTGTTTTGTGGGTCATTAATAAAGTTTTTTGATGCCGAATACCATGAATCAAATGCGCTATCAAAATGACGAAACCGGTCGACTACCTCGGTGTAAGGTGACATGTAAGACAAGTATTGCCCAAAGCGCTCTTTAACTTGCTCGGCATTTTCTTGATGTTCATTTAGATAAGTTTTATCTGTGTTACTGCTTGTAACAAGAGTAAGCTCGGCAACCTTTGCTTGGTAAATATCTCTATCAGCATTAACAACGACCGAAATCGCATTCAAAAATCGTTCTGATTGCGCGTCAACAGCTTGTTTTTGCAAACTGATAAGATAAGTGTAGCCTGCAATTAGAATAAGAATGGCAATGCCTAACAAAATAATCGGTAGGGAACTTTTAACGCGAATGCTTTGTAAATTCATACATTTTCCTAATTAAAAATCGAAACCAGCATGCTTATTGAATCTTAGCTGAAAAATATAAAACTGTATGAAATTAAAAGTGCCAACTCGCTGAAAGCTGAAATTGCTGCTGCGAGTTATGCTCATTAAATCCCATACCGGGTCTGTTTTGAGCGTCACTGCTCAGCACTGAATATTCAGCACCTACTTGCCACTTGGTTGACAGTTGATAACGCCAACTTGCGGTTAAAGCTTCTCCACGACTTTGGTTAGGATCAAATTGCCAATCATCATGATCGCTAACCTTGAAATAATCATACCTAATTGTGAGACGATGCTGGTCTAACTTGTGGCTTAATAAAACAAAATGGCTATAAAAATCATTGTCTACCCCACGATTTGTGCCCATCGCAGTTTTACCATCAAGAAGCTGTACAATAATGCGTGTTTGCTTATTAAACTTATACAACCATGCCGCGCTTAAAAAGCGTGTATCCCACGCATATTGACCAGTACGGGTATTCAAAGCACCTGGATCGCCATTGTTGTCATAATAATAGACACGTAATTGTGATTTTTTTTGATAATCCCAATGAGCGCCAACGTAATAGCCAAAACGCCCATCTACTTCTTCGAAAGGCTGCACGTGCTCGGCTTGCTTATCTAGCTGCGACCATTCAAATGAACGTGGAACAGCAAAATCAATTTGTTCATTGAACGTAGTCTGCCTGTCATGCATAGCAAAGCCACGCCATGACAGCAACGTCCCAGCAGGATCGTTGCCTTTAAAAACCGCAGCAAAGCCTTCAAAACTATGATTACTTCTAAATTGCCTACCTGGGCGCTTAATGTTTGCCTCTAAACCAAAGGCCCGCACTTCTTCGCCAATCCAAGTATTAATCGCAGAATTAGTGTAGTTATAAGGTGACATCCAGCCATTTTGCGGGTTCTCAAGCGACATTTTGGGATAAAAGCCACCTCCTTTCACTGTCCATTTATAACGACTAGCTGTAAGAGGCTGATATTGCAAATAAGCCTGAGTTAAACCAACTGTTAGTTCTGGATCAGGATGAGCGTTAAGTACTGTGTGCGCAGACCAATCGCTATTTAACTCAAAACGACTACTCAGCATAGCTTGGGATATCACAACACCATCATGCTCTTGGTCATAACGGTATAAGCCAATTCCTTTACGCTGATAGCTCGCTAGTTGGTCACCACGCACAGCCGAAACAGTTACCAGACCATCATGCTCAGCATATACCACTGCAGGCAACCCAAAAACACTCGCCAATAGCAAGGCTTGCCATTTATTCATAATCATCAAACTCGTCACTGCTTAGTTCTAATTTTGGTAATAAGTTTTGCTTTAACTGATAGCTCAACGACTTTGCATTGTTCGTTATCTCGATAGTTTCTGGTGTACTGATATCATTAAAGCGGTCATGCCAAACAGCCAGAGTAAACTTACTTTCAGGTAAGCTTAATTCAACCATACCTTGATCATCTGTTTGCCCATAGATCCCACCATCGACGACCACAATGTAACCCAGCATCCAGTCATGAATGTTACAGCCAAGCTCAACAACCCCCGATTGTGCAAAGTTAATCGGTTTTTCGGGTTTATCGTGGTAAAGCTTTAACTCAAATTGCTTTGTTTTAGAAAATGAATAAACGTGGTGCATGATTGAATCAAGGTTAGGAAATTCAACATTTGCCCCTTGTGGCACTGCCAGCACATGAGGCACAAAGGCACGTTCTTTTTGGCTCATGGTGTAGTGACTCTCAGCAACAGCAAGCTGTTTTGAACCTTTGAGCCAAACCACGGCATTCTTAACTGGCTGATTCTGCTTATCAACTATCTGTATTTGCTGTGCCAATAAACTTTGACTAAACAATAATAGCAACAGGGTTATTCTTGTCATTTTGCTAAACCTTTTTCAGTGCTAGGCTGGATATCGCCGCGTTCACTTTGTTGAATACGTATGCAGATCTCTCGTATTAACCGGCAAGTCACTTTATGCTTTAAGGATGTATGTGAATACGTGACAACAATCCATAACCATAAGCCGCCAAGGAACAACAATGCGATTAACTGCCTTAATGTTAGCAGCCTTTTCAGGTACTTGCCTAGCACAAACCACAACCGTCAGTTCACCTGATGGGCAGATCAAAGTAACTATCTCAGATGAGCAACACACACCTAGCTACGAAATCAGCTTTGCAGGTAAACAAGTCATTGCGAACTCTTCGTTAGGCCTTGTTTTTAAACAACAACCAGCAATGAGTGAAGGTTATAAAATTAGCAGCCAAACCACTGATTCGGTAAAAAGCAGCTGGGAGCAACCTTGGGGTGAACGCCAAACTGTGGTTGATAACCATAACGAAGTCGCTGTTACTTTTAAAAAACCACAACCACAAGGTGGCACGTTTACGGTACGTTTTCGCGCTTTTAATGATGGTGTAGGTTTTCGATACGAATTACCAAAACAAGCTGGCTATGATGATGTAGAAATCACTAAAGAGCTTACAGAATTTGCAATTACAGACTCATCAGATGCAACAGCTTGGTGGATCCCCGCTCGTGGTTGGAACCGTTATGAATATGTTTATAACACCACCCCACTTCATAAAGCAGCACTTGTGCACACACCATTTACTATAAAAAATAAAGAGGGTGTGCATATTAGTATTCACGAAGCTGCCCTTGTTGATTATGCAGGCATGGTGTTAAATCAACGTCGTGATGGTACCTTCCAAGCCGATTTAACACCTTGGTCAGACGGTGTAGCGGTTAAAAAGCACGGCGCATTTAATACTCCTTGGCGTACAATTCAAATTGGTGATGAAGCCGTTGATTTAATCAACTCAGATATCATCTTAAACCTAAATGAGCCAAATAAGCTGGGTGATGTATCTTGGGTTAAACCGGGTAAATACGTAGGTATTTGGTGGGGTATGCACATCAATGAAAATACTTGGGGTAGCGGTAAAATTCATGGTGCAACCACTGCAAACACGAAATATTACATGGACTTCGCTGCTAAATATGGCTTCGATGGCGTGCTAGTCGAAGGCTGGAATATTGGCTGGGATGGCGACTGGTTCTATAACGGTGACGTTTTTAGCTTTACACAACCTTATGACGACTTTGATATTGAAGAGCTGACACGTTACGGCAAAGAAAAAGGCGTACAATTAATCGGTCACCACGAAACGTCGGGTAACGTGACTAACTACCGTAACCAAATGGAAGATGCATTTGCGTTATACGAAAAATCAAATGTAAGCCAAGTTAAAACAGGCTATGTCGCCGACGGTGGTAACATCAAGCGTATCGATGAAAATGGTATTGTACGCAAAGAGTGGCACGATGGTCAGTTCATGGTTAATGAATACCTACACAACGTAAAACTTGCTGCAAAACATAAAATTAGTATCAACACGCATGAGCCTGTGAAAGATACCGGCCTACGTCGTACATACCCGAACTGGATTGCTCGTGAAGGTGCTCGTGGTCAAGAGTTTAACGCATGGGGTACACCACCGAACCCACCAGAGCATATTCCAATGCTAGCTTTCACGCGTATGCTTGCAGGCCCAATGGACTTTACGCCAGGTATTTTTGATATGGGCTTTAACGGTTTAGGTGCTAATACCAACCGCCCACAAACAACCCTAGCGAAGCAATTAGCGCTATACGTTGTAATGTACAGCCCAATTCAAATGGCGGCAGATTTACCACGTAATTATTTAGCGAAGCCAGATGCATTCCAGTTTATTCAGGATGTACCAACTGATTGGCAACAAAGTATTGCACTACAAGGTGAAGTTGGCGATTTCGTTGTATTTGCACGTAAAGAACGCAAGCGTGATCAATACTCAGGTAACGACTGGTATCTAGGTGCTGTTACAGACGAAAAAGCCCGCACTCTAGAAGTGAAGTTAGACTTCTTAGATAAAGGTAAAAAGTTTGAAGCGCAAATCTACCGCGACGGTGACAAAGCTGAATGGGTAAATAACCCTTACGACTTAAAAGTAGAAAAACGCATAGTGACTGCTGATGATAAGCTAACGTTAAAGCTTGCCACCAGCGGCGGCACAGCAATTCGTTTTAAAGCAATCTAAGCTAAAAGCTGTTAGTTTAAGCTTCAAGTAAAAAGAGCGCGGCATTTGATGTCGCGCTTTTTTATTGCCATAAAAAAGCAGCCCACTCGGGCTGCTTGAAACTTATAGCTTAAGGCTTACAGCTAAATACTTTTAAAACGGCAAATAGATTTGCGCACTGAGGCCACCTTCTGGACGATTAAGT
This sequence comes from Pseudoalteromonas sp. BZK2, assembly GCF_014349195.1. NCBI lineage: Bacteria > Pseudomonadati > Pseudomonadota > Gammaproteobacteria > Alteromonadales > Pseudoalteromonadaceae > Pseudoalteromonas > Pseudoalteromonas sp. BZK2. Next base: position 88,698 of record NZ_JACSOG010000012.1, on the reverse strand, counting down.
AGTTGTACTCGGCCGCCGTGCATATCGACAATACGTTTAATAATTGCAAGGCCTAAGCCACTGCCTTCGCTACCGCGAGCGGCATCACCTTGTTTAAACGGTTCAAATACAGTTTCAAGTTCGCTTTCTGGGATCCCCGGACCGTGATCGTTAACCACAACTATGGCAAACTTTTTATTACTGCTCACGCGGGTTTCAACCTCTATATCACCATCTGAATAGCGAATTGCGTTTTCAATCATATTAGTAACAACACGCTTTATTGCCACCATACTCACTGGCACTTCACTTAAGCTCGGATTCTCTTTAAAGGTAATAGTGCGGTGATGTTTTTGTTCAGCTTCGACAACTTCTGACACAATCGCGTTTAAATCTTCTAGCTCAAGTTCTTCACGTTTGTGGTGGCGTAAATATTCAATGAATTGGTCGATAATGGCATTCATGTCTTCAATATCATGAATGATCCCTTCACGCAGGTAATCTTCATCGTCCGACATCATTTCGGTGGCAAGGCGAATTCGTGTAAGCGGCGTGCGCAAGTCATGAGAAACACCTGCCATTAATAACCGACGGTCGTTCTCAAGAGCTGCAATACCACGCGACATTTGGTTAAACGCACGGGTTACTTCAATGACTTCTGTAGAACCTTGTTCTTCTAATTTGGTAGAAAAGTCACCTACCCCTACTTTAACAGCGGCTTGTTGCAGTGCTTTTAAAGGTCTATTTAGATGGCGGGCAAACAACCACCCACCGAGCACACTTAAAAAGCCAATACTCGATAAATAAAAGGTTAAGAATTTTAGGTTGTTTTCTTGCAGGCCGGTGAGCGGCACGCGCACCCAATAACCCGGTGCTTGTGGAGCTTCAACCCAATAAACAAGTGGGTCGGTTTGGCTAATACGTACCCGAGCAGAACCATTGAGCTCTTTCGACATACTGCGCGATAACATGGAGTACTCACGAGTTTCAGCCAAACCCTGACTCATCGCTTGGCGCTGGGTCATCACTTCGATGCCGGTGATCTCAAAAAACTTATCAGAAGCTTCTTTGCTTACCTCAACCCCTTCTTCCCATTCAATAAACACGGTTTTCACCTGTTTAGAAAGGATCAGGTTTACTTGTTCTATAGTTGGTTTAACAACATAAAAACTGACCGTAATATAAGAGACAATTTGATTGATTAACAGCAGGGCTGCAACCAAAAATACCGTTTGTCCAAACGCACTACGTGGAAACATGCCCATTACTGTTATTTTTCACCGTCTGGCACAAATACGTAGCCTAAACCCCATACTGTTTGTATATAACGAGGATTCGCGGCATCCACTTCGATCATGCGGCGTAAGCGTGAAACCTGAACATCGATACTGCGCTCAAGCGCACTGTAATCTCGGCCGCGAGCTAAATTCATCAATTTATCGCGACTAAGCGGTTCACGCGGATGAGTCACTAACGCTTTTAATACTGCAAACTCACCACTGGTTAACGACATTGTTTTATCACCATGGCTCATTTCACGGGTCGCAAGGTTTAGTGTGAAATCACCAAAGCTAATTTCGTTTTCTTCGGCAGCAGGCGCACCTGGTACTTCTTTAGCACGACGACGTAAAATTGCTTTAATACGCGCCAACAGTTCACGTGGGTTGAATGGTTTAGGAATGTAATCATCAGCACCAAGCTCTAAACCGATTATGCGGTCAACTTCATCGCCTTTGGCTGTAAGCATTACAATTGGAATGTCATTTTCTTTTTGACGTAAACGACGGCAAATTGATAATCCATCTTCACCTGGTAACATTAAATCTAATACAATCAAGTGGAAGTTCTCGCGCTCTAATAAGCGATCCATCTGCTCTGAATTTGCTGCTGAGCGAACAATAAAGCCTTGTTCTACAAGGTAACGCTCTAGCAAGCTACGTAAGCGCATATCGTCATCAACAACCAATACTTTTGTCGTTTCGTGTCCCATAACTTTCATTCTTTTTGTAATATGTTACTTATTAATATAAATGAAAAAGTTAAGAATAAAAAACGAATTACGCGCTTAGATTGTTACTGAACATTTCAAAATCCCACTCGACAAAGGTAAAAGACTTTTATACCTTGCGGCTGGTTTTCTTTTTAGGCTGAATAAAATGGCAAAGACAAATTTAATAACCCGAGAAGGGTATCAGCAATTACAACAAGAACATGACTACCTATGGCATGAAAAGCGCCCTGAAATCACCAAAATTGTGACTTGGGCAGCAAGCTTGGGCGACCGTTCTGAAAACGCAGATTATCAATTCAACAAACGTGTTTTACGACAGATAGATCGCCGCGTACGCTATCTTCGTAAACGCATGCCAGATCTTAAAATTGTTGACTACAACCCGCAACAAGCAGGTAAAGTGTTTTTTGGTGCTTGGGTCGAAATTGAGAATGAACAAGGCGATACAAAGCGTTTTCGCATTGTCGGCCCCGACGAAATTTACGAGCGCAAAGATTACATTTCGATTGATGCACCTATGGCTCGAGCGCTCCTTGGCAAACAGGTAGATGATGATTTTTCGGTGATCACGCCTGAAGGCGCAAAAGAATGGTATATCAACGAGATAACTTATCCTGATGCAAACTAATTTTCCCTGAAAATTCAGAAAGCGTTAATTAGTGATTGTTTAGTCTAAAAATGTGATCTATAACTAAAGGTACTCAAGATAAATCATTACTTGAGTTTTAGAAGGTAGTAAGTATGTCAAACGCAATACAACGCATAATGAGTAATGCCATTGTATTCGCACTATTAATTAGTGTGAGTTTGATATCTTACGCCAGTGATATAGAAAGCCACTCAGACAGTGTTACGCCAACTGCTCATTTTATTGCGTGTGATAGTGCGGACCCTGCTAACTTAGATACCGACCTCGATAAACATACTCCTGCGTTCATCACTAATGTAGCCCAACCACTGCAAGATGCACCTGTTGTTTCGTATGTTCCCCCTTGTAATAAGGTGTCTGTTTATAGCGCGCACCAGCGAGGACCACCTGCTTTTTAATTAACTCAAATTTTCTATTTCAGTTTTATTAAAATGTATGGTGATCAAAATGAATAAATTCAAAGAATTACGTCTTCAAGACATTTCTAATGGTGCTTTATCTAATACTGTAAACGAAGTTGAACCAACCCTCGACTTAACTTCTCCAGCGCTAAAAGTATTAAATAGCTTTACAAGCAAAGACCCTGTGCGAGCACATCATGATTTGAGTATTGTCGATGCACTTAAACAAACCAGCAGTCGTTGTTCTGACTTTATTTTAGTCGTAGATAATGACGAAAAGCTTATTGGTATTACTTCAAGTGCTGACTTACAAAGCTCTAAAATCATGATTCTTGCTCAGCGCCTCAATTTACATCGCAATGAAGTTACTTTGCAGCATGTAATGACACCACTTAGCAGCTTAGCTGGTGTAAGCTTACAAAGTATTAGCTATGCATGCATTGGCGATGCACTGCAAACTATGGAACACCAAGGTATGATGTTCCTTTTAGTAACCAGCGCTGAACATGAAATTTGTGGTTTGATTTCAGCCCGTGAAATTGCTAAAAAATTACATATTCCTGTTAATATCAACCCAATTGCTAATGGCTTCAGCGAAGTATTACAGCAGGTTGATCACCCGCACTAAGCGTTAAAACCCGCGTTGTGTAAGACTATTTTTGCAGGCCTTAAAAGCAGTGCTTTTAAGGCCTTCTTATTGTGATATTATTCAGGCAATTAATCTTCAGTTTTACTGATTTTCTATTTTTAAAAAGGGTTATGCATGAGCAATATCTCTGCACGCTTAGCAACTGAGCTAAGTGCCCAGCAACCACAAGTTGTTGCTGCAATCAAATTACTTGATGAAGGTGCCACAGTTCCTTTTATCGCCCGTTATCGTAAAGAAGTAACTGGTGGCTTAGATGACACGCAATTACGTTTACTTGAGCAGCGTTTATCGTATTTACGTGAATTAGAAGAGCGCCGCGGCTTTATCCTTAATACTATCGAAGAGCAAGGCAAGTTAACTGCTGAGCTAAGTGCTGATATTAATAACGCTGACAGTAAAACTGAGCTTGAAGATTTATATTTGCCTTTCAAACCTAAGCGCCGTACAAAAGGACAAATTGCCATTGAAGCGGGTATTGAGCCGCTTGCCGATGCGCTATTTAACAACCCTAGCCTCGACCCTGAACAACAAGCAAGTGACTACATTAATGCCGATGCAGGCTTTGCAGATAATAAAGCGGTGTTAGATGGCGCTAAGTTTATCTTAATGGAGCGTTTTGCAGAAGACGCCAAACTACTTGCTAAATTCCGTAGTCATATCGCACAACATGGTCAGATTGAAAGTACTGTAATCGCTGGTCAAGAAAATGAAGGCGTAAAGTACCGCGACTACTTTGAGCATCAAGAACCACTTAAAAAAGTACCATCACACCGTGCACTTGCTATGCTGCGTGCGCGTAATGAAGGCGTCTTACAACTTAGTATCAACCCAGAGCCTGGCGCAGAAAATCCGGCGCAAGTGTGTGCACAAATGATTGCCGATCATTATCGCTTAGATGTTAGCAATTCTGCTGCAAGTAGTTGGTTAATGGGCGTAGTGCAATGGGCATGGAAAATTAAGTTAAGCCTTCACCTTGAGAATGAATTTTTAGGTGCAATGCGCGAAAAAGCAGAAACCGGCGCAATTGACGTTTTTGCTAAAAACTTAAAAGATTTATTAATGGCCGCTCCTGCAGGTCCACGTACTACGTTAGGTCTCGATCCTGGCCTGCGTACTGGTTGTAAAATTGCCGTTGTCGATAGCACAGGCAAGCTGTTAACAACACAAACGATTTTCCCGCACGCACCACAAAATCATTGGGATAAATCACTTCGTACTCTTGAGCAATTATGCCGCCAACATAAAGTTGAGCTAATCGCTATTGGTAATGGTACGGCTTCACGTGAATCTGACAAGTTAGTTGCAGAGCTGATTAAAGCGAACAGTGAGCTTAAGCTAAATAAAATTATGGTCAGTGAAGCGGGCGCTTCTGTTTATTCAGCGTCTGAGTTTGCCGCCAATGAATTCCCTAACCTTGATGTTTCACTACGTGGTGCTGTGTCTATCGCGCGCCGCTTACAAGACCCACTTGCTGAGCTGGTAAAAATTGAGCCTAAATCAATCGGTGTAGGTCAATATCAGCACGATGTATCGCAAAGCCAACTTGGTCAAACGCTAACATCTGTGGTTGAAGACTGTGTAAACTCAGTGGGTGTAGACTTAAATATGGCGTCGGTGCCATTACTTACTCGCGTATCTGGCTTAAACAAAACGTTAGCACAAAATATCGTTAGCTACCGTGATGCGAATGGCTCATTTAGCAAACGTTCTGAACTTAAAAAAGTTGAACGTTTAGGGCCTAAAGCCTTTGAACAAGCTGCCGGTTTCTTACGTATCAGCACAGGCTCAGATCCTCTTGATAACTCGTCAGTTCACCCTGAAGCCTACCCAGTTGTTAAGCGTATCTGCGAGAAGAACAGCTTAGATGTTAACAGCCTAATTGGTAACTCTGACATCCTAAACAAGCTCGTTGCGAACGACTACACAGACGAAAAGTTTGGTTTACCAACGGTTACCGACATTATCAAAGAACTTGATAAACCGGGCCGCGACCCGCGCCCTGAGTTTAAAACAGCTGAATTTAAAGCCGGTGTTGAAACCATTAATGACCTAAAACCGGGTATGATTTTAGAAGGTGTAGTGTCTAACGTTGCTAACTTTGGTGCCTTTGTTGATGTGGGTGTACACCAAGACGGTTTAGTGCATATTTCTGCTATTACGAACAAGTTTATCTCTGATCCACGTGAAGTGGTTAAAGCGGGCGATATTGTAAAAGTAAAAGTAGTTGAAGTAGATGCTGCCCGTAAACGTATTAGCTTTACCATGCGTTTAGACGATGATGTTGATACCAGCAATAAAGCCGCATCAGCTAGCAAACCTAAGCCAGCTGCGAAAGCGAAAAGTGCACCTAAACAAAAACGCGAATTTGGCAATGTTGCCATGGGTAATGCCTTTGCTGATGCATTTGCCAATGCAAAAGTGAAAAAATAATAGGCTGTAGGCATAAGTCGAAAAAAACCGCGTAAGTGTAAACTTACGCGGTTTTTTATTTTAGAAACTTAAATAAAAGCAGAGAACTGATTTTGATTAGTTGGCGAGGTCGCTGCTTGATAAAAATTAGCAATACGTGCAGCGCGCTCATCTACTTCAACGTCACGCTTTGCTGTTTTGGTTTCGCTAGTTTGAGTAGCGCTATCTTCACCATACTCACTGTTTATTTTGAAGGTCGATTTACCTGAATCAACATCGCCATCGGCTGATTGACTGGCGAGCTCAGCTTGCGCTGCCATCAGCTTTTGCGTGGCATCTGCGGCAATTGAACGATCAGCACTCGAAGGCTCTTGTGGTGCAAGTGCTGCAGCACGCACCGTCTGCATTTTTTCAATTGTGGCTTTTGGGTCGCCTTCAATTACAGCAACATCAATTTGCACCTCGCCGCCCACAGCATAGTTCGTACCATCAGGACCGCGTTGATATTCATAGCTTGGTGAGCCCGCATATTGCCCCCCCACTGATGCATGAGCTTGCTCATGAATACGTACTTCGGTATCGCGGGCTTTTAGCTCTTTAATTTGCTCAGCATCTTGCTGCTCTTGCTGGGCAACCTTTTGCTCTTTTTGCTGCTCTTGTTTAGCTTCTTGTTGTTCTTGCTCTGATTGTTCAGGCTCTTCTTGCTCACCACCTTGCTTACGTTCTTCAATCACCTTGTCTTCAGCCAGACGCCCTTTTGCATCATACGTACCCGCCTCAGAACCCGGCTGCTTGGTTTTGTCGCCATCATTCAGGGTTTTATTTTCTGCATTACTCGGCTTGGTAGCGGCAGGTGGCGGGATCACTTCACGTAACTGATTATCACGGCGAGCACTTTCGGTGTGCACGTTCGCCGTGTTGATATTAATCGAAGGAAACGGAGTGACGATATTCATAAGTTTTTAAACTTTAATATCTATTAATGTGCCGAGCACTTCATCAGCAGTCTGAATCGTGTTGATATTGGCTTTTGCATTAAACTCTTCAACTTTTAAGTTAACAAGCGACTCATCAATTGGGGCAGGTTGTGAAACTGGCGGAGTTACAGCTTCATTTGGAGTCGCCGCTTGTAATTGGCGTTGTTGAGCTAATTGGGCATCATCTTGCTGATCAATTGAGGCACGGCTAATCTCAGCGCTTGCCTTTTCGATACCTTGGCTTGCACGGTTATAACCTTCTACCGCATTATTAAAAACAGAACTGATTGGCATAACACCCTCCAACAGTGAGATCTACCCGGTAAGTATCGCTCATAAAACGAGCAAAATAAAGCTAAATCCCGCTATTTTTCTGGCCTCTCAGCGAGTTTTGCTTAACACATTGATTTCAGTGCTGATATAAATGCTGCTTTATGAGAAATAAAAGGCGCATGTGAAGCTTTATCTAAAACCTCGTATTCAAACTGGGGTTGTATGGCATGCATTTTTTCAATCGCACGATACGGTACTAATGAATCTAAGCGACCGAAAATACCACGCACAGGTACGCTAAGGTTAGCGAATAGTTCCCGTAAATCATCCTGCTGTAAAATGTCTAAGCCCGCACTTAAAGCTTGCTCTTGAGGCGCAGGGTATTGGTTTAAAAGTGCTTTAAGTTGCTTAATATCATCCCGAGCTGATTCACTGCCCATCGCTTGTATCGCCAAAAACCGTTCTATCGTTTTTTCTCTGTGACTAACTAGCTGATCTTTAAATGCATTTAATACGTCAGGTTTGATACCCGGCCATTCGTCGGTTTGCGCAAAAAAAGGCGTTGAGGCAACCAACACAACCTTTGCTACTTTGTCAGGCCAATGTGCTGCAATATACAAGGCAAAAAGCCCGCCCAACGACCAGCCAACAAGAATAGACTGATCATTTAGCTGTGTACTTAGTTGCTCAGCCGCAGCGTGCAAAGTGTAAGGTATGGGAATAGACTGTGCGTTACCAAAGCCAGGTAAATCGAGACAGCGGACTTCACCATCATGAAAAAACTCAAGCTCAGGTTTGATCACTTGCCAAACCCCTTGGTTCATTCCCCAGCCATGTAATAGCACCATCTCATTTTGCATAATTTGTATTTCCCAACCACACTTAGCGCTCATAATAGCGTTTAAAGGAATGAATGCAATGTCTCACTTACCTCATGCCTTAAAACTAGGGCTAGACGCACTATTCCCCAACTTTTGCATTAGCTGCCAGAATCACATACAGGCTGATCAAGCTTTGTGTCAGTATTGTTTAGATGACCTTAATTTATTTGACCTTACACGCCATCCAAATCTGTTACACCGACCAGATATATGTGATGCATTTCCTGATAGTAATTTTGACCATTTAATTGCCTGTGCGTGGTATCAAGCACCTTTTAAACTTTGGCTCAAGCAATTGAAATTTAATGACCAACAATATTTTCGTGTGGCACTACAACAAGTGATAGGGAAACAGCTGCAATTAGCTCGTCAAGTTAATGCAAATTGGCCCGACCTTTTTATTGTGCTGCCTCTGCATAATCAACGCTTTTTAGCACGCGGCTTTAATCAGGTAAGCCAAACTTGGCTGCCTGTTTTAAAAAACCAGCAATGTACTGTTAGCTCAGCTCTTTACAAGCAAAAAGCAACCAAAGCACAATCACAGTTAAGTAAAGCGAAAAGAGTTAAAAATCTACAAAATGCATTTGTTTGTCAGCAAGATTTAACAGGGAAAACCGTGGCAGTTGTTGATGATGTGATGACCTCTGGCGCAACTTTAAATGCTGCGACAGAAGCCATAAAAAATGCAGGGGCGAAGCAAATATGGGCTATGCTCACTTGCCTAACAGGGTTAGGCAACCTGCATTATGATTAAGTGTGATTATTTATCACCAGAGGCATGAAAGGCATTACCAAAAAATAAGGCATTGCTTAGTAATCGACTCGTGCCGTACCAGTAACCACGGAATACTGGGTTATCTGTCATGCCTATCACACTGCCTTTGCCATATGAATGCGCAATGAGGCCAGCAGCACCCGCTACTTGCTCTACGTTTACGTCATCAGTAAAGCCAGCTAAAAGCGGTTTATCTGTGTAAGTAAGCACATTAACAAATGGGGCATCTGACTTCTCAAGTAGCCAAGTGCTATTCTTAAACACAGGTAATGTATTACGATTCAGCGAATAGGTAAGTGGATGAGATAAATCCACTGAGGTATTAAAAATAGCCCCTGCAATACGCTGACGGCCTGCTAAGTCATCTTTATCAGCATAGCTAAGCCCTGTGGTATCAAAGGCACTCGCTACATCACGACGAGATAAGTAATTGGCTTTTAGTAGCTGCTGATCGGCTAAGAACTTAGCACCGCCTTTGTGACCCCAAATAACACCGCCTTTACGCACCCACGACTTAATAGCCACTTTAGTCGCATCATCAAGACGATTGAAATTTCCGTGCGCTAAAATAATATGGCTGTAGTTTTCAAGGTCGATGTTACCTAAACGTTCCATTTCGATAATGCTTGGCGCTGTACCAACAAAACGATCTAAGTAGTACCACACTTCTCCCAGCTCATACTGGCTAGTTCCTTGACCACCCACTAGCAATACTTTAGGCGCTTTCACAACCGCCATTGCACGAGAACCTAAATCAGCCCCCTTCACCGTTAAGCCCGAACTAATGGGTGTAATTTCAATGCCAAACTCATTCTGTGCTTGGTTTAAATAACTAACCCAGTTGCTATCAGTTTGCAGACCAGCAGGAACAAGAATACTACCTGGCTCAAAAGCGATTTCACCTGATGGTGTTTTTGCTGTTAGTGGGCTTAATGCCACACGTGCTTTCACGCCTTGCTCGAGTAAGCTATTAAGCATTTTTGGCGCTAGGTAGTCATCCCATTTGAATGCGTAAGCATAGCTTTGCGGTAATGCTGCAAAGCTTGACTTAACACTTTGCTGCCAAGGCATTTTTGCCACATTTAAACCCCAGTTGCTGCTTACCTTTGCAAATTCTAGGTTGAAGGCATGAGCAAGTGTCCAGCCAGATACATCATAAAACGTATTATCAACAAAACGCTGCTGCTCACTGAAAATTGCTTTAATTAAACGAAATTGTGGCTGTGCTAATGGCACATAATAGCTCTGCTCAGAAAAGCTTTGACCGTTTACTTTTAACGGCTCTTCTAACATGTACGCATTGATTTGATGTTGTCTAAGTAAATCAAGGAAGTATTGCATGCGGCTTTGATCAGCGCCGCCTTTAACTACATACCCTTTAAAGTCTTCATCACCAGCAAGATCAACTGCTTTGTTGTAAAATTTTGCTTGATAATCAAGTAAGTCTGTACGGTTATCAATCGCTGCTTGGAATGTCGATAAGCTAGTTAATAACTGATTTTTAATTGTAAACGGGAAGCTTAACGGACCGTTGATCGTTTCTTGTAAGTGACCACGCGAGCTCGCTTGTTCAAATAAGATGCCTACACCGCCATTGACGTCTGGGTAAGTTGAGCCTTTACCATAGTAAAAGTCATCAAAGCTTTCTTCAGTGAAGTAAAGTGCGTTGTGCTCATCAAGTGTCTTTGCATGATAGTTTGCAATTGCTTTAGTCAGCGTGACATTTTCTTCAGGCGTGATTGGGTGCTTACGAGTTGGGATCCCTGGTTGGAAAAAATAAGTGCTGTTTGGGCCCATCTCATGGAAGTCAGTTAGGATATTCGGTTTCCATTGGTGAAACTGTGCAATACGTGCACGTGATTCAGGATGTTGTAGTAATAACCAGTCACGGTTTAAATCAAACAAGTAATGGTTAGTACGGCTACTAGGCCAACTTTCGATATGCTCACGAGTTTGCGGATCTGATGATAACTTCATGCCACGGTTGCTGTTTGCCCAATTTGCAAAACGCGCTAAGCCATCAGGGTTTAATGATGGGTCGAGTAAAATAACCGTGTTGTTAAGTAAGGCGTCGATTTCTGGGCCCTGTGCAGCGGCAAGGTAATACGCAACCAGTAACGATGCATTGCTGCCCGATGATTCATTACCGTGAACACTGTAACCCATCCAAACAACCGCAGGCTGCTTGCTTGAGTCACTCGCTTCACCATTTAGGCGAGCTAAGTGAGCCTTACGAATTTGCTCAACTTGGCCAAGTTTGTCGGACGCTGTAATTGTTAGCATCACCAATGGACGCTGCTCATGAGTACGACCGATTACTTTAAAATTCATTCGGTCACTTTTTTCAGCAAGAATTTGCATATATTGCACAAGCTGATCGTGACGTACATGCCACTCACCCACTTCGTAGCCTAACACCTGTTCAGGAGTCGGAATACTTGGGTCAAATTTCACATCTTGTTCAAAGTAATAAGAAAGAGGTTTTGCTAATGCGCTAACGCTCACTAGCATGGTTAATATTGTTATTATGAAACGCATAGATAGCACCCGTAATTATTTGATGTTTTAACGCTACCATTCGATAAAATAGATGCAACTTTTTACGCTCAACACTGGCGACAACACGATGAGCGGAGTATGATACACAGTATCCGAGTAATTTAGTCAAGTATAGTCCGTTTTATGATCTCTATTTCTGAATCTGCACAATCTCATTTTGCTAAACTTTTAGCAGACCAAGCTGAACAAACAAACATTCGTGTGTTTGTAGTAAACCCAGGTACTTCGCAGGCTGAGTGTGGTGTATCTTACTGCCCAGAAGACGCCGTTGAAGCGACTGATATTCGTCTACCATTCAATGGTTTTGATGCCGTTGTTGATGCAGAAAGCGCCCCTTTCTTAGAAGAAGCTGAAATCGATTTTGTAACTGACAAAATGGGTACTCAGTTAACGCTTAAAGCACCAAACGCAAAAGCACGCAAACTTAGCGATGATGCGTCACTACAAGAGCGTGTTCAACACATGCTTGAAACCGAAGTTAATCCACAGCTCGCTAACCACGGCGGTCAAGTAAGCCTAGTAGAAATTACAGCTGACGGTATCGCGGTACTGCAATTTGGCGGTGGCTGTAACGGTTGTTCAATGATTGACGTCACACTTAAAGAAGGCATCGAGAAAGAAATGATCGCCAAGTTTGACGAAATCAACGGTGTAAGAGACATTACTGATCACCAATCTGGTGAGCACTCTTACTACTAACCGGTATCTAAAGCATGCTTAAAAAATGGGTATTTCGCTTAGGTAGCGATCCCAAATTAAGCTTAAAACGCTTTCTTCGCGGCCTAGCACTGTTTGTGCTAGCCGTGATTTTTATTGCCATAGGTTATTATGGGCCCGCACTATTTCAATTAATTGGCCTAGTCATACTCGCAGTGGCTTTATTCTTTGCTGGTTGGGGCTATTTAGGTATTTTTGCCAACCGCTTCGCGCAAGTTTTAGAGCGCTCTTCACCCAAAAATCACGACCCTGATTTGTGGAAGTAATTTAATCTAATAATTGCTGATTATTGACAATTTTACGGTAGCGAAACCACAGCGTTAACCCGCGCATCAGCATAAAGCTGGTCATCGCAAACCATAAACCATGATTTTGCCAGCTACTCACTAACCAAAACAGTCCAAAAAAGCCCACTAAAGCACTAAATAGCATAGTATTACGCATATCTTTAGCACGGGTTAAACCAACAAATATGCCATCAAATAAGAAGCAGCCCATCGCCGCGATAGGCAATATAATCACCCAAGGAAGGTAAACCGTTGCAAGACTGATAACTTCGGGCACATCGGTAAGTAAGCGAATAATTGCCTCACCAAATAATAAAAATATAAGGCTATAAAACAGCGCAAATAACCCGCCCCAAAATAAGCTCAAATTAACCCATAACTTAATCTGCTTAGCGCTGTGCTCACCTTTCGCTTTACCGACCTTAGCTTCACTCGCATAAGCAATACCATCAAGCGCAAAGCTCACCAACATTAAAAAGTTTAGCAATACGGCATTAGCCGCTAAAGTTGTTTCGCCGATCCGTGCGCCATAAAAAGTCATAAAACTAAAACACAGCTGGAGTGCTAGTGAGCGAATAAAAATATCGCGATTTAAGCTCACCAAATCAAGTAACTTAGCAATACTTAACCAGGCTTTCACGGCAAGGTTGACACCTTGCTTTTTGGCGAGCTGAGCAACTAACATAAGTGCAAAAGCAAGGGCGATATAATCAGCAATTAAAGACGCCCACGCAGCTCCAGCCACACCCCAATCAAGAAACACCACAAAATAAATATCAAGCACGATATTGGTAATATTGGTGATTAGTAATAAATAAAAAGGCCCGCGGCCATAATGGACACCTAGCATCCAACCAAGTAAAACCAAATTACATAAAGCAGCGGGCGCACTAAAAATACGAATAGAAAAATAGCTATTTGCTTGTTCTAAAACAGCTTCATTAGCATTTGATAAATATGCCATTAAGGATTGAATAGGTATACTCAGCGCTATTAATAACAGCGCAACCGCTGTTGCTAGTAACAAGCTGCGCTTTAATAGCTCAGCGAGCAAGGTATGATCGCTTTTACCATAAGCCTGGGCAACCAAACCTGTGGTACTCATGCGCAAAAAGCCTGCTAGCCAAAATAATAACGAGATAACTGCTGAGCCCAGCGCTATACCAGCCAAATAGTGAGCGCTTCCTAAGTGGCCGATTACAGCAGTATCAACTAAACCTAACATTGGCACGGTAATATTTGATAAAATCATCGGACCGGCTAATAACAGTAAACTTTTATGGTGTGCCTTATGACGTTTAAGAAAATGTTTCATGTAGTATTTGCAGTCCTGTTAGGTTTATCTTTGCGCGCCCATGGTGCAGTCATTCTACAGTATCACCACGTCAGTGAAAGCCTTCCTGCGGTTACCAGTGTCAGTAGCGAAACATTCACTGAACATATGCAATATTTAAAAGATAATAACTTTAACGTTATTCCATTAGATGAACTCATTACCTCATTACAAACAGGCCAACCGCTAACAGATAAAACCGTCGCGATTACCTTCGACGATGGCTACAAAAATAACTATGAAGAAGCAGCGCCCATCTTAGAAAAATTTGGCTATCCGTACACTATTTTCGTCAATCCCGAGCTCATTGATGAAGGCAAAAGCTATGTAATGACTTGGCAGCAGTTAAAGGAGCTATCGAAAAAAGGTGCCTTAATTAGCAACCATACGCAAATTCATAATTACTTACATCGCAAACAACCAGGCGAGAGTGAAGAAGCATGGCTTGCACGTACTAAAAAAGACATTTTATCTGCCCAGCAGCGAATTAAAGAAGAAATTGGCCATGATTATAAATACCTCGCTTACCCTTATGGCGAGTTTAATAATTCATTGCAACAACTAGTAAAATCGCTAGGCTTTGTTGGTATAGGTCAGCATTCGGGTGCTGTTGGTATCCACTCTGACTTTACCCGATTACCACGTTTTCCAGCATCGGGCTTTTATTCAAAGCTTGAAACACTTGCCACTAAACTCGACTCTCAAGCATTCACTATCAAACAGCTCACCTACTCAGATAGTGTGACAGACGAAAACCCACCTAGTTTAACGATGCAATTTGATATGCAGGACTTTCATAAAAGCCAGTTTGCTTGTTATGTATCAGGTATTGGTCAAGCTGATTTAACTTGGCTCAGTAAAGATACGGTGAAGATCACATCACCTGAAAAACTGAAAAAAGGCCGCTCTCGCTTTAACTGCACGGCCCCTTCTATCGCGAAGAAAGGTAGCTATTATTGGTTCTCTCAACCTTGGGTTATTGTACCTTAACTGCTTGTTTTAGCATTTGCGCTGTGACCTTATCAAGGCGAACCACTTCATTAGCCGCATTGAGTTCGACTGCGGCTTTTGGCATGCCCCATACCACTGACGATAATTCATCTTGCGCGATGGTGTAAGCTCCTGCTTGATTTAATGCGAGCATGCCTTTTGCGCCATCGCTGCCCATACCGGTCAATAACGCAGCCACAACCGCTTTAGGGCAAGCCACAACCAAGGAGTTAAATAGCACATCAACCGCTGGGCGATGGCGATTAACCAACTCATTAGTATCAAGCTGGCAGTATAGGCCGCCTGCTTTTTTCACTACACTTAAATGCTGATCGCCTGGCGCAATGTACGCCCAACCTGACTGTAACTTATCGCCATGTTCAGCCTCCTTAACACTAATTTTGCAGGTTCTATCCATGCGCATCGCAAACGAAGTACTAAAAACCGGCGGGATATGCTGTGTAATCACTATCGGTGGACAGTTTTCTGGCATGCGCACAAGCACTTCTTTAATTGCTTCTGTTCCACCTGTTGAAGCACCAATTGCAAGTACACTATTGGGCTTAAATTGCAGTGCTGTTAAGGCGCTATCGTCTTCAATTTTTGTTTCTTTAAATGCACGTATTCTTGCACCTGCGGCTGTGCGTACTTTTTGCTGAAGTAAATGTGCATATCGCTGCAAGTTTTCTGTTACATTGATAGTTGGTTTAGCAATAAAATCAACAGCACCAATTTCGAGGGCTTCCAGTGTAATGGGTGAGCCTTTTTGAGTCAGTGTTGAAATCATCACAACTGGCATAGGACGAAGGCGCATCAAGTTTTTTAAAAAGCTTAATCCATCCATTTTCGGCATTTCGATATCCAGCGTTAAGACATCAGGATTGAGGCGCTTAATTAAATCTCGGGCTTGATAAGGATCTTCTGCCGCGCCAACAACTTGAATGTCTTCTGCTTGCTCGAGTACTTCCTTGAGTAAACCACGGATCAAAGCAGAATCATCAACTATGAGTACTTTGATCATTTGCTCTCCTAAAATAATTCAATATCCGTTTCTGCATCTTGCTGTTCGATATCGTGTAGGTATTTGATTTCACGTTTTTCGAGCTTATCTGAATGCAGTTCACGCATTTTTTTTACTTGGGCTTTACCTGTTTGAGGATCAAACATCACCTTTCGGGGCCAAGGCCCACCGACATCATGAGATACTAAATCTAAACCTTCCTCAAGTATATAAGCATTTGCAAAACGAATGTTGCCAACACCAATATCAGTCATTGAGCGGATTATTTTCCCTCCGCCAAACAGTTTTACTTTGAGATTGCGCCTAGAAGCACCGTTTTTAAGGATTTCATTGATCAGATATTCCATTGCCCAGTTACCGTAACGACAATTAAGACTATGAGCATTACTAGGATCGACTCCTTTTTCTACAGGCAACATAAAGTGATTCATGCCGCCAATTCCTAGGCCTTCATCATAAATACATGCTGCAATACATGAACCAAGCACTGTCGTGATCAATTCATCAGTTTTAGAGACATAAAACTCGCCAGGTAATACCTTAGCAATTACCTTCCCACGACGATTATCCCAAAACCGTTTCACATGCTCAAAGCCAGATATAACAGGCCGGAAGTGACTATTCATGATCCGCCCCTTTGGTAAATAGTCTGGCCTAAGTTTTTAAATTCCTTATGATCCTTCCCTAATGTCTCTGAATGCCCTAAAAATAAGTAGCCAGTGTTAGTCAGTAAGTCGTGATAGCGTTTAAAAAGTTCGTCTTTGGTTGGCTTATCGAAATAGATAACAACATTACGACAAAAAATCACATCAAACGGTCCTTTCATAGGCCAGCTCTGTAATAAGTTTAGACGCTTAAAAAAAATGTTCTTTTGTAGTTCGGGCTTTACTTTATAAAGTTCTCCATCGTGGCTTTTCAAAAACCAGCGCTTAAGATGGCTTTTGTCTAGTCCATTCACATTTGCTGCGGTATAAGTGCCAGCCTGCGCTTTTGCGAGTACATTTGAGTCTAAATCGGTGGCTAAAATTTTCACATCCCAATCGGGTGGAAATAAACCATGCAATGTCATAGCAATCGTATAAGGCTCTTCGCCAGTGGAACAGCCAGCTGACCAGACCCTTACCCGCTTTTGTTTTGCATTACCAACCAATAGTTTTGGCACTATAGTATTTTTCAGGTAATTAAAGTGATGGGGCTCACGAAAAAAAGAAGTCAGATTAGTGGTTATAGCATTAATAAATTCACTGAACTCTTGCTCTTTATTCTCATCAAGAAAACCTAAGTACTCCCTAAAACTCTTTAGCTTGTGATGGCGGATACGTCTTGCTAAACGCGAGTAAACCATTTCACGTTTATGCTCCGCCAATACAATGCCACACGCATCGTACACCTGAGAAGAAATAGCCTTGAAATCATTATCCGTTAATAAAAACTCTTTCATGTGTTTGACCCTGCAGCTGTAACAGTCGGTGCAATTAACCTATTAGAATAAAGTCGGGAAGAGTTTAAAACTCTTCCCACTCGTCACTGGGATCAACAAAATTGTTGCCTTTTGGTGCCGAGCGCACTGGTGAGCTTGGCTGTTTAGCTGCAGGCGCTGAACTAGCGCTGTTTGAAATATCAACTTCGTTATTTGATAACGAGAAGAAGTTTAACAAGCGGCGCATATCATTTGCTTGTTCAGCCATTGATTCGCCCGCAGCTGATGCTTCTTCAACTAAAGCTGCATTTTGTTGAGTCATTTCATCCATTTGAGCGATGGCTTTATTAACTTGCTCAATGCCAGAGCTTTGCTCTTCTGATGCTTGAGCAATATCAGAGATCATTGCCGTAACTCTTTGTACTGCAGTTACTATTTCTTGCAATGTTGAACCTGATTCATTAACAAGTAATGTACCATCTTCAACTTTGCCAACACTGTCTCGGATTAATTCTTTGATTTCTTTTGCTGCGGCGGCTGAACGCTGTGCTAAGTTACGGACCTCACCAGCAACAACAGCGAAACCTCGGCCTTGCTCACCTGCTCGTGCAGCTTCGACTGCAGCATTCAACGCAAGTAGGTTTGTTTGGAAAGCTATTTCATCAATCACACTAATGATGTCAGCAATTTTCTTACTCGATTCATTAATTGCCGACATGCTGGTTACGGCGCGATTGACAACTTCACCACCTTTTTGCGCTTTTGTACGCGTTTCTTCCGCAAGTTCATTCACTTCTTTTGCATTATCAGCATTTTGACGAACCGTACTGGTCATTTCTTCCATGCTTGATGCTGTTTCTTCAAGTGATGAAGCTTGCTCTTCAGTCCGTTGACTTAAATCTGCATTACCTTGTGAAATTTCTTCTGCACCACTGGCAACGAGCGTTGCAGAGGTATTAATGCGATTAATCACTTCAGTAAGCTTATCAGCTGTGGCATTTGCATCACGTTTTAACTTATCGAATGAACCTTGGTACTCTTGTTCTATTCGTTTTGATAAATCACCATTTGCCATGGCATCAAGCATATTGCCCGTGTCTTTTACTGCATCATCGACGATACTAACTAGGCTATTCAAGCCCTGCGCTAGACGTAAGAAGAATCCTTGTTTGCCCGCTTCTTCAACACGCGCTTCTAAATCACCATTCCCGGCAGCAGCAACAAGGCCTGCAATTTCTTTTTCAATCGCCACTTCAGCTGTTCTATCTTCCCACTCTACAACCGTACCAATTCGTTCGTTTTCTGGCGTAAAGATAGGGTTTGCAACTAATCCAAATGTTCGACCACCAACATATATTTCAGTGCTATATGTGCTACTCAGCTTCGCCAGCATATTGCGCTGATGTGCTGGGTTTTTATGGAACACATCAATATTTTGACCAATGAGGTTACTACTGTTGAAATTAGGTAAGTCTTTACGTAAATCACTTTCAGCTGCTTTCATCATATTTAAAACAGCTTCGTTCATGTAAATAATATTATTGCCGGCGTCTGCAATCATGGTATTGGTTGCCACACGGTCTAACGCGCGTCGAACACGAAGATTCTCTTCTGCTTCACGTTTTTCAGCTTCCGCTTTTGCCACGCTATCAGTGATATCTTGCCATTCAACAATTGTTCCTAGACGACTTCCAGATACACTGAGCCACGGCGTTGCTATTAAACTAAATATTAAATCCGCAATTTTAAGCGTTGTTTTAAAAGGCTCGGTCAAGGTTCTTAGTACTTCACGCTGATGAGATGGTTGCTTATGAAAGTCATCAACACAGGTGCCAACTAAGCTATCAACCGAGAAGTTTGGCAGCACCTCTTTTAAAGCTTCTTCACGAAACTTAAGCATTTTTTGTACTTGGTCGTTAACAAAAATAATTTCTAGGTCATTATTAGCAATCATCACATTGGCTTGGCAGACCCGAAGCGCGTTTGACAGATCTGCATCACGCTTAGATTTTTTTTCTAGCTCTTTTTGCGCTGTAATATCACTGGCAAACTTAATAACTTTAACGACATTGCCATTACTATCAATAATTGGGTTATAGGTAGCTTGAATCCAAATTTCTTTACCATTTTTGGCAAACCGCTTGAATTCATCTGACATAAATTCACCTGTGCGCAAGCGCTGCCAGAACTGTTGGTATTCAGGACTTTGAGTTTCTTGGTCATCAACAAAAATTGCGTGATGTTGCCCTTGAATTTCTTCAAGTCGGTAACCCATGGCATTCAAAAAATTAGCATTCGCAGTGATTATGTTTCCACTTGGTTCGAACTCAATAACTGCCAGCGATTTGTTCAGTGCTGCAACAACTAAATCATTATTTGACTCAACGTTTTTAGGACTACTAAACCATCCCATACCCTTCACCTTCTTGTTAATCTACCCAATTAAATGTCCATTGTTTTTTGTAGGTCTAGTAACGCGACCATCTTTTCACCCACATTGACTAAACCCGCAACAAATTGAGTGTTGTCTGAGTCAGACAAGTGCGGCACCGCTTTCGCTTCATGCTCTGCAATGCTATAGACATCCGACACGGCATCAACCACGATACCCATAATTTTACATGTGCTCTCTAGTTTAACTTTCAGTACAATAACGACAGTTAACGGTCCATAAGTGACAGCGGGCAAGCCAAAGCGCAGCCGTAAATCAATAATAGGAACTATAGTGCCGCGCAAATTTATAACGCCTTTAACGAAGTCAGGTGAGTTTGGAATTTCAGTAATTTCTTCCCAACTACGAATTTCCTGTACCGTAAGAATATCTACACCGTACTCTTCATCAGCCATGAAAAAGGTTAAAAACTGTTTAATATCTTCGTCTTGCCCGATATTCAGCTTACTTTGTAGGTCATCGTGCTCAACAATCATGACGCCTCCAAATTAGCTTTTGATTCAATAATTAACTCTTGGCTTCCTGGCTTCCTTAAGCCTGACAATTTAATTAAGCCGCTGATATCTATAATTAAAGATACTCTGCCATCTCCTAAAATTGTCGCTCCTGATACACCATCAACTTTTTGATAATTCGCCTCTAAACTTTTAATAACCACTTGTTGCTGTGATAATAAATCATCAACCAACAAACCAACTTTTTGATTATCGCTCTCAACAACAACCAACAAAGTTCTATCAAGCGTTTCTATCGCACCTTTGTGATTAAAAATATTGTAAAGCCTTAAAATTGGGATGTACTCATCTCTCAAACGAAGTACATCTAAATCTTTGCCGACGCGACTGACTTTGCTGATATCAATTTGTAGTGACTCAATAATAGAAATGAGTGGAATAATGTATGTATGCTGGGCAACTTTAACCAATTGACCATCCAAAATAGCTAGAGTAAGAGGTAACCGGATGGTGAAGGTTGAACCGACACCTGGCGCTGAAGCCACCTCAACCGAGCCACTGAGCGCTTCGATATTACGCCTAACCACGTCCATACCAACACCGCGGCCAGATAAGTCACTCACTTGATCCGCTGTCGAAAAGCCAGGTAAAAAGATAAGCTCATTAATTTCGTTATCGTTTAAATCCTCACTTTCAGAGATCAAGCCATTTTTTATCGCCTTTTCTCTGATCTTTTGCGTGTTGAGCCCCTGACCATCATCCATAATTTCGATAACAATATTACCGCCTTGATGAAATGCATTAAGCGTAACAGTGCCAACAGGGTCTTTGCCCGCAGCAACACGCTTATCAACTGTCTCTAAGCCATGATCTAAGGAATTTCTCACTAGATGCACCATAGGATCAGAAAGCTTCTCCATCACCGTTTTATCTAGTTCTGTTTGTTCACCAAGCAATTTAAGCTCAACTTGTTTATCCAACTTTTGCGAGATATCACGAACTAACCGAGGGAAGCGACTAAATACAAAGCTTATTGGTAACATGCGAATACGCATGACATTTTCTTGTAAGTCACGAGTATTATGTGCCAGTTGCGCTAAGCCCTCTTGTAACGAGGCGATGGTTGCTTCGGTGATTTCTTGCTCACCTAACTGGCTTAACATCGCTTGAGTAATAACTAACTCACCCACCATGTTGATCAATGAATCAACTTTGTCGATACCAACCCTGATTGAGGTTGACTCTGCATTGGCTGTGGTCGCTTTAACGGGTACTGGTTTTTTCGTATCAGTAGTTGGTTTAACTGGAATAGGCTCGGCTTCTTTCTTTGGTTCGACAACTGCTGTAGCCGTTTCAGTCGTTGTAATTTCTTCATCACCAAACAAGCCACCGCACAATGTGATAGCAATGTCAGCGTCATCCTCAACCCACTCAAAAATTTCTTCTATGCAACTTTGCTCTTTGTCTGTGGTTAAGAAAAAACGCCATGATAAGAAACAGTCTTCGGGGGCAAGGTTAGTAATATCGGGGACATCATCTTGAAAGGCTTGTGTTTCTAGCTCACCCAACTCAGCAAGTTCACTGATCATGTACAGTGGTTCATTGCCAGTTTTAAATAAATGATGATGGGGTTTGAAGTCAATTTGAAAGGTATTTTTTATGTTAGTTTCGTTACTAACTGCCTGCTGCTGAACAACTTTGCTCTTAGAGCGCATGCCCAGAATTTCTTCAAATTTAACCCGTAACTCATCAGCCTCTGTTAAGTCTGGCTGCTGCTCCGCTTGTAATGTTCTTAACAACGCTCTTAAGCAATCAACCGACTTGAGAAGTAGATTAACGTGTTCTGCGGTTAAGGTACGAGAGCCTTCACGGATTTGATCTAACAAAGTCTCAAGTACATGAGTAAAGTCAGCAACGGCGCTGAAACCAAAGGTACCACTGCCTCCTTTTATTGAGTGTGCAGCACGGAAAATTGTATTTATCGTTTCCAAGTCTTCTTCGCCTGGCACCAAGTTCAATAACTCGGCTTCCATTGCATCAAGACCTTCGAAGCTTTCTTCAAAGAAAACCTCAAAAAATTGGCTTAGATCTATACTCATGCCCCGCTCCTATTATTAGCGAATCACTTTTTTCAATACCGCTAACAATTGCTCAGGATTAAATGGTTTAACAATCCACCCTGTTGCTCCAGCAGCTTTACCTTCTGTTTTTTTATCAAGCCCTGACTCTGTGGTCAGCATTAGTAGTGGTGTAAATTTATAATTAGGTAAGCTACGCAGCTCGCGAATAAGAGTAATGCCATCCATGACAGGCATATTCACATCCGAAATAACCGCATCAAAACCTTGTTGCTTAGCGATATTTAGTGCTTCGCTACCATCTTTTGCTTCTGTTACATCGAAGCCTGCTTTTTTTAGTGTAAAGCTGACCATTTGGCGCATTGATGCAGAATCATCGACAGCTAGAATTCTCTTCATAAAAACCTCTTAATTGGCATTTTCAAGCACAAGATAATGGCTTAAACCCAAACTAGTAATTGCTTGTTGCAAAGGCTTGCTTTCACCAACCCATATGATTTTGTGTTGTACTGAAAGCAAATGTTTTTGCAGCGCACATAAAAGCTGAATTGACGCCGTATCAGCTCGTGTCACTTCACTAATATCAAGACAAATATCGTCATTCGCAGACAATTCTTGTAGCAAATCTTGATGGAGTGTTTCGACCTGAGTAATGGCTAATTCAATAGGGAGCTTTAACATTATTTGAATCTTCCCTGCTTAAAACAATTCATAATAAAAGCTTAGACTGACTAAACGAAATTGCCATAAATTGCTTTAAAAAATAGTAAATTTTTTTAGTAGCTTAGCGAGTTATGGCAAAAAATGTATTTACTATTGTTAGCTAATATCGCAAGGCAAATGCTTTATTCTGCATAATAGTCTGCTATTAACTTAAACTCCTCCGTTAACTTGCTAGCATCTACTAATGGCACATTACCTTGCTTAAATTGTGGTTTAAAAATAGCTCTAACAGAGCCTGTAGGATCAACTAAAACAACTGATGCACTATGATCAACTGCGTATTCTTGCTGATCGCTATCGTTAATTGCGTAAATTAAGCCTAACTCTCTTACAAATGGAAAAAGTTGTTTATGCGGACCTGAAACAGCAAGAAAGTTAGGATTAAAGTAATCAATATAAGCTTTACGCTTTTCAGTTGTGTCACGCTTAGGATCAACAGCAACAAACCACACTTGTACTTTGTAATCTTGACTTAACTGTTTTTGAATCGCGGTTAGTTTTGCCAGTGTCATTGGACAAATATCTGGGCAACTGGTGTAACCTAGAAAGACCAAATTCCAATGATCAATAAATTGGCTGTTATCTGCAGGCGCACCATGTTGATCAGTTAATAAAAAAGGACTAATCGGTTTCGCTTGCTCATAAACCAGCGCTTCCACCTCAGGGACGCTATTATTTTTTTCACATCCAGCAATAAATAACACCAAGCCCATAAATAATAAAGCGACTATTCGCGTCATAAAACTAACCATTTATCAATAAATAAGACAATAAAGAGTAGCATTAAATGCACAATTGAAAAACGAAATAAGTCCATTGCAGTATCATCTTTAGGTGCTATTTTCAGCTTCAGCGCCTTATAAATGAAAACAGCATTTAGTATGCTCGCCCCAAGCAAATAAATTAGCCCTGACATACCAATTAAGTAAGGCAGTACACACACTAACGCGAGTAAAATGCTGTAAGCCACTACACATGTTTTACAAAATTCAATACCGTGAGTAACTGGCAGCATCGGAATTTTTGCCCGCTCGTAATCACTTTTACGTGCAATCGCTAATGCCCAAAAATGTGGTGGGGTCCAGGTAAATATAATCATCACCAATAACCATGGTGCAGCAGCCATATGGCCAGTTTCAGATACCCATCCTAACAGCGGTGGCATAGCTCCAGCCAAACCACCAATAACAATATTTTGCGGTGTGGCACGCTTTAAAAATGAAGTGTAAATAAAGGCATAGCCAACAAGCGCAAACAAAGTAAGAATGGCTGTAAGTGTATTCGCCCAAATCACAAGCATCATAAAACCTATTACGCCAATCACTCCAGCAAAGCTCAAAGCGTGCTGTTTACTGAGTCGACCTTTTGCCACAGGGCGATGGCGCGTACGTGCCATTTTACTGTCGATTTCACTATCAACAACATGATTGATCACAGCAGCTGCGGCCGACAGCAAGCCAATGCCTAGCAAGCTTGCAAGTTGCACAAATACTCCTCGCCCAACATCAGGAGCTAATGCCAGACCAACCCATGCTGTGAGTACAAGCATGGCAACCACTTTAAATTTACTTATAGCTAAGTAATCTTTAAGTAACTCTGAGCTTTGAATAAATAATGATTTTTCTGAGCTTAGTAATAATGCCATCACAGCCTCCTAGGTTCTTATTTTTAAGTGGAAGCATAGTCTTACCATGCTAAGCAGTAACAATGCGGCCATTAGGTTGTGCGCAAGCGCAACACTTAATGGAAAGTGCCAGTGCACAACAGCTAGACCTAAACAGATTTGGCACAACAAAGCGATTAATACAGTGACGGTACAGTGCTTAATTTTTCGTGAGTAACAGCGTGAATATATGCGCCACATGATCAGCGCTAACACTACACAAGTAACCAGCGCCCAAATACGATGCAGCAAATGAATAGACATACGCGCTTGCTGCGATAGCACACCATATTCATAGGTACTGTGCTCGAGCGGTAATTGAAAAACGCTCTTCAAAGAAAACGGTTGTCCGTAGCTACACAGCGGTAAGCCATTGCAATGTGGAGCTGCATAATTCGCCGCAAGCCAGCCACCCAATGCAATTTGCAGTATAAGCACCACCAAGCCCACCAGCGCTAACCGGTAATATGGCTTTGCGCCGCTATCACTGCTAGCAACAGGTTCGGTCTTTAAACGTAGATACAATAAAAACAGCAACGACAAAATACTAAAACCGCCGAGCAAATGCCCCATTACAACTAAAGGTTGTAGGTTCATAGTGACAGTCCACATGCCCAATACAGCTTGGAATACCACCAGTAATAATAGTGCTAATGGCAGCTTAACCGGCATATTTGGATATTGACGTTTTAAAAATGCAAAAACAAACAAAGCTAAAATTAATAGGCCAAGGGCACCGGCAAAATAGCGGTGGATCATTTCTTTCCATGCTTTTGCAGCCTCAAACATCATATCAGGGTAGTTTTGCTCAACATGTAACAGAGCAGTTTCATGTTTTGGCACGGTTAAAAATCCATAGCACCCAGGCCAGTCAGGACAGCCAAGCCCAGCATCACTCAGCCGTGTATAAGCACCAAGCCCAACAACTAAGATTGAGAAGAAAACGGTAATTAAGACTAAATATTTATAATTTTTATACATCTTTATCCCCTTAATGAGGTTTAACTTGAACGCGCATAGTTAAGTAGTTTCTTTAAGTCTTTAAGTAAGCCTTTTTGAATCAGTCTGTTTTGTTCTGGCTCAGCCGTGTAGGGGTAATGCAAAACCACTAAGCCCATGTGATCAACTAAATATAGGTCTCCCGCTTTGAGTGCAGGACTTACTGCTAATTGACGCCAATTTGCCGATACCTGCTGTTGATTTGTCAGTACCGCCACATCCACTTTTTGCTGATTTTTACCTAAAGCGACATATAGGTTATCTAGACTGGCTAATTGGCTTGCACAAACATCAGTGCACTCTTTTGGATAATTAAGCGCAATAGTCCATTGTTTAGGTTCGCCTTGTTGCCAATCAACTAGCTTCACTTCTTCACTTAAAAGCTCACCATGATTACTCGAACCACTCGGTAACCACTCAAGCTTTAATGCTGCATATGCAAGTGCCAACGGCACAAAACAGCATAAAACGAATAAACTAAGCGGGTTTATTTTCATAACCTCTCCTTCTCATCGCAAAATAAGCAATAACAACACACGCTAAGCCGATTAATAACCACTGCACGGCATAGGCGTAATGTTTATCTGGCCCCATCACGACACTCTGGTAATGCGGGGTTGCAATACCATCTGCTTCATTGCGATAACCAATAAAGCCTTGTAAGGGCTTTGCTAATTGAGCACTAAAAATTGCTAAGTCGATGCCTTGAATACGCTTAGGCCAGCCTTGCTCTGCACCAATCTCATCGGCAAGTGTGAAGCCTTGTAAGTTGCCTTGTTTCAATTGCACAGTAGCCGTAAAGCTTGTTGATTCTGGCCACACAACGGTTGGCAACTGGCTACGGTTTGTTGGAGCTTTTAGCCAACCAAAGTTAACGATTAAAGGCGCGGTTTCACCGGTAATTGTCATCGCTACTAGTAAGTCATAGCCCACTTGCCCCTGATAAATTTGATTATCAAGCAGCCAGTACTGTTGTTTATTTACCTCGCCAGAGACTTTGACTTGCATGCCCGTTTTGTTCAGCTCTTTAGGTAAATTTTGCAGCTCTTGCCAATTCAAAACTCCTTGCTCTTTCGAAACGGCTAACTGGCTTAGTTGCTGCTGTTTTTGCTCGCCTCGCTGGTATTGCCAAACGCTGAGTCGTAAACAAATAAGCACTGCAAGTATCACAACGCAAATTGCGATAATTGAGCTAAGCTTTTGTTTGCGCCATAAAATTAACTGCATTTGGAATACCTAATATGATTAAAATCATTATTGTTTTGTTATTACTTTATATTCTGTTCAACCTGTTTAGAGCGCTGTTTGTGATGATGTCAGCAAAAGAGCACTCTAAACCCATGTCGCATTATTTAGGTCGTCGAGTGCTGTTCTCAGGTATTGTGCTGGTGCTCATCATTGCCGCAATGAAATTAGGCTTTATTCACACCAACCCGTCGCCGCTTCACAAAGCTACAGCACGTACACAAATACAAATAAACACAACCACACCACATCAACAAAGTGCCAATACCAAGCAGCTGCTTGAAAGGCAAAATGCTTTTCACTCGTGAAGTGGCCTTTAAAAATTCTGAGCAGCACCACAAATAAAATAATGGTTCCAAGTGTCACGTGCATACCGTGAAAGCCCGTTAACAAGAAAAAGGTATTCCCATAAACGCCCGCATCTAAGGTCAAACCTAGATCTTGATAAGCATGCATATACTCATAAACTTGTAAGCCAAGGAAAATCACACCTAATAGCACGGTTAAAGATAAAAACACCTTCAGGGCGCCGCGCTTGTTGTTTTCAATAGCAACATGAGCAAAGTGAATTGTGACCGACGAGGTAAGTAGAATAAGCGTGTTGATCAATGGTAGACCTTGCCAGCCCATAGCCTGTGTGGTCTCGCCCGCTGGCGTAGTTAATAGCGGCCATACGGCTTCAAAGGTTGGCCAGAGCACTTCATTGGTCATAGCGTTATTACCAGCGCCACCGAGCCAAGGCACCGAAATCATACGTGCGTAAAAGAGAGCGCCAAAAAACGCCATAAAGAACATAACCTCAGAGAATATGAACCAGCTCATACCTTGTCTGAAGGAGCGGTCCATTTGTGCTGAGTAAAGCCCTTTATGAGACTCTTCAATAACGTTTCTAAACCAGCTAAAAACCATATAAACTAATATGGCAATGCCTAGATACAACACATACTGGCCACTACTGCCCTCACCACTTACTTGCATCACAGTTAAACCAGCACCAACAGCAATTAAAAACATCGCGATGGCACCAACTATTGGCCAAGGACTCTCGGCTGGAACATAGTATTTTTCATAATTTTGATTCATTTTGTTTGCTCCCAATTAGCAATTAGCTTGGCGGCTTTTAATCGTTTTTAGCCACAACATGCCCGCTAATATCAAACACGGTATACGACAACGTCAGTTCCTCAACATCGTCGGGTAACTCAGTATCAACATAAAACAACAAGGTAAACTCCATTTCTTCACCGGCTTTCATTGGCTGCTGATCAAAGCAAAAACAGGCGATTTTATGTAAGTACTTTGCTGCTTTACCCGGTGATACTGATGGAATTGCTTGCATGACTTTGTCTTCATTACTGGTGTTTTTCGCTGAGAATTTAACTTCACGCATGGCACCAGGTTGTACTGCCACACTGTATTGCTCAGACTGCACCTTAAATGGCGCGCCGCTTTGAGCGTGAGTGGTAAAGCTGACATCAACTTGACGCTGTGTATTTATTGATTCACTCGCGCTCGCTTTTTCTAATGATGGCTTACCATTCAACCCTGTAACGTCGCAAAACACGTCGTAAAGCGGCACCATTGCAAAAGCAAAAGCAAACATGAGCAAGCATGTAATCAGCAGTTTTTTTAGCAAAGGTGCATGGTTCATTACTTAATCTCCGGCGGTGTTTCAAAGGTATGATAAGGTGCTGGAGAATCGACTTCCCACTCTAAACCTTCAGCTCCATCCCATACTTTGGCAGGTGCTTTTTCGCCCCCTCTGGCACATTTAAATACCACCAACACAAACAACAGTTGCGATAAGCCAAATGCAAAACCACCAATACTGATAATGGCGTTAAAGTCAGCGAATTGCAGTGCATAGTCAGGAATACGACGCGGCATACCGGCAAGGCCAACAAAGTGCATAGGGAAGAACAACACGTTGACACTGATTAGCGATAACCAAAAATGCCATTTCGCCAGCGTTTCGTTGTACATGTTGCCAGTCCATTTCGGTAACCAGTAGTAGGCCCCCGCCATAATTGAGAACACAGCTCCTGTCACAAGCACATAATGGAAATGAGCCACCACAAAATAGGTATCGTGATACTGAAAATCTGCCGGTGTAATCGCAAGCATCAAGCCAGAGAAACCACCTAAGGTGAATAACACAATAAAGGCGATGGCAAACATCATCGGAATTTCGAAGCTAATTGAACCGCGCCACATGGTGGCTACCCAGTTAAACACTTTAACGCCCGTTGGTACCGAAATGAGCATGGTGGCGTACATGAAAAACAACTCGCCTGCTACAGGCATCCCTGTGGTAAACATATGATGTGCCCAAACGATAAAACTTAGCAGCGCAATCGATGAAGTTGCATACACCATAGACGCATAGCCAAATAGCTTTTTGCGCGAGAAGGTAGGTACGATAGTCGATATAATGCCAAAGGCTGGTAAAATCATGATGTACACTTCAGGGTGACCGAAGAACCAGAAAATGTGCTGGAACATCACAGGGTCGCCCCCTCCGGCTGCATCAAAAAAGCTGGTTGCAAAGTATTTATCGGTCAACACCATAGTGACCGCCCCTGCTAGAACAGGCATAACAGCAATTAACAAAAATGCAGTGATTAACCATGTCCAAACAAATAGCGGTAGCTTCATCCACGTCATACCTGGTGCTCTTAAGTTGACGATGGTCACGATAACGTTAATCGCCCCCATAATTGAGCTGATACCCATGATATGTACGGCAAACACAAAAAGTGCAGTGTTATCGTTGCTGTAAGTTGTTGATAGTGGTGCGTAGAAAGTCCAACCAAACGCAGGACCACCACCAGGCATGAGTAACGAAGCCAACAGGATTAAAAATGCGAACGGCAATATCCAAAAGCTCCAGTTATTCATACGTGGTAAGGCCATATCTGGTGCGCCTATCATCATAGGTACCATCCAGTTTGCAAGCCCAGTGAACGCGGGCATAACGGCACCAAACACCATGATCAAGCCATGTACGGTAGTCATTTGATTAAAAAAGTGCGGATCGACTAACTGTAATCCAGGCTGAAACAGTTCAGCGCGGATCACCATTGCCATTGCTCCGCCAATTAAAAACATGGTGAGTGAAAAAATCAGGTATAAACTCCCGATGTCTTTATGATTGGTGGTGTAAAGCCAACGCTTAAAACCTTTAGCTGGGTGATGATGGTCGTGATGCGCATGCCCTGTTGCTTGCTCGTTAATAACATTACTCATTAGTTCGCCTCCGCTGCTGCATCAATCGCGGCTTGAATTTGACTCGGTTGGATAACATCGCCGGTATCATTACCCCACGCGTTTCGCTTATAAGTAATAACCGCAGCAAGTTGCTTAATTGAAAGCTGTTTATCAAACGCTTGCATTGCTGTACCAGGCTTACCGTATAACACAATGTCTATGTGATCTTTTACATCACCTAATACAATCGGGCTGCCTTTAAGTGCTGGAAATACGCCAGGTAGGCCCATACCGGTAGGTTGGTGACATGCAGCACAGCTTGCCATATACACTTGCTCACCTAAGACCATAAGCTCTTCTTTCGGTAATGTTTGATCAAGCAAAGCAGCATCTGCTGCGGCCGCATTGGCTTTTTCTTGCTTGGCATCTGCAAGCCAATTAGCAAATTCATCTTCAGGTAAGGCTTTCACCACAACAGGCATAAAGCCATGATCTTTACCGCATAACTCAGCACATTGACCACGGTATACTCCGGGTTCGTTAATACGTGTCCACGCTTCATTAATAAACCCAGGATTTGCATCCTTTTTAACCGCAAAATCAGGCACCCACCATGAATGAATTACATCGTCTGAGGTCATTAAAAAGCGAACTTTCTTATTGATAGGAAGTACTAGCGGTTTATCTACTTCAAGCAAATAATGCTCAGTTTTCTCTGCTTGGTTGTCTATTTGGTCTTTAGGAGTAGATAGAATCGAGTAATAAGCAATGTCTTCGCCCATGTACTCGTAATGCCACTTCCACTGTGAGCCGGTCACTTTAATGGTGATATCGGCTTTAGAGGCATCTTCCATGGCAATTAAGGTTTTTGTGGCAGGCACAGCCATGGCGATTAAGATGACAAATGGAATGGCAGTCCAAAGTATTTCAACTTTTGTACTTTCATGAAATTGGGCAGGCTTGGCCCCTTTGGATTTACGGTGGTGTATTAAAGCCCAAAACATCACCGCAAATACGATGATGCCGATTACACAGCAGATAATAAATATCGTCATGTGTAACTCATAAACATTATTACTTATATCGGTCACCCCTTTACGCATATTGTATTGGCTATTTGCCAATGCAAGCTCAGGAAGTGCAAACAATATAAGCCACAAGGCGTAACGCAGTTTACCCATGTGACGGCTCCTTTAGATGCTATTGCAAGACGCAAAGCGAAAAGGCGATACAACAAGGTGCCAATTCGTTTTTCTTATTGTTCAGAGCGACTACGTATCATTTTGACCCACTTATGATACCGACCCCATGACTAACACCTCGCACATTTTTGTGTCTTTTTATTAATTAGGTGTTAATACAGTGTATTAACCAATTAGTTAAAAAATGACCAATAAGCAAGTTTTAATGATAATAAATGTTTATTTTGGTGCAGAAATAACAACTAT
Organism: Pseudoalteromonas sp. BZK2; assembly: GCF_014349195.1. Taxonomy (NCBI): domain Bacteria; kingdom Pseudomonadati; phylum Pseudomonadota; class Gammaproteobacteria; order Alteromonadales; family Pseudoalteromonadaceae; genus Pseudoalteromonas; species Pseudoalteromonas sp. BZK2. The sequence goes on along the minus strand of NZ_JACSOG010000012.1, from coordinate 57,097 downwards.
AATCAGCGCTTTATTTAATGTTTAGGAGTAAGAACGAAATGTAAAAAGAGAGGAAAACTGCGCTATATAAGGCTTTAAATGAAGAGTAAGGATTCACAAATCCTAATTAAGTAGTAAAATTTCAGTGGCGCACCAAATTGAGTCAATTTGATGCACCAAATTGGGAACGCTTACATCCAGTCAGCGTTACGAATAACACCTACCGCTAACCCCTCGATGTTGAACGACTCATGCTCAAGGTCAACCTCAATAGGCGAAAACTCTTCGTTCTCAGCGTGTAAAAGTACTTTGCGACCCGCTTTTTCTAGACGCTTAACTGTTACATCTTCATCGACTCGAGCTACAACTACTTGCCCGTTTTCAGCAACTTGTGTTCTGTGTACTGCAAGCAAATCGCCATCCATAATACCAATGTCTTTCATACTCATACCATTTACACGCAGTAAGAAATCGGCAGCAGGTTTAAATAATGAAGGATCAACTTGGCAGTGACTTTCAACATGCTCTTGCGCCAAAATAGGTTCACCAGCTGCAACACGGCCAATTAAAGGTAAGCCTAGTTGCTCTGGCTCATCTTCTTCAATTAACTGAATACCGCGACTCGCCCCAGGCTTCATTTTGATCATGCCTTTTTTTGCCAGTGCTTTTAAGTGTTCTTCAGCAGCGTTGGCACTTTTAAAACCCAATGTTTGAGCTATTTCAGCACGCGTAGGTGGCATGCCTGTATCTTTAATAAAGACTTTAATTAGTTCTAAAATTTGCGATTGGCGTTTAGTTAATGGGCGCATACAACTGGTTTTCCATACAGTACATTTAACTGTGAGTATATACAGTTATTTGAAAATCGCAAATTTAAATTAACCCCATCATATTGCTACAAAACTAACATTGAACCACACCGAAAGATGCCATAAGGTATTAGCTTTAATTAGCAGGCTAAGGAAACACAATGAGTATTTGGCACCAACCAATCACGTTAGAGCTTTGCAAAGAGCTGGAACAAGGGGTCACTGGTCAAGGCACTTTAATGAAAACTATGGGCATTGAGGTAACTGAAATTGGCGATGATTATTTAATGGCAACCATGCCTGCTATTCCTGAGCATCATAATCCTATGGGCATGGTCCATGGCGGAGCAAACGTTGTATTAGCAGAAACAGTGGCAAGCTATGCAGCCAATTTCGTGGTTGATTTCAATAAGTTTTATGCTGTTGGCCAAGAAATTAATGCCAACCACATGAAAGCGTCACGCAAAGGAACGTTAACAGCAACTGCGAGACCGCTGCATTTAGGTAAGCGAACTTCTGTTTGGGATATTAAAATTACCAATGCCGCAGGAGAGCTTTGCTGCGTATCAAGAATGACCGCAGCTGTTGTAGAGCGATAAATTCTGGCTATTTTTCGACAGGATAAATAGTAATTTCAATCCCTGCGCCAATTGCAGAGATACGTAATAAGGTATCGGCATGCAGGGGTTGGTTAAAGCATTTAGGCGAATTACCTGATTCAAAGCCTATATCAAATGTACGCTTTGAGCACGATAACCACTGTTTTAATGCATTGCGCGAGCAAGACTCAATAAGCTCGCAAAGCTGGTTAATGGCTTTATCTGGAGAGCTGATATCTGCGGTTGCTTCAATACGTGCTAGTTGGCGGTATTCATCTTGGTCATAATGTAAAACCATGGCATTTTTCTTCAAATCAGCAACAAGCGCACTAATATCGTGCTTTGATTCAAGCTCCAGATCTACATTTAAAAATTGAATTTCCGACATACTCTCGTTTTTACCCTCTATTTATATCGACTGAAACTTTAACTCAGTTTTGTATATATACCAAATCTAGAATACAGTTAATGCGACATTATGCCGCATTGGCAATCTAGCTAAACAACCTAAAATAGCGCCCACATAACAATAATAACGGGGTAATAATGAATAAACGTCTGTTTAAGTATGCTCGTAAAGGGCATAAATGGCTTGGCTACTTACTTGCTTTGCAGATCTTTTTTTGGCTTTTAGGTGGGCTTGTGATGAGCTCATTACCACTTGAAAAAGTACATGGTAAGCATCTGGCTAATCGCAGTTTAAGTAGCCCATTTTTATTGTCGGACTACCCTGCTTCAATTGATAAAATCACAGCGCAATTTGAGCAAATCGAAGGGATTAAATATAGCCATTTTTTAAATACCCCGATTATAGAAGTTACATCCTCTAGCGGTACGTTTATTTTTGATGGCAGAACAGGTGCTAAAATGCCTGCACCGAGTAAAGCGCAAATCATTGAGAATGCGCAAGCTCACCTGCTTATTGACGCAAAAATAACGCAAGCGCAGTTATTAACAAAAGGGCCTAGAGAAGTCGGTCACAAAGCCAATGTTTGGCAAATTAGCTTCGATGATTGGTTAACAACAACCTTATATTTAGATAGCCAAACCGGTAAAGTTATAACTGTGCGCAGCACCCTGTGGCGCATTTTCGACTTTTTCTGGATGCTACACATTATGGATTATGATGAGCGTGAGAACTTTAACAATCCACTACTCATCAGCTTCTCAGCCACCAGCGTACTATTTTGTATTACAGGAGTTCTCTTGTTACTACAAAACGTTCGAATTAAACGTAAAAAGCCAGCTACACGTGTTGGTCAATCAAAATAGGATTGCCATCTGGGTCGGTGATAATAAAACTCGCGTCACCGGCCTTTTGTATTTCTAATCCTTGTTGCTGAAATTGTGCAGCTAATTGCTCAAAGGTTGCAAATTCATCCAAAGCTTCAGCATTTTGATCCCACCCAGGATTAAAGGTCAGCATGGTTTTATCAAACATACCTTGAAACAAACCTATCAAATGTTCACCGTTTTTCATTATTAGCCAATGCTGTTCTATCTCCCCAGCAAACTCTTTGAAACCTAGCTTTTCATAAAACTGCTTTGAAGCACGAATATCTTTTACATTTAGACTTACAGAAAAAGCACCTAATAACATGGTTGTAATTCCTTTAATAAAAACGGCCTAACAACTATAGCTGAGTTGAAAAACTTTTCCTTTTTAGAATAGTCGCTCTAAAATGGCGGCTCCTGTAGTTCACTGATGTGATGGATATGCGTTTATTCCTATACTTAGCCCTTTGTTTTATTTTCACTTTTCCTATATCCGCTAAAGAGTTTTCGAGCTTTTACAGTGCCAAAAAGCATTTAATTAAGAATCTACCAAGCAATAGTAAAAGCTTATATTGTGGTTGCGATATCAAGCGCCAAGGTAAAAAACTTGTGCCAGACCCTGATGCGTGTGGTTATATTCCTAGAAACCCTGTCACCCGCTCAGGTAAAGAGAATGCTCGCGCAAAAAGAATAGAGTGGGAGCATATTGTGCCTGCCTGGGAGTTTGGTCATCAATTACAATGCTGGCAAGATGGCGGTCGTAAAAACTGTAAAAAGGTCAGTGCGAAATTCCGTCAAATGGAAGCCGACATTAATAACCTTGCCCCTGCTATAGGCGAGATCAATGCTGACCGTTCAAACTTTCGCTACGGCATGGTGTCAACATCAAGTGCAAGTTACGGAGCATGCCCTGTAAAAATCGACTTTAAGCAGCGCGTATTTGAGCCACCCATTTATGCAAGAAAGCAAATAGCCGATACCTATTTTTATATGCAAAAAACCTATGGCTTAAAAATATCAGACAAACAACGCAAGCTATTTGAATCGTGGCAAAAGCTTGAAATAGCTGAAATGAGCAATCGTAAGTTACTCTAATAGTGAAATTTTTATGGGCTTCTAAAGTACAAAAAGAGCTCCGTATTTCACTTCCTAATCTAGAGTGCGAAGTTAACTAACAAAAAGGCGCAGCTCAAGCTGCGCCTTTTACATCATAGGCTTTGGTGAGGGCCAAACACCTCGTAGTGAATGCGTTCACTTGCAACCCCAATACTTAGTAGTTGCTCTTTTATCATTGCCATAAATGCGATTGGGCCACACAGGTAAAAGTCACCTTTGCTTATTGGTAAGCTTTCAGCGATGTGGTTTACATCCATTAAGCCCGCAAAATCGCCCCCCTTGCCATCTTTAAACCAGGTAACACAATGTAATGAAGCGTGCGCTTGCTGTTGCTTAAATAAATACTCTTTAAAGGCAAACTGCGTCTCACTGTCGCAAGCATGCAGGTAATGGATTGACTGGTTAGGTTGATTACTTAATAGTGTTTCTAGCATCGCCATCATCGGGGTTTGACCAACACCCGCAGAAATCAATACAACAGGCGAGTCGATTTCGCGAAGCACAAAGTCGCCTGCAGGTGGGTAAATTTCTACCTTATCCCCCTCAGTTAAGCTGTGTAGGTAGTTAGATACCAAGCCTTCTTCTTTCACGCTAATTCGGTAATTGTGGCCATTACTTTGCTGTGATAAAGAGTATTGCCTAACTTGCGTTAAATCACTGTTTGCTGGCGTTACTTTAATTCCTAAATATTGGCCCGGTAAATACGCCACAACAGGCTTTGCATCGGCAGGCGTTAATATGAAACTGCAAATTTGCGATGACTCCATACGTTTTTCTGTAATTGTGAAAGTACGAGTACCAAACCAACCTCCCGGTGCCTTTTTGGTTTTTTGATATAGCGACATCTCCTCATTGATACATACATCCGCTAATAATGAATAGGCTTCACGCCATGCATACTCGACCTCAGGAGTAAATTGTTCTGGCAATAACTCTTTTAAAGTCGCAATCAGATGTCCACCAACAATAGGATAATGCTCTGGCAAAATATGGTAACTGGTGTGTTTATGATTAATGCGCGCAAGCGCACCTTTTAACACTGCCAAGTTATCAATATTTGCCGCGTAGGCAGCTAAGGCATTAAATAGCGCAAATTGCTGAGAGCCCGATTGCTGATGCGTCATATTAAAAATATTTTTAAGCTCTGGGTTGTAGCTAAACATACGATCATAAAAATACTCAGTCACTTGAGGGCCTGCTTGTGCAAGCAACGGCAAAGTACTTTTAACAATCTGGATCGTTTTTTCAGATAACATAGTTTTTCCTATTGGAGAGGTTAACCGCGGCGACCATCAACACGACGATTCACTAAGATGGGCGCACAATGAAATAAAAATAAGCTAAAGCCAGCAACCCACAGCAACGCACTTAACTGCCATGCAAGGTGATGACCTAAATAAACGGGAAGTAACGAACGTACAATGGCAGCTATCACAATGAGTACAAATGCCAAACTAATGTACGCAGGGGCCTGTAATGCGCGCCCAGTGTGACCATGAGAGACACGTACCATCATGGCGATGATCATCACACCTATGGTGCCAACAGTGATCAGATGAAGCGCATCTTTGAATAAGATAATTGGGCTGAAATAGCTCAGCGCGACGAGTATTAAACCAACCGATAAAGCCCAATAAGCCACATGTAATGACCATAGCAAAGGCACTTTTAGAATGCCTTTATGCCACCACAAAACACACCGGGCTGAATGTAAACAAGCAAGCCAAGCAAAAACCCAACCGGTGCTCATTGCGCTAAAAAATAGCTGACTCATAAAAAACCACGCAATGGCGAAAAGTGAGCTAAATACGACTAATTTATCGAGCTTGGGGGTTCTAACTTGTTCACTTAGGTTAAGGCCGCGCGCGGTAAAAAATGGCACAACTCGCCCAGCCACAACACCAACTAGCAGTGTCATGATAAGTACAGCGGTATCAACAACCCCCAGTGCCAGCGACATTTTATTAAGTACAACTAAGCTCAAAAAAATCACATTGAGCGCACAGAGCAAAGATGCGATGACAATAAATAAGTAGTTATGGCTGCTTTTTGCCTGTATCAGCATGTCAGCTAGAATAATAATTCCAGCTAGCCACCAAACGAGTTGTAGCGCACTAACAATATAAAGGTTTAGCTGCTCGAACCCTGCAATCTCAATAAAAAAACTAAACCTTGCAGCAAGCCAAATCATGCTAAGCAAACAAAGCTTAATACCACTTACACTCGCCACACCTGTCCATGTTTGTGCGGCGGTTAGCAAAAAGCCCATGGCAACCACGCCTGCAAAGCCAAACAGCATTTCGTGAGCATGCCAAAGCGTTGCGGGCATTGTTAGGTGCCACTGTGCATAGCCCGCCAAGATTAAAAACCAGTAACTCATAGCAAATACAGCTAAGGCACCTGCCGCCAAGAAAAAAGGCCGAAATGCTAATGCCCATAACGGCCACTGGCTGAGTTGATAAAATTTGATCTTAGTTGGCATAGGTTCAGTTAAATTAATGACTTTCATTCGTGCTCTCAGCGTTTAATTTCCCCAGCTATTGCACAATTCAAGCCAAAAATAAAAACCATTAAATATCAATGCATTAAATTTGGACACTTGATAAATAAGTCAAAATGACACACCATTAAAAGCATCAATAAAACACATTCAGGTCAAATTGACATGATACTCAAAAAATCCCTTCTTGATGTTGCACTTGCACTTACCAAAGCAAGCAGTGTTGATCATAATTTCAGTTATCTGTTGAGTTGCATTAATGATTGGCTTGAATGTGATGCAGTTGCCTTATTATTGAAACAAGGCGATGTGTTAAAGCCCGTAGCCCTTCATGGGTTGTCGGACGATACGTTAGGAAGACGCTTTAAAATAGCGGAGCATCCGCGCTTATTTGAAATATGCCGTGGCAGTGAACCGCTAAAATTTGCCAAAGACTGTGGCCTACCCGACCCCTACGATGGTTTATTACAAAGCCAGCATGGCGACTTTCCTGTTCATGCCTGCATGGGCGTGCCGCTGCTGAGTAGCAAAGATAACAACGAACTATTGGGTGTTTTGACCTTTGATAGTTTAGATGAACATGCCTTTGACGCTTTAGCAATGAACGAGCTCAATCAACTAAAACAGCTAGCTGCAGGCTATGTTGAGCATGCCCTAACCTTGCAGCATTTTATGCAACACGCACAGCACAGCCATCAAGTTGCGCAGCAGCTTAACCTTGAGGCACTAACACGAGAAGGTGTCGAAATTATTGGTAATAGCCAAGCAATGCAGACCCTTAAAAATGATATTCAGCTGGTGGCTGCCTCAGAATTTAGCGTTTTAATACAAGGCGACACAGGCGTCGGTAAAGAACTCGTTGCGCGCAATATCCATTTAAACTCAAAACGCCGTGACATGCCGTTGATCCACTTAAACTGCGCATCGTTACCAGAGAACTTAGCCGAAAGTGAATTTTTTGGTCACAGTAAAGGCGCATTTACTGGCGCACATACTGCTCGCCAGGGTAAGTTTCAACTCGCCGATGGCGGCACGCTATTTTTAGATGAAATCGGCGAACTTCCGCTTGCCATGCAAAGTAAGTTATTGCGTGTATTACAAAGTGGTGAAGTACAAACTGTGGGGGAAGATCAAAGCCGTTATGTTGATGTCAGAGTGATTGCAGCAACCAACCGCGATTTAAAACAAGAAGTCGCTGCGGGCCGCTTTCGTGCAGATCTTTATCACCGATTAAGCGTTTACCCATTGCATGTTGCACCACTAAAAGAGCGCGATAACGATGTTATTTTATTGGCAGGCTTTTTTATTGAGCAAACATCTAAAAAATTGGCAATTAAACAACTTAAACTTAGTAGCGATACACAATTACTACTGCGTCAATATGATTGGCCAGGCAATGTGAGAGAGCTTGAACATGTGATCAGCCGCGCGGCACTCAAAGCCAAACAACAGCAATGGCAACAAAGCATTGTCACAATCGAACCTGAACATTGTGATATTGCTAAAACAGCCGTTGCCGCACCAAGCCCTGTTGCAGTTAACGAACAAAAAGCCACTCGCTTATCGCTGAAAGAGGCAACTGACACTTTTAGTTATCAATTGATTATGCAACAACTTGAACTACACAACCTAAACTGGGCAGCCACAGCACGCAGCTTAAGTGTTGATAGAGCCAACCTTGTGCGCCTAGCCAAACGACTAGGCATTAGCGTTAAAAAGTCTGTTTAAGCTTTTAAATCTTTAAAATACGCTTTTAAAAGCTGACTAAATGCTTGTACTTTGGCTGTGCGATGCACCAAATGATGTGTCACTAGCCAAAGATCTGTTGGCCAGTTTAGCTCTTTAGGAAGCACTGGCAGCAGATCAGGGTATTGGCTTGCCACTTCATGCTGTAAACCACCAATTCCTAAGCCCCTCACAATCGCCCGTGTAGCTTCTGATGTTTCAGACACCCGTAACTTAATTTGCGAAGGTTCAATGTGTTGATCAACCCATGCAAAATAAGGCACTTTACCGTTATAGCCAGCCACCCCAGAGACAAAACTATGCTGCTGCAACTGCTCAATATTCTTTGGCATGCCATACTTTTCAATATAACTTTTAGAGGCATAAAACCCTGACGAAAGTTCAGCTAAATGCTGGGCAATATAGTCGCCTTCATCAGGCCGAGGACCTGCTCGCACGGCAATGTGTGCCTGACCGTGATCAAGACGTAAGCGGTTTTGATCAAGAATAACTTCGAGCTGCACTTGCGGGTGCAGGCTTTGAAACTGTTCGCAGACATCACTAAGCACATCAATAAAACCACTGACCGTAGTTAATAATAAACTGCCTCGCAGTTGGCTATCAGCGGCAATAATATCGTTGTGAAGTTTTTCAAGTTCAGCGTTAATCGATTTTGCAGTCGCAAACAACTTAGCGCCAATTTCTGTCACTGTATAGCCACGGGCATGACGGTGGAATAACCGCGCATCAAGGTTATCTTCTAAATTGTTGATTCTTCTAAGCACTGTGCTGTGATGAACACCTAACGATTCAGCAGCAGCGGTTAACGTACCGAGCCTTGCCACCTCATAAGCAACTTTTACATCTTGCCAATCATCAAATTGAATCGCCATAACGGCTCCTTGTGTGCATATACGCACATAAGTTTTGCGTTTATTTGGCTTTTCTGCAAGCTGTTTTTTGCTACAGTGAATATATCAACAGTGAAGCTTAAAAAAGGAAACCATCATGACAGCACCAAAAATTATTGCCCTAGCAGGCAGCCTACGTAAAGACAGCTTTAATCAAAAACTGATCAATGAAGCTGCACGCTTCGCCCTCGAAAGTGGTGCTGAAGTAGAAGTGATTAAATTAAGTGATTTAGACTTACCTTTATTTGACGAAGATATTGAAGCGCAAGGTACACCTGCTGGCGCACAATTATTAAAAGATAAGCTTCGCGCTGCTGATGGCATTTTATTAGCAAGCCCAGAATATAATGGCTCAATTACAGCGCCACTTAAAAACGCAATCGATTGGGCTTCTCGTACAGAGCAAGGCGCAGTACCCGCATTTCGTAATAAAGTCACAGCACTTTATGCATCTTCACCAGGTGGTTTAGGCGGCTTACGTGGTTTAATTCACGTACGTGATATTTTATCGGGTATTGGTAGTTTAGTGCTTGCAGATCAACTTGCAGTGCCTGCTATCCACAGCAAATTAGATGAGCAAGGCCGCATCAGCGATGCTGATACAGCCGATAAAGTTGCCAGCCTTGCCCAGCAACTTGTGAGCGTAGCGAGCAAATTAAATAAATAATTGCTAGCCTAGTTTTATCGCTACTAACTTAGTTTTGTCGCTGCTAACTTAGCAGCGATAAAATCTTCATGGGTTACATACAATAAACTTGCGACACGGCGAATAACCATTTCTTCATGCTTATCTAAATTGCCATCTGCGTAGGCTAAACGCCACAACAGCTCGATGATATCAATACGCTGCTCGGCGCTGCACTGGGCATTAATTTGCTTTGAAAACTGAAAATAATCTATTGCATCATCTAGGCTTTGCGATGCACTTGCAACTAACTCTTGAACCTCTTCCTCGTTAAGCGAGAAATACTTCTTTAAGGTCTCATTCAGGGTCTGTTGCTCATCATCTTGTAACTCATTATCTGCACGCATAACCTCAATCAATAACGCAGCAACGGCGGTTTTTAGGTCATGCTCAGTAATGCTAGATTGGGTATCATTCAGCGCTGAAAACAGCTGTTTTATTTTATTGAGCATCACATTTTCCCTTTTTGGGTGTTAGACTACATGTAAGACGTAACGTTACCTTAGTTTGACTATGGATGCTAATTCAGGTTCAACATCACGATGAAACAAGGTATTAATCACATGGAGTTAAGTGTTTATGAGTGAACTGAGAAGTACACAAGCACTATTAATTAGCGCCGTTTTAATGTTAGCGGGGTGCAGTAATGCACAAGCAGCAAAAGGCGAAACCGAAAAGCTCTATGACTTCGACGAAAAAGTCCATTACTACCAAACTAAATTGGCCGACGGCCGCTACCACCTCGAAATTCAGTCTGACGACTACAAGCACTTTCGCAATCAAAGCGTATTCTTACTGCGCCATGCAAGTCGCTTATGTAGAGACAAACCTTTTATGCTAAGAGTGACTGATGGGGTGCAGGAGTATGAACGTTTTCCAACTAAACCACGCGCCTATCAGCCACCTTTAACGGTTGTTTTACAGTGTGAAGACGAAGCTAAATAGTACTAGTCTTCATATCCCCACGGCGCGCTTGGCGGCGTGATAGGTTTTGTTAAGTCAAAATCAACGCGAAACTCACGTCCTTCACGCACTAAGCGATACGTAAATTGCTTTGGATAAATATACATTTGCCACGTGTTACCCATTGATTGGGGAATACCTTGACTCACAAACAACTCTTTTGAATACTGATCAGCCGGGAACGACTGTGCGTTAGCAAAACCCGCATCAAGAGTATGCCCACCATACATGGTTGATTTATCATCGCTGCCATCTTTATGGCGATGGTCATGCTTTAAACTAAGTCCACTGCCCGTTTTTGTGATGATCCAAGTACGAGATGCATCATCCCCTACATGAAATGGCACTTGTAACTCACGCTCGTTACAACGACGTACATGCATTACTAACTTTTTGCCCACAAATGAGCTCGGGCCAGCTGCGTTATCAACGCTCACTTTACCTTCGTAAGCTTTACCGCAATGGGCAGCGATATTATCAAAAAAGCCATCATGGCTTGGAATTGACACTAACGGTGCAGGTCGTGCAGCCGCTACTGATGATGCTGCCACGAGCATCGATGCCACTAAATATTTCATGGTGTGTTCCCTAAATAAAATTTCAGTCTAGGCTAATGGTTTAAAGGCCATAAAGAAAACAATTACGATAAATAACAAAAAAACGCGGCCTTGGCCGCGTTTAGGTTCACATGGAAAAAACAGGTTATTGCCAAGGGCGTTCTACTGCTAGCTGCTGCTCAAAGGCATCAATTTGGCTGTTAAGTGTTTCAGTCACACCGATAAAGTCTAAGCCACTTAACAAACGCTCTTTAATGTCATGGCGAATATCAAAGTGAATAGTGTCAAACTTATCGCTACGAAGTTGTTGGTTTTCTAAATCAACTTCAATGTGAATATCATCATGTTGTTCACTCAGCACAAATAATTGCTCAAGTGTTTCTGCTGGTAATGCGATAGCAAGCATTTGGTTATTGCCGCAGTTATTAAAGAAAATATCGGCAAAGCTTTCCGCTAAAATAACTTCAAAACCATATTGCTTTAATGCCCATGGCGCATGCTCTCGCGATGAACCACAACCAAAATTGTCGCGAGTTAAAAGAATTTGCGCACCTTGGTAACAAGGACGGTTCAAAATAAACTCAGGGTTTGGCTCGCCGTTATCTAGATAACGCCAATCGTAGAAAAGCGCCGCATCAAAACCATCACGGCTGGTCGAAGTTAAAAACTGCTTTGGAATAATTTGGTCAGTATCAACATTGTTTTTATCTAACGGGGCCATTAAGCCACTAAAAAATACACTCATTAGGCTTCTCCTCTGATATCAACAAAACGACCATGAATTGCCGCTGCCGCAGCCATTGCAGGGCTCACTAAGTGAGTGCGGCCACCGCGACCTTGGCGACCTTCAAAGTTACGATTAGAGGTCGACGCACAGCGTTTACCGGCTTCTAACCTATCGTCATTCATTGCTAAGCACATTGAACAACCTGGCTCACGCCATTCAAAGCCAGCTGCTTTGAAGATATCTGCAAGGCCTTCGTCTTCGGCTTGTTTTTTAACAAGGCCAGAACCAGGAACAATCAGCGCTTCAACACCCGCTGCAACCTGCTTACCTTCAACAATTTGCGCAGCAGCACGTAAATCTTCAATTCGGCTATTTGTACATGAGCCAATAAATACGGTATCAACAGTCGCAGAAGACAATTTATCACCGGCTTTTAAACCCATATATTTTAGTGCGCTGCGGATTGCATCAGCCTTGATTAGATCTGGCTCTTGCTCAGGATCAGGAATGAATTCATCTACGCCAATCACTTGCTCAGGGCTGGTACCCCACGTAATTTGCGGTTGAATATCAGCAGCCTCTAATTCAACAACATGATCAAACTCTGCGCCTTCATCAGTTTTTAGTGTTTGCCAGTAGGCAACGGCACTATCAAAGTCAGCACCTTGTGGTGCAAATGGGCGACCTTTTAAATAATCATAAGTTGTTTGATCTGGTGCGATTAAACCCGCTTTTGCGCCCATTTCAATACTCATATTACAAAGCGTCATACGCGCTTCCATAGACAGCGCTTCGATCCCTTCACCACAAAACTCAGCAACATAGCCAGTACCACCCGCAGTGCCTAATTTACCGATCACTGCCATGATTAAATCTTTGGCAGTAACGGTTGGACGTAGGCGACCATTTATTTGAATTTTTAATGACTTAGCTTTTTTCTGCTGCAGTGTTTGAGTGGCTAGAACATGCTCAACTTCTGAAGTACCAATACCGTGCGCTAGTGCACCAAATGCACCATGGGTAGAGGTATGGCTGTCACCACACACTATGGTTGTGCCCGGTAAGGTAATGCCCTGTTCAGGCCCCATTACATGCACAATACCTTGATTAATCGAATTTAAATCATAAAGTTGAATACCAAACTCTTTACAGTTTGCATCCAGTGCCATTAATTGATTTTTCGACACTTCACTCGCAGCATCTAATGAACGGCTTTTTGTTGAAACGTTATGGTCCATGGTCGCAAAGGTTTTTTCTGGGCAACGTACTTTACGGTTTTTCTCACGTAAACCAGCAAAGGCTTGCGGCGATGTAACTTCATGAACTAGGTGACGGTCGATATAAAGTAAATCGGTTTGATCATTTATGCTGGCGACTACATGAGCTTGCCAAATTTTATCGTATAAGGTTTGGGCCACTTGCTATTCCCTCATTTTAGTTACGCTGAGTGACGAGCTCAGCGCAAACAATTTTTAATTAAATACGTGCCACAATTGCCGCAGCAACATCACTGGTGGTGTACCCTGCATTTGGGTAGATATCTGGCGTGCCAACACCTGCTTCAACCGCTTCTGCCACCGCTTTTTCAATCGTACGAGCCGCTTCATCTTGCCCTAGTGAGTAACGCAACATAAGCGCAGCACTTAAAATTTGTGCGATTGGGTTTGCAACACCTTTGCCAGCGATATCAGGTGCTGAGCCACCAGCTGGCTCATACAAACCAAAGCCAGACTGATTTAAACTCGCTGATGGTAATAAGCCCATAGAGCCGGTGATCATCGCGCACTCATCAGACAAAATGTCACCAAATAAGTTATCGCAAAGTAATACATCAAACTGACTTGGCTGTTTAACTAACTGCATTGCCGCGTTATCAACATAAATGTAGTCAAGGCTTACCTCTGGGTAGTCTTTGCTCACTTCAGAGACCACTTCACGCCAAAGTACGCTGGTCGCCAACACATTCGCTTTATCAACCGAGGTAACATGATTACTACGCAGCTTAGCGGCTTCAAATGCAAAGCGTGCGATGCGCTCAATTTCTTTACGTGAGTATGTTTGGGTATCGAAAGCAGCTTCTTGCTCCCCTTCGCCACTGCGGCCTTTTTCACCGAAATAAATACCACCGGTTAACTCGCGCACACATAAGATGTCAAAGCCTTGTGCACTGATATCTGCACGCAGCGGTGATGCAGCACTTAGTGCTGGTAATAATTGTGCTGGGCGTAAATTACAGAACAAACCAAAATGCTTACGCAATGGCAACAGTGAAGCTCGCTCTGGTTGCTCATTCGGTGGTAAGCTTTCCCATTTAGGGCCGCCTACCGAGCCAAATAAAATCGCATCGGCATTTTCACAAGCACTCAATGTACTTTGCGGCAGTGCCTGGCCAAACTCATCAATAGCAGCACCACCAATCGCGTGATGATGACGAGTCAAAGTAAAACCAAATTTTTCGCTTACAGCATCCAAGACGGTTTCTGCTGCTGCCATAACTTCTGGACCAATCCCGTCGCCTGCTAATACTGCGATACTGTAATTCGATTGACTCATCCTGCTTTCCTCTGTTGTTTTAAATCAGACACTTTTTGTGCACGATAAATTAAGTTATAAACGCGGATCATGGCGCGTACTGACGCTTCAACCACATCCGCTGCAATGCCCGCGCCGTGATATGGGCGACCATCGTATTTAGCGATAATATTCACTTGTCCTAGCGAGCTGGCGCCTTGGCCTGTTGCTTCTAGGTTATATTCAATCATCTCAACCGACATACCCGTTAAGCGCTCAATTGCTAAGAATGATGCTTCGACAGGGCCGTTACCTGTTGCTGCCTCTTGCTTAGACTCGCCATCAATTGTCATGCCGATTGTTGAGCTCGCCACTGATTGTGAGTTAGACGTAGAGTTAACAAACTCAAGTTGGTACTTCTCGTCTTTATCTTTGATTTGATTAAAGTAAATCATCGCTTCTAAGTCGTAGTCATACACAGTACCTTTCTGGTCTGCTAATGCTAAGAAGCTGCTGTATAAGCTATCCATATCGTAATCAGATTTTTGATAGCCTAACTCTTCTAAACGATGCTCAATAACATGACGACCTGAACGCGAAGTCATGTTTAATTGATTATTAGGTACACCGACACTTTCTGGCGACATAATTTCGTAAGTGTTTTGGGCTTTTAATACGCCGTCTTGGTGGATCCCTGAGCTGTGTGCAAAGGCATTTTCACCAACAATTGCTTTGTTTGGTTGTACTGGCATATTACAAATCTTCGCGACTTGACGCGAAGCACGGTAAATTTCTTCACTACGAATATCGGTATGCACTTTTAAGTGGTCTTCACGCATCTTCATGATCATCGCCACTTCTTCAAGCGAACAGTTACCTGCGCGCTCACCAATACCATTAATCGTACATTCGATTTGGCGAGCACCGGCTTGTACCGCTGCGATTGAGTTAGCAACCGCTAAACCTAAATCGTTATGGCAATGCACGCTTAAACGCGCCTTGTCGATATTTGGCACATTGTTCATTAAGTGATGGATCATCGCAGCGTATTCGTCTGGCGTTACATAGCCTACGGTGTCAGGTAAGTTGATAGTTGATGCACCCGCATCAATAGCACTTTCAACGATGCGGCATAAATCCCAATGCGGTGTACGGCCTGCATCTTCACAAGAAAACTCAACGTCATCGGTGTAGTTACGCGCAAGTTTAATCGACTTAACAGCCATTGCCGTTGCATCGTCTAAGCTCATACGTAATTTGTGTTCAAGGTGTAATGGGCTGGTTGCAATAAATGTATGAATACGGCCCTGCTCTGCCGGGCGAAGCGCTTCACCACATGCTTCAATATCTTTTGCTACAGCACGTGCTAAGCCACAAATAATCGGCCCTTTCACTTCAGTCGCAATGCGCTGTACAGAGCGAAAATCTGCCGGGCTAGATACCGGAAAACCCACTTCCATTACATCCACATTTAAGCGGCTAATGGTATGCGCAAGTTGAATTTTGTCGTCTTCGGTTAGGCTTGCTTTTAATGCTTGCTCACCATCACGTAACGTTGTGTCAAAAATCCAAACCTTATCTTTCATAAACTGTCCTCGTTCCCAATGACCCATTAGCGAGATAAAAAAAACCCCGCGGTTGCGGGGTTTTTTAATGTTCTACAAATGCAAATACACTAAGCCCCGCTCACTGATTTAAGCAGTAAGAGGTTTAGTTTTAATGTAATTGAATGTGTAATTTGCATCTTAATTTACTAAATGTGTGTTCAGTGGCTGTATTTTTAACATTCAAAAAACCAGCTTGCAAGCATAATTTTTCCACAAAATCGATAAAATCACGTCCACGAAAGGTTAAAAAACCCAGGCAACAACAATTACACAAATAAAAATACCAACCCTACTTACTAAACATGATAAATAAAATAATGATCGAGCAATCTGTAACTAGAAAACGTAAAGAAAATATTTAACTCTGTGGTTAATAAATTTGATGGTGAGAATTCACAGTTCTGTAGATAACACGACGAGTATAAATTATGTGTTGATCTATCCTGTTGGGTTGTCCTTCGTTGCCATTGCTTTGTAATAGCCTAGCTTGTTGATCTCTCAAATCTACTGATGTTGCATTGCTAGCAGTCTCTGAGCTATGGTTCTTTGAAATAGTAGCGCTTTTTGGGTATAGCGCAATTCGGCTATAAACATGGCGAAACTGACTGTAGGGAACTCGCTTCCAACCATTTTGGTTAATCCAAAACTGGCAGCGTTTGTCATCTCGAAATTGTGAGACCTGATGAGCGTCTAATACGCCAAGCAGGTTATCTTGAATTTTCTTTTGCACACTTTTCGGTAGCGAGTATAACAAACTGCGGCTCAAGTCCCGAAAGCTTGGGCTGTTTTTTACCGTTGTTTCTTCACTCTGTTCTAAAAAATGGGCATGAGTATCATTCACCGGATCCTTGGTGAGCATATGCGTCCTCGCTATTTATTCATATTTTGAGGTAACTGAATAACGAAAAATTAGTTACTTAATTTGGCAGCGAACAATACATAAAACAGGAACAAAAATCCACCATGCTTTAGGCTGTTTTTTCTACATTACCTTTACTATCACGACCATACAAAGTGGCACCGCGAGCAATATAGCGTAATTGCCAGATCAAGCGTTCAACCAGTTCTTCACGTTGTGTCCCTTCAATATCGAGGGCTTCGGCACCAGCATTAAATACTAAAGTCACCATGGCTTCGGCTTGAATATATGCATGAGTTGGGTCGCACGGAGTTTCGCTTTCAAGGTAATGCGCAAGCTCTAAAATGAAATGTTTAATTTCACGAGCAACCGCAGCACGAAATGCTTTTGAAGTTCCTGAGCGCTCACGCAATAACAATCTAAATTGGTTGCTCGAGTTATCGATGAACTCCATAAAGGTCACGATTGATGTCGTGATCACACTACCGCCGCTCTCAATACGGCGACGCGCTTGGCGCATAAGTTGACGCAGTGTTAAACCAGCTTCATCAACCATGGTCAAACCAAGCTCATTCATGTCTTTAAAGTGGCGGTAAAAAGAGGTGGGGGCAATCCCTGCTTCACGGGCAACTTCACGTAAGCTTAAATTAGAAAAACTATGATCGGCACTCAATTGATTGAATGCAGCCTCGATTAGTGCTTGTCGTGTTTTTTGTTTCTGTTGCGCTCTAACACCCGACATGGAAACTCCCAGCGTGAACTTTTAATGATTTTTCGGTTAATGAGCTAGTCTAATACTTGACGCGGAGAGAATGAAACACTATTTTAGCGTACAACTGTACGCCGAGATTTATTCAGATGAAAAAACCACCGATTATTTGGACCAATGTGCTATTTTTTAGCCTTACATTTTTGGCCGCGATCACCCTTGTTCCTTGGTATGGCTTTAGCTACGGATACACCAGTACACAGTGGATAGCCTTTGTTGGCTGTATGTTCTACGCCGGACTTTCTATTACTGCAGGTTATCACCGCTTGTGGGCACACAAAGCCTATGATGTGCATCCTGTTATTGAAGTAATTTTTGCCTTAGGTGGTGCTTTTGCATTACAAAATAGTGCCTTGCACTGGAGTAGCGATCACCGTATTCACCATGGTCAAGTCGATGATCCTATCAAAGACCCTTACGCCGCTACTAATGGCTTTTGGTATAGCCACATCGGTTGGATGCTGCGTGATTATCAAGGCGAGCAATACGGTAACTACAGTAACTGCCGTGACTTACAAAAAAACAAAGTCGTTATGTGGCAACACCGTCACTATATGAAGTTAGTCGTCGCGACTAATTTTGGTATTCCTTTACTACTTGGTTTAATGCTTGGCGATGTATGGGGCATGTTATTACTAGTTGGTTTACTGCGCTTGGTATTGAGCCAACATTTTACCTTTTTTATCAACTCGCTGGCGCATATCTGGGGTTCACGTCCGTACACAGAAAAAAACACCGCCCGTGATAATGGCTTTTTAGCGCTATTCACATACGGTGAAGGCTATCATAACTTCCACCATATTTTTGCTAGCGACTATCGCAATGGCATTAAGTGGTATCACTATGATCCAACTAAGTGGATGATCCGCTCTTTAGCGGCAATCGGTCTTGCTTCAAAATTAAAGCGCACACCGATTGAGCGAATCGAAAAAGCCAAGGCAGAAACCTTGATGAATAAGACTCAAGGTCGCCTTGCAAAATTGCCTTTAGCGCAAGATAAGCTTACATTATTACAATCTGAGTACGATTTACTGCTGAAAAAACTGCAACACTTCTGTGCCTTGCAAAAACGCGTGTTAGAAATCAAACGCAATAAAATGATGAAACAGTGTGAAAAATCAGCATTAATGACACAATATCACGAGCTTGAAGCCGCTTGGGAAAACCAAAAGCAGGCTTGGCTTGCACTAAATGCGAGGTTGTTAAAAGCCTCTTTTAGTTAACATAGGAGCGGCTGTGGCCAAACAACAAGTAAAGCAAAAAGATACTCCATCTTATCAATATGATGCAATCATCATAGGTACAGGTCCTGGCGGTGAAGGTACCGCCATGAACCTATCTAAAAGTAATAAGAAAGTCGCTGTTATTGAGCGTCAAGAAGCAGTAGGCGGCGGTTGTGTGCACTGGGGTACTATCCCGTCAAAAGCATTACGTCATTCTGTAAGCCGTTATATTGAATATAAAGCAAATCCGCTATTTAATATTAGTGAGCGCCCTAACCGCTTAACTTTCCCAGATATTTTGCGCCACGCAAGTAACGTCATTTCAAAGCAATCTAATTTACGTAGCAGCTTTTATGAACGTAACCGCATTCATATGTATCAAGGTGATGCTGAGTTTATTGATAAACACACTATTAAAGTGACGCACCTAGACGGTTCGTTTGAAACGCTTACTGCACAAACAATCGTTATTGCTACTGGCTCGCGCCCTTACCGTCCACCAGGTGTAGACTTTAAACATCCGCGCATTTACGACAGCGATACCATTTTAGGCCTTGAAGATGACCCTCATCGTGTGCTCATTTATGGTGCTGGTGTAATTGGTTGTGAATACGCCTCTATTTTTAAAGGTTTAGGCGCCAAGGTTGACCTAGTGAATACCCGTGACCGCCTACTTGCCTTTATGGATGCAGAAATTTCAGACGCTCTAAGCTATCACTTTTGGAATAGCGGTATTGTTATTCGTCATAATGAAGAGTTTGATCGTGTAGAAACCCGTGATGACTGTGTGGTAATGCACTTGAAATCAGGCAAGCGCGTAAAAGCTGACTGTATTTTATTTGCCAATGGCCGTACGGGTAACACAGACACATTAAACCTTGAAGCTGTTGGCCTAAAAGCGGATGGTCGTGGCCAGCTTAAGGTGAACGAAACATACCAAACAGAAGTCGACAACATTTATGCTGTGGGCGATGTAATAGGTTACCCAAGCCTTGCTAGTGCAGCATTTGACCAAGGCCGTATTGCAGCCGATGCGATTGCATGTGGTAATTGCGATGAGAAGCTGATCATTGATATTCCAGCAGGTATTTATACAATCCCTGAAATGAGCTCAGTGGGTAAAACAGAGCAAGAGTTAACAGCTGCAAAAGTCCCTTACGAGGTGGGCCGTGCTCAATTTAAACATTTAGCGCGTGCACAAATTGCTGGCACCGAGGTGGGTAGCTTAAAGATTTTATTCCACGTTGATACCAAAGAAGTACTGGGTGTGCACTGCTTCGGTGAGCGTGCCTCTGAAATCGTTCACATCGGTCAAGCTATTATGGAACAAAAGAACGGCGGTAATAACATTGATTACTTTGTAAATACCACGTTCAACTACCCGACTATGGCTGAAGCCTATCGCGTAGCTGCACTAAATGGTTTAAATCGTTTGTTTAAGTAACTTACAAAAAAGCCCGCTTAATGCGGGCTTTTTTATGACTAGCTTTTGCTTACTTGTGGTATTTACCACTGAATTCATGAACAGCGTTGATAAATACACCTGCGTTTTCTGGGTCTACATCTGGTGTAATACCGTGACCTAGGTTAAATACATGGCCAGAGCCTGTACCAAAGTCTTCTAGGATAGTAGCAACTTCTTGGCGAATACGCTCAGGCGTGCCATGCAGCATTGCTGGGTCCATGTTACCTTGCAGCGCGACTTTATCGCCGACACGACGTTTTGCATCACCAATGTTAATAGTCCAGTCTAGACCTACTGCATCACAGCCTGTTGCTGCAATTGCTTCAATCCACTGACCACCATTTTTAGTAAATAATGTCACTGGCACTTTACGGCCATCGTATTCGCGAATTAAGCCATCAACAATCTTGTGCATGTATTGTAATGAAAACTCATTATAGTCACGTGGGCTTAATACACCGCCCCATGAGTCAAATACCATTAAGGATTGCGCGCCCGCTTTAACTTGCGCGTTTAAATAGTCGATTACTGAGTCAGCTAATTTATCAAGTAATAGGTGCAGTGTTTGTGGATCTGCAAAGGCCATTTTCTTGATTTTACCGAATGTTTTGCTGCTACCACCTTCAACCATGTAAGTGGCAAGTGTCCAAGGTGAACCAGAGAAACCAATTAGCGGTACTTCACCTTTTAATTCGCGACGAATCGTACTTACCGCATTCATCACATAACCAAGCTCATCAGTTGGATCGATATTTGGGATTTTTTTAACATCTGCTAATGAAGAAATCGGACGTTCAAATTTTGGACCTTCACCTGTTTCAAAGTAAAGACCTAAGCCCATAGCATCTGGAATAGTTAAAATATCACTGAATAGAATTGCAGCATCAAGCGGATAACGACGTAATGGCTGTAACGTTACTTCACAAGCAAGTTCAGCGTTTTTACATAAACTCATAAAGTCGCCTGCTTGGGCACGTGTAGCACGGTATTCAGGTAAATAACGGCCAGCTTGGCGCATCATCCATACCGGTGTGACATCAACAGGTTGCTTTTGTAGTGCACGTAAATAACGATCGTTTTTTAATTCGCTCATGCGTATAGAATCCTAGAACTGAATGAAATTGAGCAGATTGTATCACCATATTGCGCGTCTCACTATGGATAGATAATCAAGGCTAGATATAGATCATGTTTTTTAAGCCTACCTAAGCCTATAGTGTGTTTTTTGAGCGAAAACAAAATAAATTTAAAACTTTTCATTAATAAATTTGCAACATACAAAAAAGCTTGGTATAACTTATCCCGCGTTAACAAAAACAATAATAAAAATCTTATAACAATAAGAACAACAATCTTCCCATAATAATAAGAACGCTTGTTTTAACAAGTCTTAGAAAAAGAATTAAACCACCAATTTTGGTGGTTTTTTCTTTTCTAAATCAGCAAATTACAACTCATCCGCTTAGATAAAAATCGCAAAATTAATACTAGTAGTTTTGAATCAATTCCCATACACTGCAATGAGAGCAAAAAAAGTCCACTCTAAAAAACAAGGAATTTTTTAGCTTATTCAATGCTGAAAACTATGCCTTTAGAATGACTTTTACAATCTGTTGCAATTAGACACTAAGAATTTAGTTGATCTTTGTGTCATATTTCCTTTTTATATATACAAAGGAAAACCTACTCAGCGAGGAGATGAAATATGCTGACGCGTTTGGAAAAAGCTCAACAAAAGTGGGGTGGTAGTCACTCTGTAATCGACAAATGGCTCACAGAACGTCAAGAGCTGCTTGTGTTGTTCTGCCGTATTGCAGGCTTTTCACCGTACGAAAAGAAAGATCACGCCCTTCCTGATCAGCTGCAAATTCAAAACTTTTGCCAAATTCTGATGGATTACCTTTCTGCTGGCCATTTCGAAATTTACGACGACATTGCCAAAGCGTGTGAAGAAAAAGGTCCTGAAAGCCAAAAGCTGGCTAATGCCTTATACCCGCGCATTTCTGAAACCACAGATGTGGCACTCGACTTTAACGACAAATACGCAGAAATTGACAAAGATGACCTGCTTGATGAGTTTGATAAAGACCTATCAATCTTAGGCGAAGCACTTGAACTGCGCTTTGAGCTAGAAGATGAGTTAATCGATAACCTTTATTCTAATCACACCAGCTAACAGCTTAGTTACACAGCAGAGAAACACTCTCTGCTGAAAAACACCTTTTTGCCTGCCTAAAAAGAATCATCTATTCCATTTCGTAACAAATATTTGAAATATTTTCTTCGATGCGATACTCATACTATAAAAACATGAGGCTCGCTATGAATAAACGGTCATTTTTAAAGTCACTTTCAATTCTTGCCGCTGGCGCAAGTCTGACATCAGCTCCTTTAATGGCGGTGCAGAATGCTAGCACCCAAACATTAATTAAGCCAAAAGCTCTTCCTAAAGGCGGCACAATTGGGATATGTAGCCCTTCAGCTGCCACTGCTGCACACGCTGATATTTTATTAGCACAAGGCGTTATAGAAGCACTGGGTTACAAAGCTAAGCTTGCACCAAACATTTTAGCAAGACGTGGTCATTTAGCTGGCACTGATGCAATGCGAGCCGGCGACTTAAATAGTTTATTCAGCGACAAAGAGGTTGATGCCATTTTGTGTTTACGTGGCGGTTCAGGCGCTGCCCGTATTCTACCTTTGCTTGACTACGCAATGATCCGTAACAACCCAAAACCTCTAATGGGCTATTCAGATATTACCGCTCTTCACAATGCATTACTGTCTCAAGCTGGGTTAATCAGCTTTCATGGTCCAAATGCATCAAGTGACTGGAACCCGTTTCATGTCGCGCAATTTAAGAGCATGTTCGAAGCGCGTAAATTGATGCATTTCCAAAACTTATCAAAAGCCGATGATGAGCTTGTTAACACTCAGTATCTGACCCAAACGATTACATCAGGTAAAACCTCAGGACGATTAATCGGCGGTAATTTAACGGTACTGACAGCCCTTGCTGGCTCGAATTATTTACCTGACTTTAATGGCGCAATTTTATTTTTAGAAGATATCGACGAAGCACCGTATAGAATTGACAGGATGATGAGCACACTAAAACTTATGGGCGCACTGGATAAAATTGCAGGCTTTGTATTTGGCGATTGTAATGACTGTAAGCCAGGCCGTGGTTATGGCTCATTAACCCTTGATGATATTTTTGCAGATTATATAAAACCGCTGGGGATCCCTGCTTATCGTGGAGCTATGATTGGCCATATTAAGCGCCAATTTATCCTGCCTGTTGGTACTGTGGTTGAGCTTGATGCAGATAGTGGCACATTAAAAATGAAAGAAACGGCATTTAGTTAATAAGCTTCGCGCATAAAAAAAGGGCTTTTCAGCCCTTTTTGTATTGAGTTAAATATTACTCAGCTGGAACAGCTTTTTCATCGCTTTGGATTTCAAGTAATTCTACTTCGAAAACAAGCGTTGAATTTGCAGGGATCTTACCAAGATCACGCTCACCGTATGCAAGTTCAGATGGAATAGTGAACTTGTACTTAGAGCCAACAGGCATTAATTGTAAACCTTCAGTCCAACCTGGGATCACACGGTTAAGTGGGAAAGTAGTTGGTTCGTTACGTGAGTAAGAGCTATCGAACTCAGTACCGTCTAATAAAGTGCCTTTGTAGTGTACTTTAACAACGTCAGTTGCTACTGGCTTTTCGCCTTCACCTTCAGTGATCACTTCGTACTGTAGGCCAGACTCAGTTACTGTAACGCCTTCTTTTTTCGCGTTTTCAGCTAGGTATTTTTCGCCTTCAGCTTTGCTCTTTTCAGATTCTACTTTCGCTTTTTCTTGTTGTTTAGTGCGAATGCTTTGGTCAAGTGCAGTTAACACTTCACGAATTTTTTCGTCATCAAGTTTAGCGTTACCCGCTAGTGCGTCTTCAAAACCACGCTTAAGAAGTGCTTCGTCTAATTCAACACCTAGCGCTTTTTTATCAGCAAGGTCTTGGTTTAAGAAGTTACCAACAGATGCACCAATACCGTATGCTTGTTGTTGAGCTTCAGTCTCTAGTTTAACTTCAACTTGCTGTTCTTTTTTTGCTTCCTGATTACAAGCTGTAAGCGCTAAAACTGACGCTGCAATCAATGACAATTTAATCGTCTTTTTCATTTTATATCTCCGACACACTTTGCAGTTGTCAATTATTGTATTATTACTAGTTAAAGATTAACGACCTACATGGTAGGCTGCTTGTCTAATAACTAACGTCATGCCAATGCATGATCAGCGATTAGACTAACAACCTAGGCCTTCAACGAGACCTAGTCTAACCTCTCAATCACTAAGAGTTAAGGGGAAATACTCGTAATATGTCGATATTTCGTACTTTTTTGTATCTGCTCAGCCTTTGCTTAGTTGTAGCTTGCTCTGAGCAACATGAGCAATCAACTGCACGCTATGAGCATGCGGCTAAAGGTGCCTTCGCCTCCGCGCTGTCGCACGATGGTAAATACAGCTTAATCTCATCAATACACCATGGGGTTGCATTGTGGGATAATCAACAGCAGGTATTAAAATACCAATGGTTTCAACAACAAGCCCAAGATAGTCTCGTCCATACTGTTGCTATCTCGTACGACAACAGCCATGCAGTTACCGCTGAGAAGTCCACCTTTGCAGTGTGGAACATTGCCACGGGCAACAACACGGGTTATTACAAAATACACGCCTCAACAATTAGAGATATCGCGATAAGTAACCAAGGGCGCAGTGTATTATATGGTCGCGCCGACGGTGTAGTCGTTTACCTCGACTTAGAGAGTGGCAGGCGCATAGAGTTCCTTGGCCACCAAGAAAAAGTCAATGTTGTTGACCTTTCACCTAACGGTCACTACGCCATTAGCGGCTCAAATGACTATGTTGCTTACTTTTGGGACACTCGCACAGGGCAAGTGATCCATCGCTTTAATCACCCAAGTCGCGTTACTCAAGTCGCCCTTGATCCACAAGGTCGTTACGCATTTACCGCAGACAGTATGAAGCAAGCAAATGTATGGCAACTGACTACAGGTGATCTTGTTAGCAAACTGGCGTATATTGCGCGTCAGAAAATTTTTACCGCCGTCCGTTTTAACGATGAAGGCACTTTAATTGCCACAGGTTCACCCAATCGATTGGTTGATTTATGGCAACTAGAGTCAGGTAAAAAATTACAAACGTGGCAAGTGATTCCTCGTGAAGGAAGCCGCCCGAAATCAGCCGTGGTGTTAGATGTTGCGTTTACTGATAACAACCAAGCGTTATTAACCGAAAGCTCCAGCGGATTCGCTGAAAGTTTTAATCTAAGAGAATCAAATGAATACAATTGAAGATCGTCTAATGGAACTTGAAGCGAAAGTCGCTTTTCAAGATGAAACAATTGAAATATTAAACGATGAGCTTAAAGCGCACCAACAGCAGCTGGCTAAAATGAAGCGCCAGACAGAGTTACTTGCAGAAAAGATTAAAGAAGCGCAGCAGCCATCTTTAATGTCACAAATGCAAGAGCCGCCACCGCCGCACTATTAATTAAGTAGTGATAGAGCCGGGAATTAATCGCCCGGCTTAAATACACCAATCACTTGCTCAAATTGGCGTGTTGAGGCTTGTACAGCCTGCTCTGGTTGCGTCATTTTGTGGCCACACTGTACGCACTCCACTTTTTCCACATCATGTTCTTTATAAAGCATCATGGTATCCATGGCCTTACATTCAGGGCACGATGCGCCAGCAATAAAGCGTTTTCTTTGTCTCATAGATGATCTCCCGTGGCATGTAGGCGGCTATTTTAGCCTAATAATTCTCTGTTTGATACGATTGCGAAGGCTAATGTGATCCGTGTTATGATAGCGGCAATTTAATCAGTGCTGTGCAAGTAAACATTCATGATCCAAATTTCAGACATCGAACTTCTACGTGGTGGTAACGCCTTACTAAAAGGGGCTTCTGCAACCTTATTCCCAGAGCATAAAGTCGGCCTTGTTGGTGCTAATGGCTGTGGTAAATCAACGCTGTTCGCGCTATTAAAGTCTGAATTGCAACTCGATGCCGGTGAATGCCAAATTCCTAAAGACTGGTCAATTGCCTCTGTAAAACAAGAAACTCCCGCGCTCGAAATCAGCGCTCTGGATTATGTATTACAAGGTCACCCTGAATATTACGCGCTAAGAATTGCACTACGCGAAGCCGAGCAAAATAACGACGGCGATGCGCAGGCAAAAGCACATATTGGCCTAGAACATATTCAAGGCTATAGCATTGAAGCAAAAGCAGGTGAGCTATTACACGGTTTAGGTTTTAGTAATGAGCAAATTGACAACCCAGTGAGCGCCTTTTCAGGTGGCTGGCGTATGCGCTTAAACTTAGCACAAGCACTTATTCGTGATGCTGATTTATTACTGCTAGATGAGCCAACCAACCACTTAGATCTCGATGCCGTTTACTGGTTAGAGCGCTTTTTACGCGCCTACACAGGCACTCTAGTGCTTATTTCCCATGACCGAGAATTCTTAGATGCCGTTGTTGACCAAATTTGGCACATAGACGCACAAAAAATAAATGTTTATAAAGGCAATTACTCGCAATTCGAACGCCAAAAAGCAGAGCGCTTATTACAGCAACAAGCGATGTTCGAAAAGCAACAAGAACAAATTGCTCACCTAGAAAAATTCATTACGCGCTTCAAAGCAAAAGCCAGTAAAGCTAAGCAAGCACAAAGCCGCGTAAAAGCCCTAGAGCGTATGGAAAAGTTAGCCCCAGCCCATGTTGACTCACCCTTTGATTTTGAATTTGCGGAGCCAACAGCGCTGCCAAACCCGTTAATGACTCTTGACCAAGCCAAAGCAGGCTATGGCGACACCACCATTTTGCATAGCATCAAGCTAAACCTTGTGCCGGGTAGCCGTATTGCGCTGCTTGGCCGAAATGGTGCGGGTAAGTCAACACTGATTAAATTATTAGCTGGCGATTTACAACCTCAAGCAGGTGAAGTATTTCAGCATCAGGGCTTAAATATTGGTTACTTTGCGCAGCATCAACTTGAGTCACTTGATTTAAAAGCCAGTGCAGTGACCCATTTACAACGTTTAAATCCGCAAGCTCCTGAGCAATCATTGCGTGACTTTTTAGGCGGTTTTGCATTCTTTGGCGATAAAGCACTTGAGCCAGTTGCGCCATTTTCTGGCGGTGAAAAAGCCCGTTTAGTGCTAGCAATGCTGGTGTACCAAAAGCCAAACCTACTGTTACTGGATGAGCCAACCAACCACCTAGACTTAGAAATGCGTCATGCCTTAGTAATGGCGCTACAAGGCTTCGAAGGTGCTATGGTGACCGTATCGCACGACCGTCACATGCTTAAAAATACCGCTGATGAGTATTACCTTGTTGATAACGGCGAAGTAACACAATTTGGTTATGACCTTGATGCCTATTACCAATGGCTACTCAATGCCAATAAAGAAGCTGCTAAAAGCCCTGAAGACAATGCACCTAAAGCACATTCAAGCGTTAACCGCAAAGAGCAAAAGCGCTTAGAAGCTGAGTTCAGAAAGTCAGTGCAGCCGTTGAAAAAGCAAATCGAAAAGCTTGAAAAGCAACTTGATAAGTACTCTACAGAGCTTGGAGAAATCGAAAACGCACTTGCCGATAATGATTTATATAGTGATGAAAATAAAGCCAAACTGACAGAGCTGCTCACTAAGCAAGCAAGCTTAACACCCAAGCTTAATGACGTTGAAGAAGAGCTGCTCATGGCACTTGAAGAGCTTGAAGAAAAAGAGCAGGCCTTTGCCGATGAAACCGCTTAACAGCGAACAGTTTTGGCAGTTTGCATGCAAGCTTTACAGCAAAGACGGCATGCAAACCAAGCTACTAGGCTATCAAGACCAGCAAAGCAAAAATGTTAACCTTTGCCTGCTGCTTTATTATCTTGATTCGTTAGAGCTGGCTGTAACACCCTCTCAACTGAGTGAGCTTGAGTCGTGCATTGCCGAATTTGACCAACAGGCTTTACAGCCCCTACGAGCCACACGCGCCTACCTTAAAACCATTCAAAACGAGGTTTCAGACTACCCTACCATTCGCAAAGAGCTACTTAGCGCAGAATTAAAGCTAGAAAAAAAGCAGCAACAATTACTGATAAACGCAGCAAATACCATGATATTCACCCTCCATAAACAGGCTGAAAATGTAAGGCTTTATTTAAGCGACAAGCAGTAAAATCTAGTCGGTAGCAATCTTAATTGAACTGCCCTCAGTAAAGGCCCCTTTCTATCTGATTAAAACTTATAGCTAAAAGCTCCGAACTCCCCTAATAAACTTGATCCAAATCAACAATTAAATCACCTCCTATAGCATCAGGAAAATTGCTTGATCTGGATCATATCTGCCGTCCTCAAGCCAGCCTATGATTAACCCATAGACATTAGGAGGCACAACCATGAACGTATTCTTTAGAGATTTTTTTAGCGACCCAGTTTTATTTATGTCATTCGGCATTTTGGCAGTTGTTATCGTTTTATGCCTTTTCTATGTTGGTTACTTCATTAAAAAAGTACATGACGCAGAAGTTCCTAAGTAAGAATTAAGCACGACGCACAAAGCCCCTATCCAATTTATTGTTTAGGGGCTTTTTATTTGTGTATAGCTAAAATCTTGTTGCTGTTCTCAAAAAGCAAAAACTTGCTACAATAGGTGCTTATTTTGTTTCGAAAGTGTCAGCTATGTTACCTGAATTTAAGCCTGCGTGGTGGATGCGCAATCGCCATTTACAAACCATAATGCCGCGCTTTTTTCGCCCTTTTCATAATACCCGGTATGACTTATCGACTATCGATACCCCTGATGGTGACTTTTTAGAACTGGCTTGGGCAACACCTCATAATGAGCAAGCCCCCCTCGCTATTGTATTGCATGGTTTAGAAGGCAATATAAATAGCTTTTATGCTAAAGGCATGATGAAAAAACTTAAGCAACAAGGCTTTGCTGTAGTTTTAATGCATTTTCGAAACTGCTCGCGCGAAGTTAACCGTTTAGCACGTGCTTATCACAGCGGCGAAACAGAAGACCTACGCTTTTTCATCAATCACCTTAAGAGCAAATTCCCAAAACGCCCGTTATTTGCCGTGGGCTTTTCACTAGGTGGTAATGTACTAGCAAAATATTTAGGTGAGCATGGTACTAAATCGAACTTAACTGGCGCAGCCGTTGTTTCGGCACCATTTGACTTGTCATCATCGTGCGAAGTTATTCGTAAAAGCTTAGGTAAGATTTATCAAAAATATTTGCTCGATCGAATGAAAAAATCGATGCAAAGAAAGCTGCCACAAATCGAACAGCAAATTAGCCTAACGCCAGAAAAACTTATGGCGATTGATGACTTATGGCAATTCGATAATATGCTCACGGCACCATTGCACGGCTTTGCCGGTGCTGAAGATTACTATCAGCAAGCGAGTGCAAAACCATTTTTAAAAAGCATTGCAACACCTACGCTGATTGTGCACGCCAAAGATGACCCAATGTTATCAATAAAAGCCGTGCCAGATAGCTTAGATGTGAGTGAACATGTTACGCTACGCATCTCAGAACAAGGTGGCCATGTCGGTTTTATTAGCGGTAAAAACCCTTTTAAGCCCGAATATTGGCTTGAACGAATTGTTCCTGAGTATTTTCAACAATTAGTTAAAAAAGAGCAGTTATGATCATTCCCCACGAACGCCTCGATAAAGAGACTCTGTATAATTTAATCGAAAGTTATGTTTTACGTGAAGGCACTGATTACGGCGAGCAAGAATTTAGCATTGAAAGCAAAGTAGCACAGGTTCATCAACAACTTAAAAGTGGTGAAGCCATGGTGTTTTTTTCTGAGTTACATGAGTCGGTTACGATTATATCTAAAGCTGAATTCATTGCTCTACAAGCAGATCCAGAGTACCAAGCGTCGTTTAACGACTAAACTTGTAAGTTATACTGTAACCCTTCACAATGGCTTTTTAACTTAAAGAGCCATTAAAAAATGAAAAAACTAAGCTCATTGGTTGCCGCTGTTTCTTTGGCCTTGATTGGCCAAGCAAGCGCAGATCCGGTTACTGCATCAGATAAAGCCATTAAACTGGCAAAAGACACTATTTTAATCGATACCCATATCGATGTGCCTTACCGTATTCATAACAAGTGGGCTGACGTAACAAAAGCCACAAGCGACGGTGATTTTGATTATCCGCGTGCTGTTCAAGGTGGTTTGAACGCTCCTTTCATGTCAATTTACATTCCTGCAAACCTAGAATTTGAAGGCAAAGGTAAAAGCTACCAATTAGCAAATCAGTTAATCGACTCTATGGAAGCGATTGTACAACGCGCGCCAGATAAGTTCGCCATTGCAGACTCGACTGCCGATATTATAGAGCAGTTTAAACAAGGCAAAATGTCGATTGCTATGGGTATGGAAAACGGCTCACCTATCGAAGGCGACATTAAAAACCTTAAGCATTTTTATGAGCGTGGCGTACGTTACATCACTTTAGCCCACTCGCAGAGTAACCACATTTCTGATTCATCTTATGATATTCGTCGTAAGTGGAAAGGCCTGAGCCCATTCGGTAAAGAGCTGGTAAAAGAAATGAACAACATTGGTATGCTGGTTGATGTATCACATATTTCTGATGATGCGTTTTACCAAGTGATGGAAATTTCGAAAGTACCCGTGATTGCTTCACACTCATCACTGCGTAAATACACGCCTGGCTTTGAGCGTAATATGAATGACGACATGCTATTAGCTCTTAAAAAGAATGGTGGTGTTATTCAAATTAACTTCGGTTCAAGCTTTGTTACGGCAAAAGCTGGCTCTTGGTACGATCAACTTAAATCAGCAAAGGCTGAAAAGAAAAAAGACGGTACTAAGCTAAGTAAAGATTTTGATGCTGCCTATCGCGCTAAAAACCCGTTTCCATTTGCAAGCTTAGAACAAGTACTTGATCACATTGACCATGTAGTTGAGCTAATTGGTATCGATTATGTGGGTATTGGCTCAGATTACGATGGTGTAGGCGACTCTCTACCTACTGGCTTAAAAGATGTATCTAGCTACCCTAACCTAGTGCAAGGCCTAATGGACCGTGGTTATAGCAATAAAGACATCAAAAAGATTTTAAGTGGCAATATGCTCCGTGTATGGCAACAAGCTGAAGCATACGCAAAAGCCCATTAATCGACATAAACTCTATTTAAAAACGCAGCTAACTAGCTGCGCTTTTTGTTTTTATCATCATAAGTAATTGATAATACAAATGGCTTGTTTTAATCTGCTGATATTACAAAGCAACTTGGATGATGTGATATGTCGACTTGGCAAGGGAGTACTGCGCTGGCATTTGCAAGCATTGCACTGGGCTTATCAATTTATAGCTATACAAAAGTAAACTCGACTGACAAGCCTGTAGTTATACAGCAGGCAAAACCTAACTTAAAAGAGTTAACCATTCCAGAGCAAGACAGAGAAAACCTAGTTGCCTTACATGGCTATATTTTAGATCTCGAAACACGCATTCACGAGCTTGAAAATCAAACCCACACTCTTGACCAAGAGCGACTGACCTCATTGGTAAAACAAGCAATGGCACAGCAAGAAAGTGAGCGACGAGCTGAGATAGAAAAAAGGAACCCAGCAATGGGTTGGCTAGGAAATTTACCTGATGACTACCGCGAACGCATCAAAGCAGACCCACAATATGCCGACAACTCAATAAATGAAGCTCTTGCTACCTTACTCAATTTGAGTAAGTCCGAAAATGAGCGCTTAGCAGCCTACGGGCAACTAAAAATGACCTTAAGCATGCTCAGACGCGACTTAGATGAAAACCAAGAAAATGCTGTTATCGATGCCATGATAAGCATTAGCGAATACACTAATGATCCTAAGATTCGTGTCAGTACTTTAGAGAATTTATCTCGCCAAAATAACGTCTCGCCTAAGCTCGCTGAGCATTTTCAAAAGCTGTTACAAACAGACGATAATGATTATGTTCGCAATATTTCTGCCACAGCCCTCATCGGCCAATTTTTTCGCGCCACAAGAGACGGCAACAATAGTTATGCCAGTGATTTAGCAGAACGAATTACCACTATTGAGAATAGCAGTAATGCAAAAGCCGCCGAAATCATGGCTGAAAACCTAAAAGGTCCACGCTTAAGAGAAGAGCTAGATAAAGCGCTGGGGAAATGATTGAAGGTGCTAGGTGCTAGGTGCTAGGTGCTAGGTGCTAGGTGCTAGGACAAACTAAATCCTGTTTACTCTCAAGCAACTATTAGTTTTAGTAAACCGAAAGAAAACAACCCGCTCAATCTACTTAAAGCTTAAAGCTTCCAACTGTATTTTAAAAACAAAAAGCCCCAGCAGATGCCGGGGCTTTTTAGTAAGGAAACTTAATTAAAAATTAAGCTTTCTTTGGACGCTCAACAACGTCTACTAAAGTCCAAGACTTAGTCTTAGAAATAGGAGCGCACTCAGAAATAGTAACTACGTCACCAGTTTGAGCTGTGTTGTTTTCGTCATGTACGTGTAGTTTAGTCGTACGTTTGATGAATTTTCCATATACTGGATGCTTCACGTAACGTGCGATAGCAACAGTGAAAGATTTATCCATCTTGTCGCTGATTACACGGCCTTGAAGAGTACGGATTTTATCGCTCATTATTGACCTGCCTTCTGGTTAATAACTGTTTTTACACGCGCGATATCGCGACGTACTGTTCTTAGCGTGTGTGTCTGAGCTAACTGACCAGTGCTTGCTTGCATGCGCAGGTTGAACTGCTCACGAAGAAGTCCTAGAAGTTCAGCATTTAGCTCTTCTACGCTTTTGTCTTTTAGTTCGCTAGCTTTCATTACATCACCGTCCGAGTTACGAAAGTTGTTGTGAATGGTAATTTACGCGCTGCAAGGTTAAATGCTTCACGAGCAAGCTCTTCAGAAACACCTTCCATTTCGTAAAGTACTTTACCAGGTTGAATTTCAGCAACCCAATATTCAACAGAACCTTTACCTTTACCCATACGAACTTCTAATGGTTTGTTCGTAATTGGCTTATCTGGGAATACACGAATCCAGATTTTACCTTGACGCTTTACGTGACGTGTCATAGCACGACGAGCTGCTTCGATTTGACGAGCAGTCATACGGCCACGGCCAGTAGCTTTCAAACCGAAAGTACCGAAGC
Source organism: Pseudoalteromonas sp. BZK2 (assembly GCF_014349195.1). Taxonomy (NCBI): domain Bacteria; kingdom Pseudomonadati; phylum Pseudomonadota; class Gammaproteobacteria; order Alteromonadales; family Pseudoalteromonadaceae; genus Pseudoalteromonas; species Pseudoalteromonas sp. BZK2. The sequence continues at coordinate 23,554 of NZ_JACSOG010000012.1, read as the reverse complement.
TTACTTTGTTACCGTTTTGCGCTAAACCGCGGTTGCGGCCTTTGTGCATTTTACGGAATTTTGTACGTTTTGGCTGTAACATTACTCGCTACCTCTACTTAGCACTTTTTTTGGCTTTCTTTGGCGCGCGTTTAGCTGGCTTCTCTTGCTCTTGTACTAGTGGTAAACCACCAATAACTTCGCCTTTGAAGATCCAAACTTTAACACCAATGATACCATAAGTGGTTAAGGCTTCAGAAGTTGCGTAGTCGATATCAGCACGAAGAGTATGTAGAGGTACACGACCTTCACGATACCATTCTGAACGTGCGATCTCAGCACCGCCAAGACGACCGCTAACTTCAACTTTGATACCCTTTGCACCAATGCGCATTGCATTTTGTACCGAACGCTTCATAGCGCGACGGAACATAACACGACGCTCTAGCTGTGACGCAATACCGTCAGCTACTAGTTGTGCATCAAGTTCAGGCTTACGAACTTCAGCGATATTAATCTGAGCCGGAACACCTGCAATCTTAGTTACTGCTTGACGTAGTTTTTCAACGTCTTCGCCTTTTTTACCGATAACAACACCAGGACGAGCTGTGTGAATTGTTACACGGATAGATTTAGCTGGACGCTCGATAACGATTTTAGACACAGAAGCCGCTTTTAATTCCTTAGTAAGGAAAGTACGTACTTTGTGATCGCCAAAAAGCTGATCAGAGAAATCTTTTGAATTCGCGTACCAGGTAGAAACCCAAGGTTTAGAGATACCTAGGCGAATACCAGTAGGATGAACTTTTTGTCCCATTACTTATACTCCTAGCTATCTGAAACCACAACAGTGATGTGGCTTGTACGCTTAAGGATGCGGTCTGCGCGTCCTTTAGCACGTGGCATAATACGCTTCATTGTTGGACCATCGTCCACAAAGATCGTAGTTACACGAAGCTCATCAATGTCAGCACCTTCGTTATGCTCTGCGTTAGCAATAGCAGACTCAAGTACTTTTTTAACTAATACAGCCGCTTTTTTAGGGCTGTACGCCAGGATTTCTAGAGCGCGATCAACCGGAAGTCCGCGGATCTGATCTGCAACTAGACGTGCTTTTTGCGCCGAACCAGAGGCGAATTTATGTTTAGCTAATGCTTGCATTTATCATTCCCCTCTTAACGTTTCTTCGCTTTCTTATCCGCAGCGTGACCGCGGTAAGTACGAGTTGGTGCAAATTCACCTAGTTTGTGACCGATCATTTCGTCTGTGATGAACACAGGAACGTGCTGACGACCATTATGGACAGCGATGGTCAATCCGATCATGTTAGGTATGATCATTGAACGACGGCTCCAAGTTTTAATTGGCTTCTTGTCACCGCTTTCCAACGCTTTCTCTACCTTCTTCAGCAAGTGTAGGTCAATAAAAGGACCTTTCTTGAGAGAACGTGGCATGGCTATTCCTCAACTATTATTTAGTACGACGACGTACGATAAATTTATCAGTACGCTTGTTCTTACGTGTCTTAGCACCTTTAGTCGGTTTACCCCATGGAGACACAGGATGACGACCACCAGATGTACGACCTTCACCACCACCGTGCGGGTGATCTACCGGGTTCATGGCAACACCACGAACTGTCGGACGGATACCACGCCAGCGATTTGCACCAGCTTTACCTAGTGAACGAAGCATATGCTCAGCATTACCTACTTCACCAAGTGTTGCGCGACAGTCAGCTGGAACTTTACGAACTTCGCCAGAACGAAGACGTAGAGTTACGTATTGACCTTCACGAGCAAGGATTTGAACGTATGCACCAGCAGAACGTGCGATTTGCGCGCCTTTACCTGGTTTTAATTCTACGTTGTGAACAGTCGAACCTACAGGCATGTTACGCATTGGTAACGTGTTACCAGCTTTGATTGGTGCATCAATACCAGATTGGATTGAATCACCAGCTTTTAAGCCTTTAGGTGCAATAATGTAACGACGCTCACCGTCTGCATATAATACAAGAGCGATGTTTGCGCTACGGTTTGGATCATACTCTAGACGCTCAACAACAGCTGGAATGCCATCTTTAGTGCGTTTAAAGTCGATTACACGGTAATGATGCTTATGACCACCACCGATGTGACGAACCGTGATACGACCTTTGTTATTACGACCACCAGACTTAGAGTTTTTCTCTAGTAGTGGTGCGTAAGGTTTACCCTTATGTAGATCTGGGTTAACCACTTTAACCAGGTGACGACGACCCGCAGAAGTTGGTTTACACTTTTGAAGTGCCATAATTCTAACTCCCCTTATTACTCGGCGCCGCCGACAAAGTCTAGCTCGCTACCTTCTTTAAGAGTAACGTAAGCTTTCTTCCAGTCTGAACGACGACCGAAACGCATGCCAGTACGTTTTGTTTTACCCTTAACGTTTAGTGTGCGAACACCAGTTACTTCTACTTCAAAAAGCTTTTCTGCTGCAGCTTTGATTTCAGCTTTAGTTGCATCAGAAGCTACTTTGAAAACAATCGTGTTGTTCTCTTCAGCAGCGATAGTGCTTTTCTCAGAGATGTGTGGAGCAAGGATCACTTTTAAAAGACGTTCTTCACGGATCATGCTAGCGCCTCCTCAAGTTGCTTAACAGCAGCAGCTGTAATAAGTACCTTATCGAAAGCGATTAGGCTTACAGGATCGATACCAGCTACATCACGCGTGTCAACCTTGTATAGGTTACGTGCCGATAAGAAAAGATTCTCATCTACTTCTTCAGTCACGATTAGAACATCTTTAAGCTCAAGTTCTTTAAGCTTAGCAACTAGTTCTTTAGTTTTTGGTGCTTCAAGACCAAACTGCTCAACAACGATTAAACGCTCTTGACGAACTAATTCAGATAAGATGCTTTTGATCGCACCGCGGTACATTTTACGGTTTACTTTTTGGCTGTGATCTTGTGGTTTAGCTGCGAAGCTAACGCCACCTGAACGCCAAATTGGGCTACGAATTGTACCAGCACGTGCACGGCCAGTACCTTTTTGAGACCATGGTTTTTTACCACCACCGCTTACTTCAGAACGTGTCTTCTGAGCACGAGTACCTTGACGAGCACCTGCTGCGTAAGCAACAACTACTTGGTGTACTAATGCTTCGTTAAACTCACGTCCAAAAGTAGCTTCAGAAACTTCAAGAGCGCCAGAAGCGTCTTTAATTGCTAATTCCATCACTAAATCTCCAGGACTTATGCTTTAACAGCTGGTTTAACGATAACGTCACCGCCGATAGCGCCAGGTACTGCACCTTTAACTAAAAGCAAGTTACGCTCAGCGTCAACGCGAACTAGTTCTAAGTTTTGAGTCGTTACACGCTCAGCACCCATGTGACCGGCCATTTTCTTACCTTTAAACACCTTACCAGGTGATTGGTTTTGACCGATTGAACCAGGAGCACGGTGAGATAGAGAGTTACCGTGAGTAGCGTCTTGCATGCTGAAGTTCCAGCGCTTAACACCACCTTGGAAACCTTTACCTTTAGAAGTACCGGTTACGTCAACTTTGTTGATTTCGTTGAATAATTCAACAGTAAGCTCAGCGCCTACTTCAAAATCGCCTTCACCACCATTTAGGCGGAATTCCCACAGACCGCGACCCGCTTCAACACCAGCTTTAGCGAAGTGACCCGCTGCTGCTTTGTTTACACGGCTTGCTTTTTTAGTGCCTGCGGTTACTTGAAGCGCGTTATAACCGTCAGTTGCTTCAGATTTGATCTGAGCAATGCGGTTAGGTGTCGCTTCGATAACTGTCACAGGGATAGATACACCATCTTCAGTGAAGATACGTGTCATACCCACTTTACGACCGACTAGACCTAATGCCATTTTCCTAAAACCTCTCTAATCTTCCGATTAACCCAGGCTGATTTGAACATCAACACCAGCAGCAAGATCTAAACGCATAAGAGCGTCAACAGTCTTGTCAGTTGGTTCTACGATGTCGATCAGACGTTTATGGGTGCGGATTTCGTACTGATCACGCGCGTCTTTGTTAACGTGCGGTGAAGTTAGTACAGTAAAACGTTCAAAGCGTGTAGGTAGTGGGATTGGACCACGTACTTGTGCGCCAGTGCGTTTCGCAGTTTCCACGATTTCCGCCGTTGATTGGTCAATCAAACGGTGGTCAAAAGCTTTTAGGCGAATACGAATGCGTTGATTTGACATTCTTAAACCTCAATATAAAGAGCATTTAAAAAGAGCATAAAAAAACGACCGAAACAATCTTAATAACTAAGATGTCGGCTGCTTTCTTATATCTACGTTGAATTCCAAATCGGAATTCCTGTTTATTAGCTTGAAATCCAAGCTTAATCTTTCCTTCCAAGTTCCCGAGGGAATTTTGAAAGCCTGCGTATTATAGATAGATTGGTGATAAATGCAACAACTATTTTGAAAATCTCAAAGGTCTAAATTAAATTTTGTTTAATTTTCGAACTTTATCAATAACATTAGCGTCTTTAAATTATACTTGTGCGAGTAAAGAGGCTAGAAAATCGCTTTTAAATGGTCAGTCCAGTTAATAATTGTTATTCTATGCCGCTTATTTTTGACCACACTCGGTCTATTTAATATCTACTAATAACTTTGGTGAGTTGATGCATATCATTAATCGTTGTTTAAATTTCATTTCTGCCGGTATGAACCGCTTGTTTGTAAAAAGTAAGGTGCTGCCAGAGAATCCGATTGAACAATACAATCTAAACCCAGCCAACCCTACTTTCTATATTGTTAGGCTAAATGCACGCTCTGATTTAGCAGCACTGGCGCGGGTATGTAAAAAATACGGCTTACCTAACCCGACCGAAGAGCAGTTATTAGGTAATGCAGAACTTGATCGCTTTATCGGTATTCAAAACCCACCACCGCTATTTGGTAACAAAAGCAAACCTAGCAATGCTCTGCAGCAAGGCAAACAAATTATTGACCACCTGATGCAATCAGGTGAGAAAAACGTCCAAGTGATCCCAGTGACTATTTTATGGGGCCGCAACCCAGGCAAAGAAAAACCAGGTTTAGGTACTTTGGTGTCTCATTCATTAACACCCAGCTGGTTTCGTAAGTTCTTTGTGTTGCTATTTTCTGGGCGCGATAACTTTATTCGCTTTAGTCAGCCACTCGATTTATCGTTATTGGTGAATGAAAAAGCCGATGTTGATGAACTACCTCATAAGCTTTTACGTGTAGCCCGCGTGCACTTTCGTCGTCAAAAACTGGCAGCGACTGGCCCGAAAATGCCATCACGTGAACAGCTATTTAATTCGCTACTTGCCTCACCAACAATAAAAAAAGCAATTCAAATAGAAGCGAAAGAAAAAAACATTAGCCAAGAGCAAGCGCGCCAAAATGCGCTAAAGCTACTTGATGAGATTGCCGCTAATTATAGCGATGCCACCATTCGTGTTGCAGACCGTATTTTAACGTGGCTGTGGAATAAGCTTTATAACGGGATTGATATTAAGTTTTCAGAACAAGTGCATGAGCTCACAGATAAAGGCCACGAGATTATCTATATGCCTTGTCATCGCTCGCACATGGATTACTTATTGCTGACCTATTCTATTTACCATTTAGGCTTAGTTCCGCCGCATATCGCTGCGGGTATCAACTTAAACTTCTTTCCAGCAGGGGGGATTTTCCGTCGCAGTGGTGCTTTCTTTATTCGCCGCTCATTCGCGGGCAATAAGTTATATTCAGCTGTATTTAAAGAGTACCTGAGCCAGTTATTTATCAAAGGCTATTCAGTAAAGTTTTACACTGAAGGTGGTCGTAGCCGAACTGGTCGCTTGCTACCGCCAAAAACAGGTATGCTCGCCATGACATTACAAGCCATGTTACGTGGCATTGATCGCCCTATTTCAATTGTGCCTGTATACATTGGCTATGAGCACGTAATGGAAATTAATACCTACTTAAAAGAGCTTGCCGGTAACGATAAAAAAGGTGAGTCGGTATTAGGTATCTTTAAGGCAATTAAAAACCTTAAAAACTATGGTCGTGGTTATTTAAACTTTGGCGACCCTATATCGATAAACCAATATCTCAATGATCAACAACCTGATTGGCGAGAGTCGATTCACCCAACTGATGTTCAGAAACCACAATGGCTTGGACCACAAGTCGCTAACCTCGCTGATAAAGTCATGGTTAATATTAATAGCGCCGCTGCACTCAATGCGGTGAATCTACTTGCGATGATATTACTGGTTAATGATAAACACGCATTAAGTAAACCAAAGCTGATTACTCAGCTTGAGTTTTATCTACATTTACAGCGTAGCGCCAGCTACAGTGAAAAGGTGACCACACCAGACGAAAGCGCCGAGCAGCTACTAGAGCATGCCCTTAAACTTAATAAGTTTGATGTGATCAGTGACGAGTTTGGCGAAATTATCGCTATTAACGATAAAGAAAAAACACTGTTCAACTACTACCGTAATAACGTGTTGCACTTGTTTGCAGTACCGAGCTTATTGGCGCTGCATTTATTCAAAGCACATCAAACTACCATGGCAGATTGCCAAGCCTTAATTGCACGTTTTTACCCGCTATTTGCCAAAGAGTGGTTCTTGCATGAGTTAGATGAAAACTACATTACGCGCGTACTTGCAAGCTTCGTTGATCAGGACCTGATTGAAATTGATAGCGATAATATCAAGATCACAAACAGCAACGACTGCTTAGCGAAACTCGAAATGCTTGGTCGTGCTCTAAGCTTAACACTACAACGCTACGCTATCGTGGTTGGTTTTATTCAAACTAGCAGTGGTATTGAGCGTGAAGAACTTGAACACGAAAGCCAAGTGTTAGCAGAGCGCTTGGGCACCTTGCACGGCATTAAAACCCCTGAGTTCTTCGACAAAAAAGTACTTATTGGTTTTATTTCAAGCTTGCGAGAGCAAAAGCTAATTACCGAAACAGAGCAAGGCTTAACGGGTAGCAATGAACTATGTGAGGTGTATTTATACCTTAAAGCATTGCTGCCAGCACGGGTCTGGCAGTCAATTGACGATATAGTGCAAAGCCAAGCTCAGCACACAAAAGATTAACGCTGACGCATAACCCCCTCTTGGATCGTTGAGGCAACCAAATTGCCTTGACGGTCAAAGAACTGACCTCGCACCAAACCACGACCAGAGCTCGCACTTGGGCTATCAATCGAATATAAAATCCAATCGTCTAGTCTAAACGGGCGGTGAAACCACATTGCATGGTCAATCGTTGCAACCTGCATATTCGGCTGCATAAACGATACGCCGTGCGGCTGTAATGCAGTTGGTAAAAACTCAAAGTCAGATGCATACGCAAGTAAGTAATTATGAATGCGCTGATCGTCAGGCATCTCACCATTAGCTTTAAACCAAATATGCTTAACTGGCTCCATCACTTGTGGTTTGAATGGGTTATGAAAAGTCACAGGGCGCATTTCAATTGGTACTTCTCGGATGAACTTATTTCGAATTGGTTCAGGAATAAGCTCTGCATTTGCTTGGTAAAATTCAAGCGATGACTTTAATTCTTCAGGCTGTGGTACATCAGGCATCTGCGTTTGGTGTGATAAGCCCTCTTCTTCACCTTGGAAAGAAGCGGTCATGTAAAAAATCGGCTTACCATATTGAATTGCTTTGACACGGCGAGTACTAAAACTTTTACCATCACGTATATTCTCTACATCATAGACAATCGGCTTTGCAGCATCACCTGGGCGCAAAAAGTAAGAGTGTAAAGAGTGAACAATGCGTCCTTGTGGTAATGTTTCTTTTGCGGCAGATAGGGCTTGGCCCATTACTTGGCCACCGAAAACCGCTCTAAATCCTAAATCTTGGCTTTGCCCGCGATACAAGCCTTGCTCAATCTCTTCTAACGACATTAATGACAGTAGGTCATCTAATACTTGGCTCATTTATTTATCCTCAATCCCGACAAGCGTTTAATGATACTATAGACTAATTGGAAGTAAATCTTTGTAAGAGCACCTCATTATGGCTTATTGGCTTTTTAAAACCGAACCCGATGCATTTTCAATTGATGATCTAAAAAACGCACCGGAGCAAACCTCTATGTGGGATGGCGTGCGTAATTATCAAGCCCGCAACTTTCTTCGCGATGGTATCAAGCACGGTGACTTGGTGATGATTTATCATTCAAGTTGCAAACAGGTGGGTGTTGCAGGTATCGCTACGGTAACTCGCGAAGCTTATGCCGACCCAACACAGTTTGATTTAAATAGCGATTACTACGACGCCAAAGCAACCGCTGATAACCCGCGCTGGTTTGTGGTCGATGTGCAATATCAATCACACCTTAAAAAGTTAGTTAGCCTGCAAGCGATTAAAGCCAATGATGCAATCACCGAAATTGCCCTTAAAAAAGGCGGCCGATTGTCAGTAATGCCTGTCACCGAACATGATTGGCAACAAATCATCGCAATGAGCGAGGGCTAAGCGTATAAAGTAGCGGCCATTTTTAATGAGCTGCTATTTTTGCTATAATTTCGCCCCTTTATTTTAGAGGTACTAAGGGGGATGTATGAAATTACTGTATTGGTTAGAGGAATGGACCCGTCTTCCCCGCGATGAGCAACAAAGCCTTGTACCTATGACTGGCGGTGATTTGCTCGGCGATGTTTATGTAAAATACCATATCATTGATGCCAATAAGCCCCTGCTAATTACCTTCTCTCCTGCTGGAACAAATTATCAAGAACATGATATTACTGATGATTTTTCGCCTTGGGCTTATAAGCTCGCGAAAAAGCAAGATGTGAATATTATCGCCTTTCAACATTTAGGCATTAGCAACTGGTTTAGGCACCGCAATCTGTTGTTTTTCATTGAGCAGCTAGCACCACTGATTGGCGGATTCAAAGAGCGGTTAGGTTATGGTTTGAGCCGAGGAGGCTTTGCCGTTGGCGCCTTTGCCAATCTATTAAAGCTTGATAAAGTTTTACTCTTTCACCCTGTTAGCACAAAAAACAAAGAAAAAGCACCATGGGATGACCGTTCAAGCACTGACATCGCGCAAAAATTCGATTGGAACGGTGACTACCACGATTTAGATTTAGGCCATGCAAAGGGTTATATTATTTACGACCCAACTAATCGTATCGACCGAGCTCATGCTAAACGTTACCCACAACTCACCCACTTACGCGTGTTCGGTATGGGCCATAGTGTTCATGCAACATATTTAAATAAGTTTGGCTTTTATAAAGATGTTGCTGTTGATTTTATAAGCCACCAGCAAGTTGATATAGCTCAGTTCCGCCAGCAAACCAAAACGCTACGCTTTAAAGAAGACTATTATCGTCGCCTAAATAAGGCAAACAAGAGTTCGCCACATCGTTTAGCCTTACTAAGCACCGCGCATACAATTTTAGCTGAAGAAAAAGCCGAGCACATGCAAGAGCAAAAAGATGCGATTGATGTGCAACCGCTGATTGATGTTGCAATCAAGCATCAAGATGAGCACCCAAACGATGCAATTAAGGTCTTAGAAGTGGCGCAGCAACTCTCACCGGATGATCCTGTGATAGACCATAAACTAAAACAGTTGAAGTGATAAAGCAGCTGTAAGCTTAAGGTAAGTTAACCCTTGGGTTTTACTTTACGGTGCTTTTTGACTCGCCCGTGTTTAGGGATAATTGTTAAGTACATTACTAAAGCTAACCACGAAAAGAAGATGATACCGATTAACCAAGCATTCTTTTCGTGGCCTTGCGTGCGTTTACTATTAAGCACAATGACCACAGGTAAAATGTAGGCACTGAGTACGATAATTAAAAACACAACTTCATTCATATATACCAATTCACTTAATTAAAAGTATTATTGCGGATTGGTACTATACCAACGCTGACCAATCAACTTCGTCGCTCAAAACTCGTTCAGCAGCGATATAATGCAAAATATCTCCCTCACTTACTACATAATCAAGCGGCGGGTTTAAGTCCATATTTTTTGCACTCAAATTATGTGCGACACCCAGTAATATAGCATCGTGACTATATTTAAAGTGATGAAACAGTTTGCCAAACTCCATTGCTTGCACGCCTTTTGGAATTGGTAAACTAAATTGAGTATCACCGTGCAATGTCGATAGTAACTCTTCTTGCACGCGACTTGAACCCGGGTCTTGCATTGAACGCACTAATATCTCGGCTGATTTAGCACTGCTACATTCTACATTGTGGCAATGCTCATGTAGCATTTCGATTTTAGTTTCATCAGAAAAATGTGCACTAATGTGGCACTGTTCATTTACCAACTTGCTAATACGTAATGCCGTTGTAAACGTTTGGTCATCATCTTGGCCATCAATAATAATTTTATCGGCCCGGCCAATCGCAATTCGGTTCAACTCATCTAGGTCAGTAAAGCTAGTTAAGCGTGCAAAATCAACCATCGGGTTTGCTAAAAATGGATGCTCCATTTGCTCCGTAACGGCCAATAAAATACGACGATCTAAACGTTTATGATCGGCCAAGATATAATCGACCATCTTCTTAGTACGTGTATCATGCCAACCAAAGATAATAATGTGATTGTTTATATGTGCGAAGCTTTTATCACCCGTCATAGCGCGCCTAATTAAATAAGTTACTGTTTGCCCTGTTTTTCCTAACAGAACGCCAAATAATGCTAAACCAAAAGGTATTTGCAGTAATGCGACAATCCAACGGCCAAGCTCAGTGCTCGCACTAAAGTCGCCATAGCCAACTGTTGACGTAGTTACTACATAATAATAAAAATAAGTGCCAAGAGGTGTAAGAGCTTGCTCTCCTGCAAGCATAAGCAGCCACCAAATTAGTAGCATATGCAAAAGCGTGGTAAGCACCACAGCCTGCCAACTTACTTGATCAATATGGCTGCGAATAAGAACTACTATTCGATTAAAAAAATAGTGCATGATCCTTGCAATTTATCGTGGGGGAAATTATCGATACGGTACTGTAATGCAGGATATTTAGCAACAGGCGCTAAATTGAACATACATGTCGATGAAAAATAATAGTAGACTATACTATCTCTGTATTAGGTGTTTAGGGTGAAATATGTCAGGTGTTCTTGCTTCTGTTGATAAGCGTACGCAACTGGTCGGTGAAAACCGCTTAGAGCTTTTGCTATTTTACCTTCACAGCCGTCACTTATTTGCTCTAAATGTGTTTAAAGTTAAAGAAGTAGTAAAGCTGCCACCAATTAGCAAGATCCCTCATGCGCACCCAAAAGTATCGGGGGTAGTAAATATACGCGGTGAATCAATTCCGGTTATTGACTTACGCAAGGCGATTAATATGCCTGAAGCTAAAAACATCGAAGATACAAACCTAGTTATCACTGAATACAACCGCACTGTGCAAGGCTTTTTAATTGGTAAAGTGGATCAGATCATTAATATGACATGGTCAGATATCATGCCACCGCCAACCGCAATTGGTAAAAATCACTACCTAACAGCCTTAACTAAAGTAAAACGCGATGGCCAAGAACATCTAGTTGAAATTATCGATGTAGAAAAAGTGCTCGCCGAAATCGTTGAGTATGAAGTACAAATATCTAATGACATTCTTGATAAAAGTATCGTGAATGAATTTGCAGGCCGCAAAATTCTTCATGCCGATGATTCGCCAACGGCTCGTAAACAAGTAAGCGATACCTTGTCGCAACTTGGCATCGAAATCATACCTGCTCGTAACGGACTTGAAGCACTCGAAATGTTAAAAGGCTGGGCTGATCAAGGCAAAGATGTTGAGAAAGAATTACTCATGGTGATCACCGATGCAGAAATGCCGGCAATGGATGGCTACCGCTTAACACACGAAATTCGTAACGACAGCCGCATGAAAAACCTATATATCGTGCTTAACACATCTTTGAGTGGTAGCTTTAATCAAGCTTTAGTTGAGAAAGTTGGTTGTAATGCGTTTTTATCAAAGTTCCAGCCAATACTGCTAGTCGAAGAAGTTCAGGCTCGCTTAAAAGCGGTGCTTGAGCAAGATTCACAGTAATTAATTTTAGCATTTGTTTTTGAAGGCATAAGCTCAAGCAACGACGTCGCAATTTGCCAATCATCGTTATTCATGATTTATTGGCACTATCGATTCGACGACAACAATAAAAACCATGCTAAATCGCGTTGCTAAACCATTCACTAATCTAGTAGAGCGTTATCTACCCGACCCATTTGTATTTGTTATATTACTCACTTTGCTGAGCTTTATCGTTGCGAGCCTCTTTACGCCATCAACGCCCACGCAAGTGCTCGCGGCTTGGGGTGGTGGTTTTTGGAACCTGCTACAATTCGCCATGCAAATGTTGCTGGTGCTGCTAACGGGCTACATGCTAGCAAGTACCCCGGTGATGCGCAGCATACTCAACAAGCTTGCGACTTTCGCCAACAGCTCTGCCAAAGCGATTATACTCGTTACGCTCGTGTCATTATTGGCTAGCTGGCTAAATTGGGGCTTCGGTTTAGTTATTGGCGCTTTGTTCGCCAAAGCAATTGCGAAACAAACCCGCGTTGATTACCGTTTGTTAGTAGCCAGTGCCTATTCAGGTTTTATTGTTTGGCATGGTGGCTTAGCCGGTTCAGTGCCGCTGACCATCGCAACCGATGGCCACTTTGCACAGCAAAGCATTGGGGTGATAGGTACCGAAAACACAATTTTTTCGGCATTTAATATCGCTATTGTTGTGGGCTTGTTTATTATCATGCCGTTGGTAAATCGCTATATGCTGCCAAGCGAAAAAGATAGTGTTTATGTTGACCCCGCAAAGCTTGATGATGAAACGCAGCAAATAGCAACACCCACCCGCCCTGCTGAAGTCATAGAACATAGTCGTTTGCTTGGTATGGGAGTAGGTGCCGTTGGTCTTGCCTATTTATTTTATTATTTTGTGTTAAACGGAGGCGGCTTAAACTTAAATAGCGTGATCGCAATTTTCTTATTTAGCGCAATTTTACTGCATCAAACACCACATAATTTACTTAGCAGCTTACAGCAAGCAATCCCTAGTGGCGCTGGCATTGTGATTCAATTTCCATTTTATGCCGGGATCATGGCGATTATGGTAAAAACGGGACTTGCTCAACAAATTTCTGAAGGATTTATTGCCATTGCAACAGCCGAAACGCTGCCTTTTTGGAGTTTTTTAAGTGCAGGGTTTGTGAATATCTTTGTGCCGTCAGGCGGCGGTCAATGGGCGGTGCAAGCGCCGATTGTCATTCCTGCAGCACAAACACTTGGCGCGGATATGCCACGGGTTGCTATGGCTGTCGCATGGGGCGATGCTTGGACTAACCTTATTCAGCCGTTCTGGGCACTCCCCGTACTTGCTATTGCCGGCTTAAAAGCAAAAGACATCATGGGCTTTTGCCTTGTACAGCTGATCATCACCGGCGTATTTATATCGTTAATGCTGAGCTTTTATCCTTAAAAAAGCTTTATAAACATCACCTATTAGAAAGGGGCAAAAGCTCATAGCGAGAGCCCCTCTTCAAAACGGTTTGTTTATCAAAGGTAACCAAAACCCTCAATCTGTAGTGCTTCAATCAGCGCCGAAAAGAGGTCTTCACTCTACCCAAGCAATAGTCTATTACTTAAAGTTAGAATTACTGCTCTCGCTCCTTTTATCTCTTTTTAATACAAAACAAACGATCTTAGAAACAACGAAGTACACTAAAATAAACGCAGATATATCGATAAAATAATCTACCAAGCTACTACTTTTTGAAATAGAAAAATCAAAAGTAAAAAAAGCAACTCTGGTTATGATATAAGTGATAAAGAAACTAAATAAAAATTGCTTCATGAACAAAACAACCTCCATTTAATTTAATAGATAATGTCTGTGCTAAAGTGATTACACATATTAACTGCTCACTTTGCTGCACAGTCGCCTCCCTTCTGAACAAGCTCATTGCAAAGTCCTTTTACTGTTCCTCTTGGGTTTAAGATTAGCTAAATATTCTAGTTTCTATAAATCGGAACTTTCTCAAATAGTATCCTTTTTAAATTTAATGCTTAGTCATTTAAATAAGGATTTATATGCACTAACGTGAATTTAAGCACCAAGCGGAATATAACTTAGTGCTTAAATATTAATTAACTTGCTAATATCTTCATTGGTAAGCTTAAGATTGGGCTTTCTGAGTCGGCAAAGTGCATCATCACCGCAACGTGACCTGCAACAACCAGTGCGTACATTACTGCTGAAAAACCTTGCCCGTAAGTATCAAGAGGAATGAGGTGTGAGTAGTGACGCCCGCGCCACTCAAAGATAATCTCAAGTGCCCCTACAAATAAGAAAAACACCAGTAGCATCAAGCCAAAGGTGTAACTCAGCCACAAGCCAAATAACACACCTAATAAACATACACTTAGGCCTATCCATGAACGCATCGAAAAACTAATGCTTTTAAGTACATGGCCACCATCCAAGGGCAGAATAGGTAACAAGTTAAATAGGTTTAACAGTGCACTGAGTACCGCCACACCGGCGAATATTTCCATTTCAGTGGCGTAGTAAAGCACCACTCCCAGCACTGAGGTAATTAAGCCAAAAGCGGGCCCCATGAGTGAGATCACCACGTCTTGCCATCGAGTGGTAATTTTATCATCAGAAACAGCCAAACCACCGACAAAGGGAATAAGGTAAATACCTTTCGTTTTAATGCCAAAATATTTCATTGCGCGCACATGACCGTATTCATGCACAACCAAGCAAGCGATTAACATTAAGGCAAATTCAATGGAAAATAGCCAAGCGTAGCCAGCCACCGAGGCACCCGCTAACGCAGCTTTCACGACTTTTGCACTTTTGAATAATTTAAAACCTAATGCCAGCAAACCAATAATGCCGCGTTTTGGTTCGGCTTCTTGCAACTCAGGTAAAGCAAGTTGACTTACCTGCTGCTGATTAACAAAAATCACTAAGCTTTTTTCGTGCACTTTACTGGTATCAAGGCCAATACGCTGCCCCTGAAAATCAAACTCATAAAGTTTTGGCTCTGGATTATCGAAGGCAATTGCTTGTTGTTGATGAAAAATCTGAATTAACTGTGAGCCGTTTAAATGCAAAATAAAGATTTCATCTGCGAGACTCAACTGAAGTCTGACCATAGTTCTTATAAATACGAATAAAAAGTGCGGCTATTATACTTCGCACAGATAAAATTACGAGTTTCAACCCCTTAAGTGATTGTGCATTTATTATACAAAAAGAAATCAATAAACATGACTTAATGCAATTTTTCTACTACTTTTATAATAGTATTCTCATTCAAGGAATGAATATGGTTAAGTCAAATAGGCACATTCTCGTCGTAGATGATTCGAAAGCAATTTTAATTGTCATGCATGCTATTTTGAATGAGCTCGAAGTCCCTCATATCACCACAAGCCTAAGTGCTGAGGAAGCACTAGAAAAAATAAAAAAAGCCCCGAAATACTTTGATGCTGTTTTTACTGATCTCAATATGCCAGACATGGATGGCATGGAACTTATCCGTCATTTAGGTGCCATGAAATACCAAGGTGCAATTGCCATTATTTCTGAGATGGACCCTAAGGTTATAGACCTAGCTGCAGACTTAGCTCGCAAGCATAACGCTCACTTAATTGGTAATGTTTCTAAGCCAGTACAATTAAATCAAGTTTACTTACTACTTCAAAAGTTGGAACACTTTGCTATTCATGTTGAACGAACTCAGGCGCCTATTTCTGAATCATTACTACTGCATGCTATCAGCCACAATGAAGTGATCCCATTTTATCAGCCTAAAATTAATCGTCATGACAACCGGGTTGAAAGTATTGAAGTATTAGCACGGATCAACACGCGTCAAGAACAAGAAATCATTTTGCCCGAACGCTTTATTTGTGTTGCTGAAGATTTGGACTTGATAAACCTTATTACTTTTCAATTATTTGAAAAAGCCACTAGCGATTTTATTGAAATAAAGGAAAACTTTGATCAAAACTTAAAGCTCGCTTTCAATTTATCACCCTCGCAACTAGAAGACTTAAGCTGCCCAGATAAACTTGCGTTAATCTTACACTTAAATAATTTAACTCCAAGTGAAATCATCCTCGAAATCACTGAGCAGTATGCACTTAGAAGTGCGGCACAGCTCGAAACACTCAACCGTTTACGAATGCGCGGTTTTGGTATTTCGCTCGATGACTTTGGCACTGGCTTTACTAATGTTCAACAACTCAAAACATTACCGTTTACCGAAATTAAGATCGATCGCACCCTGATTAGCAATATTGAAACCGATCAGTTTTCCCAAGTGATTGTTAGTAGCTTAGTGAATATAGCGATACAAGAAGATCTCGCTATTGTAGCCGAGGGCATTGAGCGAGTGGAAGAACTCGAATACCTCGACCGCTACAAAGAGTTTATTCTTATGCAGGGCTTTTTGCTGTGCCGCCCGAAAGCCAAAGAAGACTTTTTAAATTGGTCACTCTCATGGCGACAAATGGTAAAAACCGCAGCAGGACATCGCCGCTAAGGTTGACGCTTATCGTCACTGACGATGGTATTACTAGATGCTAAACGTTGTCGCCAACGCTGTTTGGCGACTTTTTGCATATTAGCTGATTGATCGTGCTCATCAACAATTTCGAGCCCCATTAATGCTTCGATTAAATCTTCAAGGGTGACAATACCTTGCACATCACCGTATTCATCCACGACTAAACAAATATGCGTGCGCTCAGACAGTAAGGTTTCAAGTAAGGTCGGCACATGTAAGGTTTCTGGTACGGTGTAAATAGGCTTAACGAGCTTGCTAATTTTATAGTCTTCACCTAGACGATGATAAGCCAGCATAATGTCATTTTTATGCACAAAACCAATAATATCATCACCATTTTTGTCATAAACCAATACCCGAGAAAACGAAGAAGAACCATGCTCCGCCAAGTATTGGTTTACAGTTAAATCTTTATGTACTTTAAAAAGCACCGTACGTGGTGTCATTAAGGTATCGAGTTTGGCATGACGAAAATGCAGCAGGCTGCGTATAATTTCAGATTCATCTTGCCCAAGGGCTCCTGATTCAGTACCAATATCAGCCATGGCTTCAATTTCTTGGCGAATATAATAGGCTTCATCGTAATTACGCCCTAAAAAGCGCGTTAAAATATCTGCAAACCACACAAAGGGTTTTAGAATAAACACCAACCAAATTAGGCTCACACTAACAATGGGTGTTAATCCTCGCCAATAATTAGCCCCTAATGTTTTCGGAATAATTTCAGAAAGCACCAGAACCAATAGCGTCATAATTGCAGAGGCAACGCCAACCGCAGCATCTGAAAACACCACTGCAGCTTGTGCGCCAACACCAGCTGCGCCTGCCGTGTGCGCTATGGTATTTAACGTAAGTATTGCTGCCAGCGGTTGGTCTATATTGTCTTTAAGCTTACCAACACGTTTTGCCAGTTGTGGTTGTTGCTTTCTGAGCATGGCAACATAACTTGGCGTAATACTTAACAGTACCGCTTCCATCACTGAGCACAAAAACGAAACCGTAATGGCAACAAACATATAAACAAGTAACAATGTCACTGTAAGCCCTCTTAAAAAGTTAACCTGCTCACCATAGCAATTGAAAACCACAAGCTCAAACCCGACTGCAATCTAACGCAGAGCACTTTTTGGCTAATTTGCAGCGTGCTATATTGGTTTAAATTACCTTCAACAGGCGAAACTATGACACTTTCAACTACTTGGCTAAGCCAATCAGCCAAGCTAAAAACAACATTTAGTGCATTAGCGTTATGTGCGTTAAGCAATACTGCGATGGCCGCTGCCATTGATAAATCAGCGGTGCAATTTATTGGCCCTCTTGGCGAAGATATGCAACTTAAGCCATATCAAACGGATCATCGCGATGCCATTATTGCTAACCTATTACCAAGCTTGCAAAACAGCAGCGATAGCATGCGTGTTTTTGGTAATGAACTTGACTGGCAATCATTCGACAAAGTGAGCGCGCTAACACTCGGTGGTTTACAGGCGCTGAAATTTACCGCCTCAACTGAACGTTTTAGCCAAGGCTCATTAACACTTAAAGGCATTGAAAACGCGCAGCTATTTATTGATGGTGAAAAGCAAACAGAAAAAAATAAAAGCTATGAGCTAGCTTTAAGCCAAGGCGATCATCAGTTTATTATCATCACTGAGCAAGTAGCCAACTGGAATGAGGTTGAGCTTGATTTTACGGCTAAGTCAGAACTAGATGCTGTGCAATTTAGTGCTAAAAAACAACTCGGTTTGTCGGCTAAGCAATTATTCGATGCGCCAACGGTTAGTTATATTTCAATGGCACCAAATGGCGATTACTTCATAACTAGCCAACGTCATTACGAAGATGCAACCGCTAATCAAGCGCAATATGTTACTGAGCTTAAAGACGCAAAAAACAATACACTTTATCGCTTTGAGTCAGCCCAGCCGAGTAACATAACTTGGAGCCCAGATAGCAAAAGCTTAGTGTATTTATTAAATGGCGAGCTTAAGCGTTTAAACCTAAAAACCATGCAATTTAGCGTCATTGCTAAAAACCTCGCGGGTGCAAGTGGCTTTCAGTTTTTCGATAACAACAGCTTAATTTTTAGTTGGTCGAAGTCTCCAACAGACAATGGCAAGCTCACTAAACATTACCAAGGCCTGCAAGACCGTTGGTCTTATGCTCGTACCACATCGCAAGTCTATTTACTCGATATCGCCACAGGTCTAAGCAAAATCTTAAGCCAAGGCCCACTTAGCCATTCACTTGAAGATTTTGACGCTAAAAGCGGCCACGTTTTGATGAGCCGCTCTGCACAAGCAATGAAGCTATCACCACAACCAGCAACAGAACTTGTTGAGCTAAACCTAGCGACATCGGCAACTACGGTACTTGGTCAATACAATACATTTAATCAGGCTAAATATACTGACGACGGAATTTATGTCACTGCCGGACCAGATTTTAATAATGGCTTAGGTCGTAACCTTCCTGAAGGGATGCTTGCGAATAACTATGACGGTCAACTTTATTTGCTAAGCCGTGACGGTAAAAAAGCCAGCGCTCTGAGTAAGGCTTTTAACCCAGCTATCGGCCAGTTAAATGTGCTTGAAAACGGTGATGCGCTTATTAAAGTGACCGAGCAAGATACCGTACAACTTTATCAATTCGACTTAAGCAAAAAGCGTTTTAATAAAGTGAATACGGGTTTTGATGTTGTTGAGCAAGTTAGCTACTCACACGAACGCACCCCGCGCATTTTGGTTACCGGCACCACAGCGTCAACACCTCAGCAGTTAAAACAACTAAGCTTAGGTAAAGGTCGCGCTAAAGTAGTGTGGGACTCTAAGCCAATTGGCTATAAAAATACGCAAGTAGCCTCACTGGAAGAGTTTAACTTTACTAATAAAGATGGCATTGAAATTAAAGGCCGCGTTTATTTACCCCATGATTTAGATAGCAATAAACAATACCCTGCACTGGTTTATTATTATGGTGGTACATCGCCAGTAACCCGTGGTTTTACCGGTCGCTACCCATTTAACCTATGGGCTGAGCATGGCTATGTTGTTTACGTTGTACAACCTACGGGCGCAACCGGCTTTGGCCAAGAGTTCTCGGCTAAACACGTCAACGCATGGGGTGAATACACCGCCAACGATATCATCGACGGCACAAAAGCCTTTTTAGATAAATATAGCTTTGTAGATAGTAAGCGTGTAGGTAATTTAGGAGCCTCTTACGGTGGCTTTATGACCATGCTACTCGCAACTAAAACAGATATGTTCAGTGCATCGATTGCTCATGCTGGAATTTCAAACATCACCTCGTATTGGGGCCAAGGTTGGTGGGGTTACTTATACTCAGCTGAAGCATCTAAAAATAGCTACCCGTGGAACAACCCTACACTTTACAGCCAACACAGCCCGGTTTTTCATGCTGACAAAGTAACAACGCCGATATTACTCCTTCATGGTGATTCGGATACCAACGTACCGGTTGGTGAAAGTCACAATATGTACACGGCATTAAAGTTATTAGGTAAAGATGTTGACCTGATTGAGTATAAAGGTGCAGATCACCAAATTTTTGCTCGTGATAAACGCTTCGACTGGTGGAATACCATGTTGGCTTATTTCGATAAAAACTTAAAAGATCAGCCACAATGGTGGCAACACCTTTATCCTGAAAAGTAGTTTAATCACTTGGCTGAGCACTGTGCGAGTGCTCAGCGCTCTCCCTTTTAAGCTAACGCTAAGCTATTAAGTTGTAAGAAATAGTTACAAACCTCACCATGGCACTTCTCAGCCTTTGCCATACAGTGCTAACATTACAACAAATCAAGTGTGAAATTAAAGCGAATGACTATTCAAGTTTTATTGGTTGAAGACGACGAACTACTCGTTAAACGCATTCTTAATCATTTTAAAGAAACTGAGTTTAATATTGAGGTAGATTCAACGGGGGCCGATGCATTAAGCATTGTACAATTGCGTGCTTCATCAAAAAAAGCAATCTCTTTAGCCGTTATCGACATTGTGTTACCAAAACGCGATGGGCTTTTGCTTGCCAAAGAGCTTAATGCACTAACAGACATTGGCGTTATTGTGCTGTCTAGTCGTGACTCGCAAGCTGACCGTATTGCAGGCCTTGCACAAGGTGCTGATGACTACATTTGCAAACCAGTTGATTTACTTGAACTTGAACTTAGAATGCGCGCCCTGTTTAAACGCATAAAAGGCTCTCAGCAAGATGATGAGAGCGAAGAGTTTATTGAATATGCCGACTTTAAACTGCACCCTGATAACCGAACATTAGTCACCCCTAATGGTGAAGAGTCTCGTCTTACTGAAGCAGAACACAAGGTACTTATTTGCCTTATTGCAAATGCGGGTAAAGCGACATCACGTGAAAAAATTTCCGAAGAAATTGGTCAGCCTGACTGGAGCCCAAGCGATCGTACCGTTGATGTACTTATTGGCCGCTTACGTAAAAAACTCAGCGATGAAAAAGACCAAAAGCGTATCGTAACCGTTCGCGGTAAAGGCTACATGCTATCAATTTAAAAGCTCACTAAAACTGCGTTAATTGGCTTATTAGCCGTTCAAACGCACGATAATTCAACGCCTCTTTTAATTCGTTTAAAGTAATTGCTGGCTGTGCTTTTAGGTCGCTAATGGTACGTGCCACTTTAATAATGCGATGATATGAACGCGGTGATAACGCCAGTTTTTCGCTGGCTTTTGCTAAAAACTGCAACTCAGCAGTTGCCAACTCACAATGAATGCTCATTTCTTTATTATTCAAGCGCGCATTCACTTTGCCTTGTCGGTTGAGTTGAATTGCATAAGCTCTTTCGACTCTGGCTCTTACTTGTTCACTGCTTTCTTCTACTTGCGTGCTCTGCAATTGACTACTGGTGAGTCGCGGCAGCTCAATTTGTAAATCAATCCTATCGATAAATGGCCCAGATACCCGAGATAAGTACCGCAATACTTGATCTGGCGTTGCACGCTTATCGGTATGGCTTCCTGTGGGGCTAGGATTTAATGCGGCGATCAGCTGGAATTGCGATGGAAATTCCATTTGTCGTGCCGCTCGCGATATAGTCACCACGCCCGTTTCCATTGGTTCACGCAGTGAATCGAGCACTTTTCTTTCAAATTCGGGTAACTCATCTAAAAACAGAACGCCATTATGAGCGAGAGAGATTTCACCCGGTTTAGGATTTGAGGAACCACCAACAAGGGCAACAGCAGAGCAAGTATGATGTGGGTTTCTGAAGGGGCGTTCACGCCAATTCGATAAATCAACCGACTGACCAATTATCGAATATAACGCGGCAGTGCTAATTGCTTCATCATCCGACATGGTTGGCATAATCGTAGGCATACGCTGAGCAAGCATTGACTTGCCAGTACCTGGAGGGCCAAGAAATAGTAAATTATGACCACCAGCCGCAGCAATTTCTAGCACTCGTTTAGCCCCAGGTTGACCTTTCACATCACTTAAATCGAGTAGCGAGTCACGCTGCGACTGCTGCTCTGGATAACAAATATTAAGTGGCAGAGGTTGCTGATCTAATAAGTCATTCCAAACATCTTGTAAAGAGTAAACGGCCTTTCGAGAAACGCCCGAAACAAGGCTTGCGAGATTATCGTTTTCGGCGGGTAAAAAACAACAGCGCCCCAGCTCTTTCGCTCCTAACACCGAAGGCAAAATAGCATTCACCCCTCTTACCTCACCATTCAATGCCAGTTCTCCGTAAAACTCATAACGATGAATATCGGGGCAGTTTATTTGCCCAGAGGCGACCAAGATACCCACTGCAATAGCCAAGTCAAAGCGACCACCCTCTTTAGGTAAATCAGCAGGCGCAAGGTTGACGGTTATTCGTTGGTCAGGAAAGCCAAACTGTGAGTTTTCGAGTGCGCTACGCACTCTATCTTTTGACTCTTTGACTAACGCTTCAGGCAAGCCAACGATATGAAAAGCAGGTAAGCCGTTGCCTAAGTGTACTTCTACAATCACTTCAGGAGCTTGCACACCTACTTGTGCACGAGAAAATATTCTAGCTAAAGACACGATCCATGATGTCCCTATCATTCATTCTTAATACTAATCTTAGTCGGGATATTTAAAAACGTGTAATGTAAGGTGCCATTTCATTGCAGCTAAACGCAGTGATAAGGTCATAAGCATAGCCAACACCATGGCCATTTCGGTCACTAAACCCAGTGAGATACTTAATGTGTAAACAATCCCACCTGCGATGCAAGTAATAGCATAGAGCTCACCTTTTAACAGCATCGGCATATTTCCAGCCAACACATCACGGATAACGCCACCAAAACACCCTGTGATCACACCCATAATAATCGCGGTGGTATCAGGCATACCGGCAAGCATGGCTTTTTGCGCCCCCATCACCGCAAAAAATGCTAAACCAAAAGCATCTGCCACTTGCAATGCATTAAGTGAAATCGAACGCTGTTTATTGATTAAACGAGTGGTAACAAATACAGAAAGTAATATAGCCCAGAAATAGCTTTGATCATGTAACCAAAATACGGGCACATCTAAAATAACGTCGCGCACAGTTCCACCGCCAATAGCAGTGACTGTGGCTAACACAACAACCCCAAAGCCATCCATTTTTTTGTCGTACGCTAATAGCGTTCCAGAAACAGCAAACACGGCTACGCCGATTAAATCAAACCAATGGTAAAGTTCAGTCATGTTTGTAACTAAAAAGTAATGTTAGTGCCGTTGTAACATAAACTTTTCAATCTTTTAAGCGAAGATTAGATCTAAGTAGGTTAGCTGGTGTGTATTTTGATTTACTACGACTATCAATCCTAAAAAAACAGCCCAGTACTTCATACTGTGCTGGGCTTTATATACCCAAACCATTTCAAGGTGCGAGTTTCAGTTGGAATTAAAAGCGATTTAGGCAAGGCATTGATTGCAAGTAATAGTGGTTCTATTGTTAAAATCAATAACGCAGTATAAA